>NC_010161.1:2065000-2365000 GCF_000196435.1 Bartonella tribocorum CIP 105476 | reverse complement strand
TTCTTTACTCAACAATTCAGTTGTCCCTTCTTTTTCAGGAAGTTCTCCACCGTGAAACGTGCCCGTAAAGTAAAAATTATTGCGACTCTTGGTCCTTCTTCTTTTTCCCGTTTAATGATTGAGAAGCTTTTTAGGGCAGGAGCAGATGTTTTTCGCCTTAATATGAGTCATACGGATTGTGACACAATGGGGGATTTGGTCAAGTCTATACGGGAGGTTGAAAAAATTGTTCAACGGCCCATCGGTATTTTGGTGGATCTTCAGGGACCAAAACTGCGTATTGGTCATTTTGCAAAAGGTCAAGAAGATTTATGTGTTGGGCAAAGCTTTACATTAGATCATCGCGATGTGGCTGGTGATGCACGGCGTGTTTTTTTTCCTCATGAGGATGTCTTTTCGGCACTTAAACCAGGGGATCGGTTGTTGATTGATGATGGAAGGGTGGAACTGCGCGCTGAAGTGTGTGATGATCATTTTGTTCAGTGTCGTGTGGTTGCTGGAACCCGTATTTCTGATCGAAAAGGTGTGAGTTTTCCTGATACAGTTTTGCCTTTTGATTCGATGACCTCAAAAGATAAGGCTGATCTTCAGGCTCTGTTACAGTACCCTGTTGATTGGGTTGCACTGTCTTTTATTCAGCGTCCAGAAGATATTATAGCGGTGCGTCAGTTGACGAAAAGCAAGGTGTCTTTGATGGCTAAAATAGAAAAGCCTCAAGCCTTGGAGCATATAGAGAAGATTATTGAAATCTCCGATGGTATTATGATTGCACGGGGTGATCTCGGTGTGGAAATGCCTCTGGAAAGGATTCCTGCACTTCAGATGGAGCTGATAAAAGCTTGTCGTTTAGCTGGAAAACCGGTTGTGGTGGCAACACAAATGCTCGAATCAATGATCACATCTCCTGTTCCCACACGCGCAGAAGTCTCAGATGTGGCTACCGCGGTTTATTCAGGAACAGATGCGGTGATGTTGTCGGCTGAATCGGCTTCTGGTCGTTATCCGGAAGAGGCAGTGCTTATGATGGACAAAATCGCGCGGCAAATTGAACAAGATCACACCTATGCCGCTCAAGTTGGAGCACAACATCCTGCACCAGAATCAACAGGAACCGATGCGATTTCTCTTGCAGCACGTCAGATTGCTGAAACACTTGCGTTAGCAGCTATCGTTGCCTATACGGCTTCAGGAACAACAGGGGTGCGCGCCTCTCGTGAACGTCCCAATAGACCGATTATTGCTTTATCTCCCATTGTGGAAACCGCACGGCGTTTGGCTCTCGTTTGGGGGCTTCATTGTGTGGTGAGCGATGATGCAAAGAATTTAGAGGATATGGTTGATCGAGCAGCAGCCATAGCGTTTCAGGAAGGTTTTTGCCAAGGAGGAGATCGCTTTCTTGTGACAGCCGGTGTTCCCCTTGGAACACCAGGTGCTACCAATCTCTTGCGTATTGCTTCTGTTTCTCCAGATGGCACGAAGGGGATTTGATCTGTTTACGCATGGTATTTTTTCATGCATCTTTGAATAGACTTCAGGAACAACGGGGGTGCGCGCCTCTCGTGAACGTCCCAATAGACCAATTATTGCCTTATCTCCCATTGTGGAAATTGCACGGCGTTTGGCTCTCGTTTGGGGGCTTCATTCGTGTGGTGAGCGATGATGCAAAGAATTTAGAGGATATGGTTGATCGAGCAGCAGCCATAGCGTTTCAGGAAGGTTTTTGCCAAGGAGGAGATCGCTTTCTTGTGACAGCCGGTGTTCCCCTTGGAACACCAGGTGCTACCAATCTCTTGTGTATTGCTTCTGTTTTTCCAGATGGCACGAAGGGGATTTGATCTGTTTACGCATGGTATTTTTTCATGCGTCTTTGAATAGACTTCAGGAACAACGGGGGTGCGGAAATCTTGTGAACGTCCCAATAGACCAATTATTGCTTTATCTCCCATTGTGGAAACTGCACGGCGTTTGGCTCTCGTTTGGGGGCTTCATTCGTGTGGTGAGCGATGATGCAAAGAATTTAGAGGATATGGTTGATCGAGCAGCAGCCATAGCGTTTCAGGAAGGTTTTTGCCAAGGAGGAGATCGTTTTCTTGTGACAGCCGGTGTTCCCCTTGGAACACCAGGTGCTACCAATCTCTTGCGTATTGCTTCTGTTTCTCAAGATGGTACGAAGGGGATTTGATCTGTTTACGCATAGTATTTTTTCATGCATCTTTGAATAGACTTCAGGAACAACGGGGGTGCGCGCCTCTCGTGAACGTCTCAATAGACCGATTATTGCTTTATCTCCCATTGTGGAAACTGCACGGCGTTTGGCTCTCGTTTGGGGGCTTCATTCGTGTGGTGAGCGATGATGCAAAGAATTTAGAGGATATGGTTGATCGAGCAGCAGCCATAGCGTTTCAGGAAGGTTTTTGCCAAGGAGGAGATCGTTTTCTTGTGACAGCCGGTGTTCCCCTTGGAACACCAGGTGCTACCAATCTCTTGTGTATTGCTTCTGTTTTTCCAGATGGCACGAAGGGGATTTGATCTGTTTACGCATGGTATTTTTTCATGCGTCTTTGAATAGACTTCAGGAACAACGGGGGTGCGGAAATCTTGTGAACGTCCCAATAGACCAATTATTGCTTTATCTCCCATTGTGGAAACTGCACGGCGTTTCGTTTGTGCATTAGGTTTGGTGATGGGGGAAAAGTAGATGTGGTGATGTGATTTGTTGATTTTACTTTTAGTTTTGAGAAAGCTGCTTTTATGGTGGAGCATTTAATAGGGAGATTTCCTTTTATCTCATTGAGGCATCTTAGGGCTTGCTTTATTGATGTCTTACGAGTGAGATTGTTTATTGATCATGAGAACCTTACAATTTTTCTCATTTTTAAATTTTTCCAAGCAGAATTGAACAAGATTATATACCTAAAAAGTTTCATGCTGGTATGTCATGAAAAAAGTGATGAGTTAATGTGTTTTTAAAATATGTTTTTGTGCGCTTTTTTATGCAAAAGAAGTTGGCTTGATGCTTTGTTGGTTTGTTTACAACATATTGATTTATAATGATCATAGAGCTTCTTTATATTGAGTTGAAACTTTGAATGCCGTAAGATTCTCTCGTTTTAAATTTGTTTATTTTTTATCAATCATAACTATTCGCTTGTATGTCACAAGCGAGATGAGTGTGTGGATAAAATTTGTACAACAAAGGACTAAAAATGGCTTTTATGAACCGCCTTAAGTGCCAAGGGCTGTCCACACAATATTGGGGGGTGGTAAAGTGTGTGATGGTGCCGGCTTGCTTCTATTATTGCTTTGATCTTCCATTATGGAAAAAGAACGGTGTTTGGTGTTTGAGAATCAGGTTTTGGGGCGGGATGCGGTGATGTTGTCATTTTGTCTGTTGAATTTCTGTTTTGTCTTTCGTTTTGAAGATATCGTGCTTACGTTGGGGAATTTAATGCGAGAGATTCTTTTATCTCATTGAGGCATATTGGGGATCACTTTATTAATCTCTTACGAGTGAGATATTCATTGGTCATGAAAATTCATTCTTTTGCTGTTTGAATGAGAGCTTTAAAAATTTTCTCACTTTTAAGCTTTTTAAAGCTTTTATGAGTGGGTGAAACTTTTGCAAATAGAGAAAATAGAATTGAATCAAATTTGTGTTCCCAAAAAGTCATGAAGGTCAGGCATGAGAATAAAGTGATGGATGAATGTGTTTAAAAAATATGCTTTTCGTGCGTTGCTTTTATGTAAAAACAATGGTCTTTAGGCATTGTTCGATCAATCATCGATATGATTTTTTTTAGAATGATATTGGCGTTGGGATATTGGTTTTGGTCGTTTGTTGTGCGAGATCCCTTATTGGAAGCGTGGTCATATAAGGCTCCTTCTTTGATGTATGAAGTGTTTGTGTGTTAGCGAAATATTCGAAGTACGGCTTTTTGATCGGACCTTAAGTTCATTATGCATCATCTGTCACTGGAATCCTCTCGATAAAAAATCAGATTGTTTATGGGTGTGGCTTTAAGAATTTTTATCCTATGAGGGGAAGGCAAATCAAATCGCAAGTTTATTAGGGCGCTGATGTACGTTTAGAAGTCTTCCTGTTCTTGTTCTTGAATGTTTGTGCTGTATTGATCATCTTTGAGTAATTGGTTGGTGAGATTTTCAATGCGTTGTGTGGTGTCACGCATAATTTTTTCCATGGTGCGCTCCTTTTCATTGTGAAGGCGTAAAAGAGCATTGTAGTCTTCTTGTAACTTTTTATTTTCTCGTTTTATTTCTTCCATTTCATCGATAATCATTATGCCAGCCATAACCGATAAACGATGATCGCCAATTTCACCAAAATTTTTCTTTAGATGAGTGATATATTGATCCAATTGAGCGGCAAGCGCAATAAGATGACGTTCTTGTCCTTTATTACAAGCCATGCGATAATTTTTACCATCAATGGTAACGGAAACGGTTTCCATACATTCAAACCTTTATCTATCAATGACGACACGAATCGTTTCCATTGCTTTAATAAGGCGTTTGGAAACTTCTTTGTTAACAGATTCTAAGCGTTCAATTTGGGCTTCAGCTTTGTCAAGCGCTTGGGCAAGATGGCTGCGGTCAGCATTCATTCGTTGAATTTCTTCTTCCCATTCGTTATTTTTATCAATAACAGCGTTGCGGTTTATTATGGTGATCTCTAAGGTTCTAAGTGCTTTTTCTAGGTGCTCTAGAGCATCTTGTAGAACCGTAGTCTCTTGGTTCATTGCTTTTGTCCTTTGGGTAATTGTATCCTTTATCAATGCGTTATGCAAAAACGAATCACTTACATTCTTATATTGTGTGTATTTTATTTTTAAGTATGTAGGATATTTTAGCAAGCAAAGCAGGGGATAGATATAAATTAAAAGCTGGATTTTTTGCGCGTATTGGCATAAATGACATGGATATACAGGATGCGTGAGGGGAATGTTATTAAGGTTATTGAAGTGGTGACAAGAAGTTTCATGCTGATGGTTAAAAAGAGTATTTCTTAAGGAATTTTAAGAGAATACGGAAAAAGCAACAGAATAATGTATTAAAAAAGTGGTCGATCATTCATGACAAATACCCTCCAACAGAATCAGATGGCCAATGCTATCCGTTTTCTCGCTATTGATGCGATTGAAAAAGCAAATTCTGGCCATCCAGGCTTGCCAATGGGGGCAGCCGATATTGCTACGGTTCTTTATACACAATTCCTTGCTCATGATCCTAAAAATCCTCGTTGGCCAAACCGTGATCGTTTCGTCTTATCAGCAGGACATGGATCGATGTTGCTTTATGCTCTGCTGTATCTTTCTGGTTATGAAGATATCTGTATTGAGGATCTCAAAGACTTTCGCCAATTAGGGGCAAAGCTTGCGGGGCATCCAGAATATGGGCATGCGGCAGGAATTGAAACAACGACGGGACCTCTCGGACAAGGGTTGGCTAATGCCGTGGGGATGGCGCTGGCAGAACGTCTGCAAAATGCCCGTTTTGGCGATCTTATCAACCATTATACTTACGTGTTGGTGGGGGATGGATGCTTGATGGAAGGAATTTCGCAAGAAGCAATTTCCTTAGCTGGGCATTTAAAACTTCACAAGCTTATCGTGTTGTGGGATGATAATAATATTTCTATCGATGGAGAGATTTCCCTTGCGGATAGCACAGATCAGTGTGCGCGTTTTAAGGCATCTGGTTGGAATACAGTCAAAGTCGATGGACATAGCCAAACAGCCATTGCACATGCCATTGAAGAGGCGAAAAATTCTGATAAACCAACTTTAATCGCTTGTAAAACAACAATCGGTTTTGGAGCGCCGAATAAAGCGGGAACCAATAAAGTTCATGGATCCCCTTTAGGCGTGCGAGAAATTGCTGAGACCCGTATCGCCTTGGGGTGGGAGGCAGAGCCTTTCGTTATTCCAGCCGATATTCTCGATAATTGGCGTTTAGCAGGGCTTAATGCCGCTAAAAGGCGACAAAAATGGGAAGAAAAATTGGCGGCTCTTTCTGTCTCAGAACGGGTCGAGTTTGAAAGATTGATGCGTGGTGATCTCGTGGGTGGATTTGATGGCGCTGTCGATGCTTATAAACAGAAACTCGTTGAAGAGTGTCCTGTGGTTGCTACGCGTAAAGCTTCGGAAATGGCTCTTGAAGTGATCAATGAAGTCGTGAGTGAGACCATTGGTGGTTCTGCCGATTTAACAGGATCTAATAATACAAAAAGCAGTCAGATGAAAAGTATCTCTGCGAATGATTTTTCAGGACGCTATCTCCATTATGGCATTCGTGAACATGCCATGGGTGCTATAATGAATGGGCTCGCTCTTCATGGGGGCTTTATTCCTTATGGAGGGACGTTTTTATGCTTTTCTGACTATATGCGTCCCGCTATGCGCTTATCTTCTCTCATGGGGTTGCGGGTGATTTATGTCATGACCCATGATTCTATCGGGCTTGGAGAAGATGGTCCAACCCATCAACCCGTGGAGCATTTGGCTTGCCTGCGTGCTATGCCTAATCATCTTGTGTTCCGTCCTGCTGATGCTATGGAAACAGTCGAGTGTTGGCAATTGGCTTTGAAAGCACGCGGAACGCCTTCCACCTTGGCGTTGAGCCGACAAAATCTACCGCTGCTGCGTCAAGAATATGAAGAAGAAAATCTCTGTATGCTTGGGGCTTATGAATTGTTAACGGCCAGTGATGAGGCGCAAGTGACTTTGTTTGCTTCCGGTTCAGAATTGCAAATTGCGGTCAAAGCCCATGCGGTCTTAGAAGAAAAAGGCATCCCAACGCGTGTGGTTTCTGTGCCTTGTTTTGAACTCTTTTCTCAACAATCTTGTTCCTATCAGCGTGCTCTCATTGGAGATGCGCCGATTAAAATCGCCATTGAAGCTGCCGTTGCCCAAGGATGGGACCGTTTTATTGGCTGTGATGGCGTGTTTATTGGCATGGAGGGGTTTGGTGCAAGTGGAACAATTGATGATCTTTATGCGCATTTTGGTATTACTTGGGAAAATGTCGTTGCTACCGCTGAAGGAGAGCTGGAAAAGATCGAAGAGGAAAAGACAAAATGACAAAATGACAACTTATATTGTCATGAGTGGGGGTGGTGGTAGGACATCCTATTCTGTACAGTGTTGTGGATAATGTTATGCGTTATTGTGGATAAGTGATTGATTGATCAAGGTATTAACGTCTTAGGAATTCAGGGTTTGGGATTGGAAAATGCCCATTTGTTGTGTTTTAAAAATGAGATGAGGAAACATGTGAAATGACAGTTCGTGTTGCAATTAATGGGTTTGGTCGTATTGGACGCAATATTTTACGGGCGCTGATAGAAAGTGGACGAAAAGATATTGAAGTGGTTGCAATTAATGATTTAGGATCGGTGGAAACAAACGCCCATTTATTGCGCTATGATTCAGTTCATGGGCGTTTTCCTGGGGATGTTAAGGTAGTGGGGGATGCCATTGATGTGGGGAGTGGTTTAATAAAGGTATGCGCGGAGCGTGATCCTGTACAATTGCCTTGGAAAGATTTAGATATCGATATTGCGTTGGAATGTACGGGCATTTTTACGGCGTGTGATAAAGCAAAGGCGCATTTGGATGCGGGGGCAAAGCGTGTGCTTGTTTCTGCGCCTTCTGAAGGAGCCGATCTTACCGTGGTATACGGGGTTAATCATCAATCTTTAAATAAAGAGCATCGCGTTGTTTCAAATGCTTCTTGTACAACCAATTGCTTAGCCCCTGTTGCACAAGTTTTGCACAACACGGTGGGTATCGAAAATGGATTCATGACAACAATCCATTCTTATACGGGTGATCAACCTGTGTTGGATACCATGCATCGTGATCTTTATCGGGCGCGTGCGGCTGCTCTTTCGATGATTCCTACTTCAACCGGGGCAGCAAAAGCTGTGGGATTGGTTTTGCCAGAATTAAAGGGATTGCTTGATGGGGTGTCCATTCGTGTTCCAACCCCGAATGTTTCTGTGGTAGATTTGACATTTACTGCTAAGCGTTCCACAACAATTGAAGAAATTAATACGGCTATTGCGACTGCTGCACGCGGTTCCTTAAAGGGAATTTTGGACACTACGCAAGAAAAGCTTGTGAGTTGTGATTTTAATCATAATCCTCATTCAGCCATTTTCCATAATGATCAAACCAAAGTGATTGATGGTAAGCTCTGTCGTGTTCTGGTTTGGTATGATAATGAATGGGGCTTTTCTAACCGTATGAGTGATACGGCTGTGGCTTTTGCCAAGACAATATAAATACTCTAAGAAGGACCCTCGGGTCCTTTTCCTTTATGAGGAAAAGCCTCGTTTTTGTACAAATTAAGGCGCATTCTTTTGAGAAAAATAGAGAGAAGTTGTCGTTTTTATGCGCCAGAGAGAAGATGCTGTTAAGGATTGATGGTGTTTTTTTTAAGTGCAAGGCAGTATATGATTTTAAAAGCCGCTTGAAAGAGTAAACTTTGAAAAAGGAACATCTGAACGAGATAACGTTTGAAAAAACGTCAGAAAATGAAAAATGTAAACACTTTTTCATAGAAGTAAAGAAGCGTTTTAGTAGAAATAAAATTGAGCCAATGCATTTGTTTGCAACAATGGATTATGAAGATTAAGAACAATGAGAGGCTTTTGTACACTTGATGATGGAGGCTTTGAATTTTCAAGTAGAGGGGAGAGAAGGGTGGTTTTTCGTAGGTTTCTTTTATGAAAAAATAAAGATGTGGCATACACAAGCAAAGTAGGGGCATGCAAAAGCAAAGAAGAGATTTTAGAGGAAAGAAAATTAAGCAGGTTTGTTTGATGCGTTTTTATTTGAAACAATTGAAAGTGAAGAGGAAACAGTGATGGTGTTTCGTACGCTTGATGATGTTGATGTTTTGGGCAAACGTGTTCTTGTGCGCGTGGATTTTAATGTTCCTATGGCATTGGGTAAAGTTTGTGATGAGACGCGTCTTGTTCGCCATAAAGAAACACTCGTTGAGCTGCAAAAGCGTGGCGCTAAGCTTATTCTGCTTTCTCATTGTGGTCGCCCCAAAGGAAAGATCGAGCCGGAATTTTCACTCCGTCCTGTTGTGTCAGTGCTGGAAAAAATCATTAATCAGCCGGTTGCTTTTGCTCCGGACTGTATTGGTTCTACGGTGCAGGTGGCGGTGGAGGCATTGCAAAATGGGGATGTTTTACTGCTCGAAAATGTTCGTTTTTATGCCGGTGAGGAAAAAAATGATTGTTCTTTTGCCGGAGCTTTGGCTCATAATGGGGATCTTTATGTCAATGATGCTTTTTCGGTTTCTCATCGTGCCCATGCTTCGGTGGAGGGAATAACGCGTTTGTTGCCCTCTTATGCGGGGCGCTCTTTACAAGGTGAGTTGCAGGCTTTAGAAAAAGGGCTCGGAAATCCAACGCGTCCTGTCGTTGCACTTGTAGGAGGGGCAAAAGTTTCCAGTAAGCTTTTTGTTCTCAATCATTTGGTGGAAAAAGTTGACACCTTGGTGATTGGAGGGGGAATGGCCAACAGTTTTTTAGCTGCGCAAGGTATCCATGTGGGAAAGTCACTGTGTGAACACACATTGATGGAAACGGTCAAAAAAATCATTAAAAAAGCGCAAGAGTGTCACTGTACACTTCTGCTCCCTGTGGATGTTGTCGTTGGATTTCGCTTTGAAAAAGATGCTCCACATCGTCTTTATGATATTGGTGATATTCCTGAAGAGGGCATGATATTGGATATTGGGACACGCTCTATTGTCCATATCAATAGCGTGATAGATAAGGCTGCTACCCTTGTGTGGAATGGACCCCTTGGTGTTTTTGAGATGCCTCCTTTTGATAAAGGAACAATTGCTGTTGCACGCCATGCCGCAGAACGCAGCCTGACGGGCAGGTTGGTTTCAATTGCGGGAGGGGGCGATACGGTTTTTGCTCTTAATCATGCTGATGTTGCTAATGATTTTACTTATCTCTCAACTGCAGGAGGGGCTTTTTTGGAATGGATGGAAGGGAAGGTTCTGCCTGGGATTCTCGCCCTTATGCAGCCTTAAAGGGATTATGCGAAAAGCAGCTTTAAAGTTGTGTGTTGTGTGAGGTGAGTTTAAGCGTATTGCGCGCTTTTGGAAAATTTTAAGACAAAATAGAGAAAATAAAGAGGAATTTTTTATGACTGAACGGCTTGAAGATATTGCACTTTCTCTTGTGCAGGCGGGTAAAGGTATTTTAGCAGCAGATGAAAGTACGGCGACCATTGGAAAGCGTTTTGAAAGCATTGGTGTTGAATCCAATGAAGATAGGCGCCGTGCTTATCGTGAAATGCTTTTTAGTGCAAAAGAAGCTATGCAAAACGCTATCTCTGGAGTCATTTTATTTGATGAAACCATTCGACAAAAAGCATCAACAGGGCAAATGTTGACGAATCTTATTCGTGATGCAGGGGCATTACCAGGAATTAAAGTTGATACGGGTGCGAAACCCTTAGCTGCTTTTCCTCAAGAGACAATTACCGAAGGGTTAGATGGTCTTCGTGAACGGTTAAAAGACTATTATACTTTGGGCGCACGTTTTGCTAAGTGGCGGGCGGTGATTGCCATTAATGCAGATACCTTACCAACAAGAGGCGCTATCAATCAAAATGCACACGCTCTTGCACGCTATGCTGCTTTATGTCAGGAACTCAATATCGTGCCGATTGTGGAGCCGGAAGTGCTGATGGATGGACCGTCGTGCGGGCATTCCATTGCACGTTGCTTTGAGGTGACAGGCGCTGTTTTACAGACTGTCTTTAAAGAATTATTTGAAGCCCGTGTTGTTTTAGAGGGGATGATTTTAAAACCCAATATGGTGATTGATGGCAAGGATGCGCGCAAGGCTGGTGTTGAAGAGGTGGCTGAAAAGACTGTTTGTGTGCTTAAACAAACTGTACCTTCTGCTGTTCCAGGAATTGCTTTTCTCTCTGGTGGGCAGTCAGATCAGGAAGCAACGGCGCATTTATCAGCCATGAATTCTTTGGGCGCATTGCCTTGGAAATTGACCTTTTCCTATGGACGTGCTTTGCAAGCGGCTGCTTTAAAAGCATGGGCTGGAAAAGATGAGAATATTGCTATTGCACAAAAAGCATTTCATCACCGTGCGCAGATGAACCATCTTGCGGCTTTAGGACAATGGACAAAGAGCCAAGAAAAGGTGAGCGCTTGAATTGCTATAGACTTGAATTCCCATAGGGGAGTGCGGTGATTGTCTTTGATGCAAACGCTTTGCTTGGCAAGAAGGGCAATCAAAATGCACAAGTTTTCGCATGGTTCATGCTCCTTGATAAAGAATACAGATTTTTGGGTTCGGCAATTTTGAGATTGGATTGTGCTGATTGCTGAAGGGGCAAGTGTCGATGGATAGACCATTGTGTCAACATTCCATTGCCTGTTGCTTTGAGGTGACAGGCGCTGTTTTACAGACTGTCTTTAAAGAATTATTTGAAGCCCGTGTTGTTTTAGAGGGGATGATTTTAAAACCCAATAGGGTCATTGATGGCAAGGATGCGCGCAAGGCTGGTGTTGAAGAGGTGGCTGAAAGACTGTTCGTGTGCTTAAACAAACTGTACCTTCCGCTGTTCTTAAGAATTGCTTTTCTTGTCTTACGGGCAGTCAGATCAGGAAGCAACGGCGCATTTTTCTGCCCCATTTATTCACGATCAATGCTTTGGGCGCATTGCCTTGGAAATTGACCTTTTCTTGATCGACGTGCTTTGCAAGCGGCTGCTTTAAAAGCATGGGCTGGAAAAGATGAGAATATTGCTATTGCACAAAAAGCATTTCATCACCGTGCGCAGATGAACCATCTTGCGGCTTTAGGACAATGGACAAAAGAGCAGGGGACAAAAGAGCCAAGAAAAAGTGAGCGTTTGAAGCACAAGCTCTATGCTTAAACGGGGAATATTTTGCATGTTTCTGCGTGATTGGGAAATCCTCATCATGATAAAAATGATGGGGGTATTTTAGACTTGAAAGCTTTCTCAGAGCGTTTTCTCCTTGGATATTTTAAAAGTCTTTATGAATTGCATCGAGAGATAAGATTGCGGGAGAGGTGCGATTGTAAGAAGGGGAGAAGGTACTTTAAAGGAAATTCGTGAATGCGCAGTATCTTCGTTGTGTTATGGTTCGTGAGATGGACTCTTATTTTTTGAAGTGAAAATCATAAAGTTGGTACTATCTTAAGAAGAGTTTGATATTGTGATATTTTCTCTTTATTCATGTTATTATTGCTTGTCATCAGCACAATCCATTTGAGTGCAATCTCAAAAGTTGGGTAAGCGGGTCGATTGAAGAGTTGTGATTTCTGATTGGATTAGACATATAGCTTATGAAACTTTTGTGCTTCAGGATAGCTTCTTCTTCAAGGGGGTGTCTTTTTATTAACGAGCGGATTTAGTTGCTTTTGCTAACAAAAATAGATTTGTATTTCAATAAAACACCTCTTTTTTCATTAAAATGAATAAATTTTTCTTGTATTTTGTTATGATATCATTATAGAAAATTAATCTCGTAGCATTTTGGCTTTAAAATCGAGGGGGGAGTTGTGGACAGCATATCTTCTAAGAATACAAGCACCAAAAAAAATCGATACGCAGAGCAGAGCGTTTCTGCAATTATGATGCGAAAATTTTGCCATATCGTACGTGGGATATTCGCTGGAATATTCGGAGTGTTTTTTTTCATAATTTTTCTTATCTTATTCAACATGCGTGGACCGGTTCATACCGTACTAAGCTTCTTTACGGGAGCGAGTGGACTCACGTGCTTTTTCTTTTTTGTCGGATACTACTTACAACGCCGCGAAGCAACAGCAGATGAAGCCGCTATATCGTTCACACTACTCATAGCAATTGGTGAAGGCGTTTTTTCTATTTGCTGCATGTCTGCTATGTGGGGGTATGATGCTCTCTTATACCGTTTAGCACCTGAAGGGTATGTTCTTATTCTCCCTGAATAAAGAGAGCGCACTTTGGTTGTGTATAAATCAAAATGAGAGGCAGGCAGTCTCTCAAATTCTTAAGAATTGTTCTCAAAAATCATGACATTAGAGCTGCATTTAATGAAGGAACTATAACAAACCTTGGTCCTTAAGCACAATGGAAATCTTGTAGGGCGGAAGTCTTGTAGGGTGGACTCACTGCGTCCTTGACCTTAAGACACCCAAACGGCTTGTTTTGTCTTTTTCACGCGGCTTATGAAGTCATGATATAAGAGGAAAGCTTCTTAGGGGGACTCAATGGTATGTTATCGTGTGCTAAATGGAAAAATGAGAAAGCATCTTTATGCAATATAATCCAATTATGATTTTTTGATTTAAATATAAAGGGTTCAAAGCCTTCTACAAAACTGATACGCTATAAGGGGAAAAAACACCTATATTTAGCCACTAAGGCGTATTTTAGGTGCTCTTGATATAGCTATATCACAAAATGATTTTTGAATTAAAAAAAACGCAACCACCACGATTTATAAGGGGTTGAGACCGATCTATTTCTGTTGGATGCGTTTTTAAATCACTCTTTAAAGTGCACTCCATTACAGCACAAAAAAAGCCTCATAACTCTAATGAGGCAATCGTTTGGTTTAAAATCTTTGTGCCCCATGAGAATGAGGTTTTTACATACCAATATTGCCAAAACGATTTTTGAACTTAGAAAGGCGACCGCCACGGTCTACAAGTGTCTGGGACCCACCTGTCCATGCTGGATGTGTTCTTGGATCAATATCTAGATTGAGCGTATCCCCTTCTTTTCCCCAAGTGGAGCGCGTTGTATATTGAGTTCCATCCGTCATAACAACGGTAATTTTGTGATAGTTAGGATGAATATTCGCTTTCATGCGTCAAACCTTTTACGTTTACAGAATGAAAGAACACTTACTCGATTTTTTAAGTGCGCTTCCTTTGTCTTTTTGATACATTGATTAAAGTATCTATTCCTATAGCTGAGCACGCATTAAAAAACAAGTGTTCAAGATACATCATTTTGTCAAGTTTTATAAATCCTTTAATAGTTTTATAAATCCTTTAATATAGTGAGCGAAGTTTTATGAAATTATATCGTCATTCAGAAAAATCTACAAAATCCTCTCTTGAGAAATCTTCCTTTTCTTCGCTTGCCATTTTTGTTCCTTATCTTTTGCGCTATCGTTGGTTGTTTATCTTTGCCTTTCTTGCTTTGTCTGTTGCAGCTCTTGTCACATTAGCTTTACCCATAGCGATCCGCCAAATGTTTGATCATGGATTTTCTCGCTCAAGCCATGGACATATCAATTTTTACTTTGGCATTTTGTTTTTATTAGCCTTGATTCTCGCCTTTTCTTCAGCTTGCCGTTATTATTGTGTCATCACCTTGGGAGAACGGATTGTTGCCGATTTACGACGGGATGTGTTTATCCATATTATGAAACTTTCGCCAGCTTTTTTTGATCGGTCGCATTCAGGCGAGATTGTTTCAAGACTTCTAACAGATACGACACAAATAAAACTGGCTGTTGGCTCGACAGCTTCTACCGCGTTGCGTCAGTTGATTATCGTGATCGGGGCTGTCGTGATGATGGTGATCACCAATGCTAAATTATCTTTGCTGGTTCTGGCTGCTATTCCTGTTGTGGCAATTCCTTTGGTGGCTTTTGGACGCAGGGTACGTACACGCACACGCGCGGCGCAAGATCGTGTCGCCGATGCTAATGCTGTTGCAACAGAACAGGTTAGCGCTATTCGTACGGTACAAGCTTTTACCGCTGAAAAATTTGTTGCGACACGTTTTTCACGGATGATAGAACGCGCCTTTCAGACAGCACGGGCTTCTGTAATTTTGCGTTCCTTTTTTACTGGTTTTGCGATTTTTTTGGTTTTTAGCAGTGTGGTGGCTGTTTTGTGGATTGGATCGCATGATGTTTTGAATGGGACGATGACAGGGGGGACATTAGGGCAATTTGTCCTTTATGCCGTTTTTGGAGCCTCAACCTTTGCGCAATTATCAGAACTGGGGGCAGAACTCATTCAAGCAGCAGGTGCGGCTGAACGATTGGCCGAATTGTTGCAGGAAAAACCTATGATTTTAGCACCTAAAAATCCTTTATCATTGGAGCGCCCTGTTCGAGGCGAACTTATTTTTGATCATGTTGATTTTACCTATCCTTCTCGACCACAAGAGAAGATTTTACGCTCGCTTTCCTTTTCTATCAACGCCGGTGAAACAGTTGCTTTTGTTGGTGCTTCAGGGGCGGGGAAAAGTACCATTTTTTCTTTAATCCTGCGTTTTTATGACCCAACAAGTGGAAAAATTCGGTTGGATGGTCTGGAAATTGATCGCCTTTCTCTGCAAGATTTACGTGGTGCAATCTCTTATGTTCCGCAAGATGTTGCTATTTTTGATGGTACATTGCGCGATAATATTGTTTTTGGGACTGAAAATGCCCTGGAAGAGGAAATTATTGCGGCTGCTAAAGCAGCCAATGCCTTTGAATTTATTGAAACTTTGCCTGATGGCTTGGAGACACAAGTTGGAGAACGTGGGATCATGCTTTCTGGGGGGCAAAAACAGCGCATTGGTATTGCACGGGCGATTTTAAGAAATGCACCGCTCTTGCTGCTTGATGAAGCGACATCTGCTTTAGATGCAAAAAGTGAAAAACTTGTGCAAGAAGCCTTAGAAGGTTTGATGCAAAACCGTACAACATTGGTGATTGCGCACCGTTTGGCAACCATTTTAAAAGCGGATCGTATTCTCGTGATGGATAAAGGCGCTCTTGTGGAAGAAGGAACCCATGCAGAACTTGTGGCAAAAAATGGTGTTTATGCTTATCTTGCAAAATTGCAATTTTCACCCGAATAAGGGTTCTTAATGCAAGAGCAGTAATTGGGGGGAATACCATTTTTACAAGCAGAGGATGATCATTTAAGGGCTCATGGGAAAAAGAGAGGCAAGAATTAAGATAAAAAAGAGGGGCAAAAATTGAGGCGTTTTTCTTTTTGAATTCTGGTTGTGCTTTTTTCTACTTGAAAGGGAGCATCTTTATAAAAATGCTTTCTTTATGTAGAATATAAAACGATGCCAAGTTAATCTTTATTCATTGACAACGCATTAATTTATATAGATAATTCAGCCTTATTCATATCGAATGAGAGTCCCGAATATCGTAAGATTCTCTTATTTCAAATCTGTTTATCTTGAATCAATCAACATCACTTGCTTGCACGTCAAAAGCGGGAGGATTGTGTGGGTCAAATTTGTATAAGAAAAGACTAAAAATGGTTCTTATGAACGCTCTCAAATGCCAAGAGCTGTATCGCAATACCCACGGGCTGGTAAAGTGTGTGATGGTGCCGGTTTGCTTCTTCATAAACGTAAAGATAGAGGTGCTCAATGGATTTATCGTTATACCCTTCACGGGCGCCGTCGTGAAATGGGATTGGGTGCGCTTTGAGACATTTCTCTTTAAAACAAGCCCGTGAATTGGCAACTGGGTGGCGTTCTGTTTTGCGTGAAGGGCGTGACCCCATTAAAGAACGTGAAAAACAAAAGCGTGAGGCAATAAGCGGTCTCCATTATTTAAAAGATATTGCTTTGGATACTTTTGAAAGCCGTAAAGCTGAATTAAAAAGAGATGGGAAAAATGGAGATTGGTTTTCGCCTTTACAACTTCATATTCTCCCTAAATTAGGATGTTTGCCCATTTCAGAAATTACACAAACAGAGATACGTGATACCTTTGCTCCCATTTGGCATACAAAAGCAGCAACAGCTAATAGAGCTCTTAATCGTCTTAATATTTGTCTCAAACATGCGGCTGCTTTGGGATTAAATGTTGATTTACAAGCAGTAGAAAAAGCACGCGCTCTCTTAGGTAAACAACTCTATAAAACCATTAATAGACCAGCTATGAATTGAATGGGATCGCTCTCTTTATAACTGTCTTCACGTTGATTTATAAGGATAATTCATTGTTTTCCACGTTGGATGAGAGCTTCTAAAATCATAGGATTTTCTTATTTTAAACCTATGATGGTGAATCAATTAAAATCATGTCTCTTGCATGTAAAAAGTAGGGAAGTTTGTATGGCGTAAAACACTTGAGAAAGAACAATGCTTCTTATGAATCCTCTCAAGTTTTAAGGGTTGTAGCAACATTGGAGGGTGGCAAAATGTGTGATGGTGCCGGCTTATGGAAAAAGAGCCGATAAATGGGTTGAGAAATGCTTTTTATCGATTTTGCAAAACAGAGCTAAGAGAGCACGCAGCCATGTTTTGCTGTGTTAGGCTTTTGAGTACTTTGAACCACTCTATCGGGGAAGTTCATTTTAAGAGTTATAAAGCTTTTCTTTAAAGCGTATAAAGCACAAGAATAGTATAATTAAAATACGAATTGTTTGTATTTATCAATATTATTATCTATATTTTGTATGCTATTTTTGTTAACGCAGAATATATAGAAAACTTTGAATCCGTTATATACATATTGATACAATATCGAGGAGTCGATAAGAGAGCTGTGTGAAATGTCGGTGAGGAGAAAAAGGAGCGAGGATGGGTGATTACGATACTTTCATAGTTATAGTAGGAATAATCATAGCAGGAATTATAATTTATAATCTTTGGTTAGCAAATCATCAAAAAAAGCAATTAAGTGAACAACTTGAGCAATGTGAGCAATTTCTGCAGCTGAAAGATCGAGAGTGCGCGATATATCGAAATATTATTGCACAATGGGAGCAAAGGCTTTTTCAAAAAACACGAAAAATACCACAAGAATGGATTAAACAATGGGATGAAGAAGTAAGATATTGGGAGAGGAGTATACTGGAGATAAAAAGTCCTGGAGACTTTTCTGAATCTAAAGGACAATGGCCTTTGATGATAAAAGATATTTGTATGCAAGGGTATGGAGAAGCGTGGTTTTTGTATGGTGAAGCGCTGACAAAAGAACTCACTGCTGAGCACACTGAAAGAATAAATGAATTAATGATGTGCCCAATTTTTAAGAAAATTTATCGTAAAGTTGTAAGGTTAATGAGACAGAATGGTATCAAATTACGAGAGTTTGTGGATCCTTTTACGAGAAAAAAGCGATATAAGCCTACGACGTTGTTGCTTCATTGGTGTTTATATGTGGTTGATGATATGCTTAAAGCTGAATATGAACAGCAACAAAAAGATAAAGCTTCAGGGTGCTATGAAGAGCTAGCATCTATGGAAATCTATTATAAAGACCTACCCAAATATACGGAATATGAAACGCTAGAAGAGATCCTGCCGTGCTGGTATTATAATATGCCGGGGGATTCTGAATTACTATGCATTTATAAAAGAGAACTTCTGTCATTATTATATGATATTTCCAGTGATTATAAGAAGGCGAGAGAGACTTTTATTTACTATAAGCAGCTTATTGATACGGTGAAAGAAGGATATATGGCCTTTGATGAAAATTGTCGTTACTCTACGGTTAGATATGAAATCGATACTTGTAAAGAGAGAGATAAAGAAAAGAAAAAGGGGTTACGTATTGCTAAAGAGACTCCGACATTTGAAAAAGCTTACAAATTAGGAGCCAGAGAATGGATGAAGGTGTCAAATAAGAAATGTGATAATCAATGGATCTTTTGGAAAATGCTTGTCGAAATAGGAAATTCACAAGAAAAATTAAAAATTATCTTCGGTGATGAGAAGGTAAAGAAACTCGAAGAGGTTATTAAAGAGGATCAACAACAGGTTGCAAGTAAAATGCAGGCTGCGGTTTTTGAGAATAAGGATTTTTGTTACTATAAATCTCGTGGGCATTACATAGATTATCTAAAATAATGGTTAAATGAAGGGGGAGGGTGGAGTGTAATGGATTTGCTGAAGTTTCTGTTGCTATGTAGGGGTGAAAAGCAGTGAGAGGCATATGTGACAGTTCTTATGGGAGAGGAGAGGGTAGGTTTTTGGAGGCAATCTTTTTTCGGCAGCGTAAGGGTGATTTCTTAAGAAGAGTAGGGGCGGGTTTTTGCAGCAGGTATATTTATTGTTTTTGAGAGCGTTTTGTTGTGGTGGTGCTTTTTGTTTTCTGGTTTGTTTGTAGGGGAATTGAGGGGAACAACAGTGTCAATAATATTGGCTAGGCTGTCATTGTATCTTTAGGGGTTTATAGGGGCTTGATCGTTGGTGATGGTTTTGTGAACTATTTGTATGCGGGGCGTTCTATTGCAAATTTGCAGGTTGTCTTCCCAATAGCCATCAGTTCTTCCAGCAGCAACATAGGCTAAATCAAGCGCCGCAGCACCAAAACGGCGAAGTCCAGCAACTTCCATCATCATATTGCGTAATTCAATAAGGTAGGTTCCATGACCTGGGCGTCCAAAATGAGGCATGCCGGTGGCAATGACACAAATCTTCTAATCTTTTCCGTGCGGACACGCGACAGCGCCGGTCGTTGAAAAAAGCACCACTGCCCCGTTCTGCGGTAAAAAGTTCATCATTTACGGGGTTGTAAATGACAGCTGCAACGATTTTGCTTTGGCTTTCTAAAGCAATGGAAACAGCAAAAAAAGGAATGCCATGGAGAAAATTTGTGGTGCCATCTAAAGGGTCAACAATAAAACGATGTTGCGAATCTTCTCCAACGATTTCCTCAGACTCTTCCATCAGAAAACCAAATTTAGGGCGCACTTTGCTTAGTTAATTGAAAATAATTTTTTCTACTTTGTGATCGGTTTGGTTGACGTAATCTGGTGGTTTTAAGATTTTTTTTGAGAGCTAAATGCCTTTTTTGAGAACTTTTTCTAACTTGGTGCGAATGTGTTCGTTGCCAGCGATGATGTTCTTTTTGCGGAAGATATCATCCCCCCCTTCTTTATCGGTGACAAAACCACCGGCTTCGCGAACCATCAATATTCCAGCAGCCATATCCCAAATTTGCAGGTTGTCTTCCCAATAGCCATCAGTTCTTCCAGCAGCAACATAGGCTAAATCAAGCGCCGCAGCACCAAAACGGCGAAGTCCAGCAACTTCCATCATCATATTGCGTAATTCAATAAGGTAGGTTCCATGACCTGGGCGTCCAAAATGAGGCATGCCGGTGGCAATGACACAATCTTCTAATCTTTTCCGTGCGGAAACGCGACAGCGCCGGTCGTTGAAAAAAGCACCACTGCCGCGTTCTGCGGTAAAGAGCTCATCATTCACGGGGTTGTAAATGACAGCTGCAACGATTTTGCCTTGGCTTTCTAAAGCAATGGAAACAGCAAAAAAAGGAATGCCATGGAGAAAATTTGTGGTGCCATCTAAAGGGTCAACAATAAAACGATGTTGTGAATCTTCTCCAACGATTTCCTCAGATTCTTCCATCAGAAAACCAAATTTGGGGCGTGCTTTGCTTAATTCGTTGAAAATAATTTTTTCCGCTTTGCGATCGGCTTGGCTGACGTAATCGGCTGGTCCTTTTAAGGACACTTGCAAATTTTGCACTTCACCGTAATCACGCACCAACGAGCGTCCTGCTTTCATGGCAGCTTGCACCATGACATTCATGATTGCAGAATGGGCCATTTTTTATTCCTTTATTTATCTTTTTCATTTGCACGACGCAAATAAATCAACTCGTTGGTGTCGACAATGATACGCTCACCGGCATTCATAAAAGGGGGCACAAGAATACGAATCCCGTTTTCAAGAATGGCGGGTTTATAAGAGGAGGTCACCGTTTGTCCTTTAAGAGCCGGATCGGCTTCGACAATCGTGACAGCAACTTGATCAGGTAGGGAGATGCCGATAGGCTTTTCTTGATAAAGTTCAACTGTGACAGTCATCCCATCTTGCAAGAAAGCAGCACGTTCACCAACAAAGTCTTTTTGGAGTTCAAGCTGTTCATACGACTCTGAATCCATAAAAACCAAAGCATCCCCTTGTTGATAAAGAAAGGTAAAATCTTTTTGTTCAAGGCGGACCCTTTCAACCGTTTCAGCGGCACGAAAGCGTTCATTGAGTTTTGTACCATCCAGTAAATTTTTTAGTTCAACCTGATTAAATGCACCACCTTTTCCAGGTTTAACGGCATTACATTTGACAGCAACCCACAAGCTTCCTTGATGCTCTATCACATTCCCGGGGCGAATTTCATTGCCATTAATTTTCATCGTTTCTATCCAATTCTCTTCTTGCAAAAAGAGTTCTCTTACTTTGTCCCTATGGCGCTTTTCTTTGCTGCCTTAACAGTGAACTCTTTTGTTGTTTTTAGATTCAAAACCTTTTATTCGTTTTGCGGTTCCCTCATGGTCTTTGTGTACTTTTCATCTGTCTTACCATGAATTTTCTCATGGGGTTCTCTCATAAGTTTTCTTATGAGCTTTGCAGAGAAAAGCTTAAGGACAAAAAGGACCTTGATGTATTCTTGCTTTTCAGTTCTTTGCAAGACCATAAAAAGTGCCAAGACGCAAGCTTTTTAAAAATTTGCACAAAAATTTTTGAGATTTTTGAGGATTTGGGGGAAATTTATCCTGTTGGTGTTGTAAAATCTCATTGAGACGGATGAGAGAAGTTCTGTAAATCTATGAGGCGTTTTTATGAGAATGACGCGTGGATATTGTGTGGGGAAACTTGTCCGAATAATCTTGTGAAATCAACCCCATGAAACGGAAAGCGGAGTTTTGTTCTGAGAAGCTTGATTGCTGAAAAATTGGATTGGGAAGGGGCTTTGTGTCCTTTAAAGGTGTATGAGGTCTGTTAAGAACAGAGCGTGTAGCACCTTATAGCGCGTATCGCGTTATAGAGAATGTGGTGCGCTCGTGCGTGGTGTTAGCTTGCATTCTCATCCATGATAAGCTGTAGAATGGCTCTTTGTTTTATCGAGGTGAGCGTTCTAAATCTTTTGAGCAACAGGTATTCTTCAGTATTCGAAATAACTTCATCGTGATGGTGTGGAGGCTGTTGTTTTGTGATGATATCCGCATAAAAAAAGGAAATCGAGACATTGAGGATATCGGAAATTTGCATTAACCGCCCCGCGCTGACACGATTTAAGCCTTTTTCGTATTTTTGAATTTGTTGAAAGCTTACACCTAGAGCATGCCCTAAAGTTGTTTGAGACATTTTTAGCATTTGTCGTCTCAAGCGAATTTTTTTGCCAACAAAAAGATCAATATTAAGATTTTGAGATTGCATTTTACCCTCCCGCCGGTTGCGAGCGCCCTCGCATAAGTATTCCGGGAGCTTGAAAGTACTGAAACCTAATCAGCTTTTTTTGCTTTTAGTGCGAAGACGCACCTGGACATAGCAAAAACTCCCGGAATTCCGGGATACCCACAGAGTGGGGTAAATTCATGCTTAGATTTTCGGGCTTTCAAGACCCTCTTGGTCGTTGCGTATGCGACCAAAACACCTTTTAACTCATAAAGGAATTTCAGGAAATTGACAATAAAAAATAGCTTTTTGAATAAGAAGCGGTGTGCTTTTTTATGAAAGAAATATAAAGCATTCATATCGAGGGAGTATGGCTTTGAACAGCGCGTATCGCTTTATAGAGAATGTGGTGCGCTCGTGCGTGGTATTAGCTTGCATTCTCATCCATGATAAGATGTAGAATGGCTCTTTGTTTTATCGAGGTAAGCGTTCTAAACCTTTTGAGCAACAGGTATTCCTCTGTGCTGGAGATGACTTCATCGTGATGGTGTGGAGGCTGTTGTTTTGTGATGATATCCGCATAAAAAAAGGAAATCGGAACATTCAAAATATCGGAAATTTGCATTAACCGCCCTGCGCTGACACGATTTAAGCCTTTTTCGTATTTTTGAATTTGTTGAAAGCTTACACCTAAAGCGTGCCCTAAAGTTGTTTGAGACATTTTTAGCATTTGTCGTCTTAAGCGAATTTTTTTGCCGACCAAAAGATCAATATTAAGATTTTGAGATTGCATTTCACCCTCCCGCCGGTTGCGAGCGCCCTCGCATAAGTATTCCGGGAGTCTAAAACACTGAACTCGAATCAGCATTTTGCTTTTAGCGCTGGGACAGCACCTGGACATAGCAAAATCTCCCGGAATTCCGGGATACCCACAAAGTGGGACAAATTAATGTACGAGTTTTCGGGTTTTAGAGCCCTATTGGTCGTTGCGTATGCGACCAAAACACCCTTTAACTCATAAAGGAATTTCAGGAAATTGGCAATAAAAAACAGTTTTTTGAATAAGAAGCGGTGTGCTTTTTTATGAAAGAAATATAAAGCATTCATATCGAGGGAGTATGGCTTTGAACAGCGCGTATCGCTTTATAGAGAATGTGGTGCGCTCGTGCGTGGTGTTAGCTTGCATTCTCATCCATGATAAGCTGTAGAATGGCTCTTTGTTTATCGAGGTAAGCGTTCTAAACCTTTTGAGCAACAGGTATTCCTCTGTGCTGGAGATGACTTCATCGTGATGGTGTGGAGGCTGTTGTTTTGTGATGATATCCGCATAAAAAAAGGAAATCGGAACATTCAAAATATCGGAAATTTGCATTAACCGCCCTGCGCTGACACGATTTAAGCCTTTTTCGTATTTTTGAATTTGTTGAAAGCTTACACCTAAAGCGTGCCCTAAAGTTGTTTGAGACATTTTTAGCATTTGTCGTCTTAAGCGAATTTTTTTGCCGACCAAAAGATCAATATTAAGATTTTGAGATTGCATTTTACCCTCCCGCCGGTTGCGAGCGCCCTCGCACGAGTATTCCGGGAGTCAAAAATACTGACCTCGAATCAGCTTTTTTGCTTTTAGTGCTGGGACAGCACCTGGACATAGCAAAAACTCCCGGAATTCCGGGATACCCACAGAGTGGGACAAATTAATGTACGAGGTTTCGGGTTTTTGAATCCCTATTGGTCGTTGCGTATGCGACCAAAACACCTTTTAACTCATAAAGGAATTTCAGGAAATTGGCAATAAAAAACAGTTTTTTGAATAAGAAGCGGTGTGCTTTTTTATGAAAGAAATATAAAGCATTCATATCGAGGGAGTATGGCTTTGAACAGCGCGTATCGCTTTATAGAGAATGTGGTGCGCTCGTGCGTGGTATTAGCTTGCATTCTCATCCATGATAAGATGTAGAATGGCTCTTTGTTTTATCGAGGTAAGCGTTCTAAACCTTTTGAGCAACAGGTATTCCTCTGTGCTGGAGATGACTTCATCGTGATGGTGTGGAGGCTGTTGTTTTGTGATGATATCCGCATAAAAAAAGGAAATCGGAACATTCAAAATATCGGAAATTTGCATTAACCGCCCTGCGCTGACACGATTTAAGCCTTTTTCGTATTTTTGAATTTGTTGAAAGCTTACACCTAAAGCGTGCCCTAAAGTTGTTTGAGACATTTTTAGCATTTGTCGTCTTAAGCGAATTTTTTTGCCGACCAAAAGATCAATATTAAGATTTTGAGATTGCATTTCACCCTCCCGCCGGTTGCGAGCGCCCTCGCATAAGTATTCCGGGAGTCTGAAAACACTGAACCCTAGTCAGCATCTTGCTTTTAGTGCGGACAAGCACCTGGACATAGCAAAATCTCCCGGAATTCCGGGATACCCACAAAGTGGGTTTATTTTTACGCTAGGGTTTTAGGATTTTCAGTTCCCTCTTGGTCGTTGCGTATGCGACCAAAACACCTTTTAACTCATAAAGGAATTTCAGGAAATTGGCAATAAAAAACAGTTTTATGAGAGGTGGTGTTTTTTTATGAAAGTAATATAAAGCATTCATATCGAGGGAGTATGGCTTTGAACAACGCGTATCGCATTATCGAGAGTGTGGTGTGCACTATCACATGCGTTAGATTACATTGTCCCCGCCAAGTGCGAGCGCCCTTTTATGCGTATTCCGGGAGCTTGAAAATACTGAAACCTAATCAGCCTTTTTTGCTTTTAGTACGGACAAGCACCTGGACAGAGCAAAAACTCCCGGAATTTCTATCAACTTTATCTCTTTGAAGCAAAGAATAGCATTTTTCTCAAGCGTTTTTATAAAAATAAAAATGTGTTTTATGAATTTTCTTAAGGGTTAAAGGATTCTACAATATTGAGGATTGGCAAAGCCTATGATAGTGTGAGCTTGTACTTTTATGAAGCAAAGCAGGGGTATGAAGTAAAGAAGGGATAGAGGGGGAGCATTCTTTCAAGATCAGGGGCTTTTGCCTTCTTTAGCCGCTAGAGCATGGCGTTGTTGGTATAGAGCATGGCGGTGTTCTTGTGCCTGTTGCCTTCTGTGTCTTGAAGTATCATTTTGTTTATTCTTTTGATAAAGCCTTTTTGAGAGAAATTTGTGCTAAGCAAAATTTAAGTTTGTTAAGTGCTTTTTAAAAAACAGGAAGGAGCTTTATGGCTTCTTTTTGCGCCTTTTCTCGTTGTGTATTGTCCATACCTTGGAGCATTATTTCAAGATCAGGAGCTTGCATTTTTGCCTCCTTTGCAAGCAGATACCATGCTGCTGCCATGATCGTATCGCCTTTTGTTCCGATACCGTCTCGATAAAGTCTTGCAAGGGAAATTTGTGCTGGGGCGACCATGTGGGTGGCATTGTGAAGCAGCAAATGAAAAGCACGGTCAAAATCTTTTTCTCCTCCGCGTCCCTGTATAAGCCATTGTGCTAAATGAAGTTGCGCTTTTAAGTGGTTGTTTTGAGCTGCAACTTCCAGCAGTTTGCGGGCATTACGCTCATCCTTTGGTCGATTTAAAGTGCCTAAGGAAAGAATTTTTGCCGCTGCAAAAGCAGCTTCTGCATCCCCAAGAGCAGCCCCTTTTAAGTGCCATTTTAAAGCTTGCTCGATGGCTTCATTTTCACGGCTTTGAGAAGAGACGCCGGGGAGAGTTTGTTTTTCCTGGGAGGCTTTATAAAGAAGAAGTTGTCCATAATAAAAATAGGCTTCCTTAACACCTGCGTTGACAGATTTTCGAATAAACTGTTCACCAAGTTCTTGATTTTGTTTTACAAAATTACCATCAAAGAGCATAAGCCCATAGCGCAGTTGGGCTTGGGGTTCCCCTTGTTTTGCTGCACGTTCAAACCATAAAGCAGCCCGCGCCCCGTCAACGGGAACAGCGCATCCTTCCATATAAATTCGGGCAAGAAGCGTTTGCGCAAAAGGATCATTTTTTTCAGCACGGCGGAGGGCTTCACGAAAAGCTTTTAAATAATAGCCTTGAATGTAATAGTCATAAGCTTGGTCATAGTCTCCAGCTTTTAAGGGCTGAAAAGGTTCTTCTGGGGTTGAAGATTCTTGAATTGTATTGAAAGAGTGTTCAAAATCTGAGAGTTCATCAGTGTTTCCAGCAGAATTTAAAACAGAACTTGCAAGCCCTATCATTCCTAGGATAAGCAGTTGAACACTTCTTTTGATCATCGATTTCTCCTCCTCATTACCAAACAGAATTTTCACATTTTTTTTTCATCATTACAAGCCGAATCCCATGGCTTTCTTATTTTTCATTTCCGTTAAGGGAGGTTTAGGCCCCTTTATAAAAATAGCATCAACGTTGATCAGAACCAGACTATTTTAAACAGTGCTATTTTAAACAACAAGAATGAATGATCCAGAGAGGTTATCTTCTCTTAATAAATATCTATAACTTTAAAATAAAAAAGCGTCTATGATGAGGCTACTTTTTAAAATATGTGACGAATTGCTTATGAAAAATGCGAAATGTTGAGAAAAAGAGAGCGTGTAGGAGCACTTGTTAGATCCGTTAAAATGAGGTGCAAATTTCTTTATCTTTTGCAAAAAATTTTAAGTCTTTATGTTCGAAATAGAGAGAATGTCCATCTTCAAAGAGCGGGTTTATTTATTCTGATAAATACGTAGATAATAATTTGGTTCTCCCGACCAATCATACTGAAGCACAGAAATTATATGTCCATCATCCTTTGGTGTTCGTGTGTAAAACAACCCCACACCCATGTTTTGCTGCTTTTGGGGTTGATCTGTATAAATCACATTCTATCCCGTTCGCCGCAACAGATCGATAAATAAAGGCGTAAAGTTGTCTATTGTATCACTTTGATAAGAGGAGAAGTGTGGTTGGATTGATTGGTAAAGATCTTTTGACATCGTTAGAAAAATCGTATACTTTTAAATCCCCCACCCTCTTCTCCGCCGCAAGATTTTCATCAACATAATTTGATACATAGTTCCCTGGAGATGCACAACCAGCCACTAACAAAAGTTGTGACAGAAATAAATATTTTAAAATCTTCATTCCCCCCTCTATCATTTTTCTTTTTTCTGACTCGTTTTTTCTTAAGAAAGTTCTTGCACAAGATAAGACAAGAACCTTTTCTATCGTTATACTATCACGTATCGGTATCTCAGCAAGTATTTATTTATCAATATTTACACATTATTTAAAAAACTGCCATCATCTTTCATGGTATTTAAAACTTATGCTTAACAGACAAAGTCAAATGATTGCATGGGGTGCTCCTGCAGATTGATCCAATAAATTTTCAAGCGCTGCTCTTTGCGGGGATGTTTGTGATGTATGCAGATGCACAGAGTCTGTAGGGTAAACAGAGCCTGTCGTATTCACGTGATATTAAAAGCTTTCATTGGGTTCAGAGAGTAATTGTAAAATGGCTCTTTGTTTTATCGAAGTGAGCGTTCTAAATCTTTTAAGCAGCAGGTATTCTTCTCTACTGGAGATAGTTTCATCATGGTGGGGCTGTCGTTTTGGCATGATATCCGCATAAAAAAAAAGAAATCGGAACAGTCAAAATATCAGAAATTTCCATTAAACGTCCCGCGCTGACACGATTTAAGCCTTTTTCATATTTTTGAATTTGTTGGAAGCTTATTCCTAAAGCGTTTCCTAAAGTTGTTTGAGACATTTTGAGCATTTGTCGTCTCAAGCGAATTTTCTTGCCGACAAAAAGATCAATATTAAGATTGTTGATTTGCATTTTACCCTCCCGCCGGTTGCGAGCGCCCTCGCATGAGTATTCCGGGAGTCAAAAATACTGAACTCAAATCAGCTTTTTTGCTTTTAGTGCTGGTAAGCACCTGGACATGGCAAAAACTCCCGGAATCCCGGGATACCCACAGAGTGGGATAAATTCATGTTTGAGTTTTCGGGTTTTTGAATCCCTATTGGTCGTTGCGTACGCGACCAAGACACCTTTTAATGTGTAAAGTGATTTCAGAAAATTTACAATAAAAAACAGCTTTTTTAATGAAAGGTGATGTGTTTTGCGTGAAAGCAATAAAATAACCACATTGAGAGAGGCTTTGAACAGAGCGTGTTTTGCGCCGCTATCGAATGATGTTAGCTTGCATGTTCATCCATGATGAGTTGTAAAAAGGCTTTCCTTTTTACAGTGGTGAGCGTTCTAAATCTTTTAAGCAGCAGATATTCTTCTGTGTTCGAGATGATTTCATCGTGAGAGGAGAGGGCATGTTGTTTTGTGATGATATCCGCATAAAAAAAGGAAATCGGAACATTGAGGATATCAGAAATTTCCATTAAACGCCCTGCGCTTACACGATTTAAGCCTTTTTCATATTTTTGAACTTGTTGGAAGCTTATTCCTAAAGCGTTTCCTAAAGTTGTTTGAGACATCTTTAGCCTTTTTCGTCTTAAGCGAATTCTTTTGCCGACCAGAAGATCAATATTAAGATT
Source organism: Bartonella tribocorum CIP 105476 (assembly GCF_000196435.1). Taxonomy (NCBI): domain Bacteria; kingdom Pseudomonadati; phylum Pseudomonadota; class Alphaproteobacteria; order Hyphomicrobiales; family Bartonellaceae; genus Bartonella; species Bartonella tribocorum. The sequence goes on along the minus strand of NC_010161.1, from coordinate 2,336,335 downwards.
TTGAGATTGCATTGTCCCCACCGGTTGCGAGCGCCCTCGCATAAGTATTCCGGGAGCTTGAAAATACTGAGTTCTAGTCAGCCTTTTTGCTTTTAGTGCGGAAACACACCTGGACATAGCAAAAACTCCCGGAATTCCGGGATACCCACAAAGTGGATTCATCTTTACGCTAGAACTTAGGGTTTTCAAGGCCCCTTTTGGTCGTTGCGTATGCGACCAAAACATGTTTTAATTCATAAAGGAATTTCAGGAGGTTGGCAATAAAAAATAGTTTTTAATGAGAGTCCGTGTGGTTTTGATGCAAGTAATTTTGATGCAAGTAATAAAGCATAACTATTTTTCTTACTGGAGATTGTTTGCGCGGGTAAATGATATAGTGTGTTTTCTTTGCCAATGAAAATGTCGTTAATTAAGCTTGTTGGTTTGCATTGTTCCCCACCAAGTGCGCGCGCCTTCTCATGCGTATTCCGGGAGTTAAAAGTACTGAACCTAAATCAGCATTTTGCTTTTAGTGCGGACAAGAACCTGGACAGAGCAAAATCTCCCGGAATTTCAGGACACCCGCAAAGTGGGTCAATTCATGTTTGAGTTTTCAGGCTTTAGAGCTCTCCTTACTGTTGTGTATGCAATCAAAACATCTCTCAATTCATAAAGTAATTTTTAGGGGAATGGTAATAAAAAAGAGCGTTTCTTAACGTATAGGGTTTGTAAAGCGAAAGGCAGCGTGTTTTTTGATGCAAGCAATATAAAGCGTTCACAAAAGGGGTGACTTTGAATAGAGCGTAGTGTGCGCTATCGCATGATTTTAGCTTGTATTCTCATCAGAAAGTAACTGCAAAATAGCTCTCTTTTTTATCGTGGTCAAAACTCTAAATTTTTTGAGCAGTTGGTATTCTTCTGTGTTCGAGATGACTTCATCGTGAGAGGAGAGGGCATGTTGTTTTGTGATGATATCCGCATAAAAAAAGGAAATCGGAACATTGAGGATATCAGAAATTTCCATTAAACGCCCTGCGCTTACACGATTTAAGCCTTTTTCATATTTTTGAACTTGTTGGAAACTTATTCCTAAAGCGTTTCCTAAAGTTGTTTGAGACATCTTTAGCCTTTTTCGTCTCAAGCGAATTTTTTTGCCAACAAAAAGATCAATATTAAGATTTTGATTTTGCATTTTTCCCCACCGGTTGCGAGCGCCCTCGCATAAGTATTCCGGGAGTCTAAAAACACTGAACCTAAATCAGCATTTTGCTTTTAGTGCTGGTAAGCACTTGGACATAGCAAAATCTCCCGGAATTCCGGGATACCCACAGAGTGGGGTAAATTCATGTTTAGGTTTCGGGTTTTTAGATCCCTATTGGTCGTTGCGTATGCGACCAAGACACCTTTTAACTCATAAAGGAATTTCAGGAGGTTGGCAATAACAAATAGTTTTTAATGAGAGTCCGTGTGGTTTTGATGCAAGTAATTTTGATGCAAGTAATAAAGCATAACTATTTTTCTTACTGGAGATTGTTTGCGCGGGTAAGTGATATAGTGTGTTTTCTTTGCCAATGAAAATGTCGTTAATTAAGCTTGTTGGTTTGCATTTTACCCTCCCGCCGGTTGCGAGCGCCCTCGCATGGGTATTCCGGGAGCTTGAAAATACTGAGTTCTAGTCAGCCTTTTTGCTTTTAGTGCTGGTAAGCACCTGGACAGAGCAAAAACTCCCGGAATTTCAGGACACCCGCAAAGCCGGATCAATTCATGTTTGAGTTTTCAGGCTTTAGAGCCCTCTTGATCGTTGCATATGCGACCAAGAGACCTTTTGATTCATAAAGGAATTTGAGACAATTTACAATAAAAGATAGTTTTTTAATGAGAGCCTATCCGCCTTTTAACCTCTCTGAAACGATAACCAAAAACATGATATCAAAGCCGCCTTTATCAAAAGGTCTAAAATGATTTTTTCCACGGTAATGAATTCACAAGCGGTTTCTTTATTAAAATTTGCACCACCGCTTGGCTATTGAAGAAGAGCAGGGGGCGACTGTTTCTTTGTCTTTAAAGAACGTGGGGGGGCTATGAGATGCGGTGGAGTGCCATGGTTTTTTTGGGGGGGCGTGCGTTTTAAAAACTAAAGATAAGTGTTATTCAAATTTAACGTGATGCATGAGAAACTTTTTTTGCATCTAAATTGAAGCCGGCTTCACATAGTCGATAAGAAAGATCTTTAAGTGTTTCTTTTACGTGTTTCTTAAAAGGAATGTATATAATTCCATGAATATCTGAAGGGAGTTCAAGTTCTTGTTTTATTAGAATAGCGACATTTTTGCGAGAAAGTGCATTCATCAACATTCCCATCTCGAAAATAACGTTTTGTCGCGCACGGGGCTGTGCTGTTTTTTTACCTTTAGATTTGGCATAACCTATATCATCGGGAGTAAGCAGCACAATACCGAATTTTATGAAATCATTACAAATTCCTTGTTCTAAAGCTTCAATGATGGTTAAGCCATTCCCGCCAGTATTTTGTAAAATGTATGGTTCAAGATTAAGATCATTAAGAATAGATGTAAGTTGCTTTAGGGCAACGTGGTCATGACCATGAACGATAAAAATTTTTTTATTTGAGGTATTGAAAGCCGTTTTGGGGGAAAAGGTTTGTGATTTTTCTTCTATATGCTTTGCTAAGTCTTCTCTTAACTTCTGTTTTATATTTTCTTTGCCTTGAAAGTTGATTGTTCCTGTATTTTCATACCAATTAATAATTCCTCCATTGAAGGTTTTGATCTGGTATCCTCCAGAGGAATTAAGTGATAGAGATTTAGTTTCTTTGATTTTATATCCAGCTGTTTTAACTATATTTTTAAGGTCTTCAAACGTTCCGCTATATTTCACTGTGTGTATTCTTTCGATATTATTAGCTTTTAATATAAAATAGTGGTTCATTTTTATAAATATTTGAATTTAAATAATTTTATGATTTCATTTTCTTATACTATGCACAAAGAAAACCGTCACCTTCCATTCAATTGATTGAAACGTGAGAAAATTTGACTAAATGATGGGGAATTTTAATGTGTGATGAAGCAATCTGATTAAATTATGAATAAACGAAACAAATTTTTCTCCTGTTTTTTATGTTCCATTGTGTGTTCTATGTAGGCAACACGAAAGTTAACACTTAATTTATGAATTCCCCTCCCACATTACAAGGGGGTGTTTTCACATTTTTCTTGCATTGTTTTAAGCAATATTAAAGGATTGTCGTTCCCCAAAATAACTTCTTCTACAGCGACAAATTCACATCCAGTCTTTAAGGCTTCATCAAAGGTTGCAAAATCGCTTCCTGCTTGGATAATGGCAGGGGTTTCCATAATCTCTGCCCACCACGCAGCTAATTGGAGATTACGGGGGTGCGCATGGGGTTTTTTATCAGCTCCTAATTTGCCAAACAGAAGATAATCAACACCTGTTTCTGCTGCAAGCATGGCACTATGGCGATTGCGTAGATTGCCAAAGCCTAAGATTTTTTGTTCCTTTTGCTGGTTTTTAAAGCTTTCAAGTGCATTAAGATCATCTTCTATGTGCAAACCATCAGCCTTTATGCGTCCTGCAATGCGGCTGTCATCAGTGATGAGAAGAGCAGCGTCATTGTTTTGAATATCTTCTGCGTAAATTTGTGCTTGTTGCTGTAAAAAAGAGCCATTATCTTTTTGCTTTTCAGAATCGTAAAGAATGACGCATGCAAAGGATTTTGTTTGCAAAATGGGACGCAAAAAACTGTGCGGCGTGTTGCGTCGAATATCGAGGGTTAAAACCAATTGAGGAAAAAGAGGGGATTCAATCGGTTTATTTGTTTGTTGTGTCATGCCATATCCCTGATTTTTATAAAAAAATGATTCTTAAAAGTTAAAGTTTCATCCTATTCATGCTTGTTTGCGATGAGGGTAATCACTATTTTCCCATGATTTCAAGGGGAGACGTGTGGGAGTGCATTGATATGAAATACAAGATGTTTGAAATACCAAGCTGTTGTTGAGTATACGATACAACCTTTTCGTCGTGATACACGCATGAGTGTTTTTCATCCTTTTGCCTTAAAAAAAAATAACACTTAAAAAGAAACTTGACTCTTAAAAGTTAAAGTTTCATCATATCTCATTTGTGATGGGCGTAACGACTTTTTTTATGTGACTTAGGGGCTTTGTGACGTGTGGGAGTCCATTGATGAAATATCAAGCCGTTGTTGATCATAATACGCAGCCTTTTTGTCGTGATACACGCATTGATGTGTTTCGTTCTTTAGCTTTATTGACGATTTTCATCAACCATATTCCCGGAACGCTCTATGAGCATATGACCCATAAAAATTTTGGTTTTTCTGATTCTGCAGAGATTTTTGTTTTGCTCTCAGGAATTTCGCTGGGGTTAAGTTTTCATGGGCGGTTACAGCAGAAGCCTTTTGCTTTTATTATCAGAAAATATTGGCAGAGAGCTTTGCAGCTCTACGGAGCGTATCTTTTGACCACTTTTGTTACGTTAAGCCTGTTTTTAGGAGCTTTTTTCTTATGGCGAACAGAAAAACTGTTAACGATGAATAATGTGGGGCTCTTTTTTACAGAGCCTGTTATCGCATTTTTAAGCACTTTAAGTTTTGGGCATCAATTGGGCTATAATAATATTCTGCCACTTTATATCGTTTTGATGTTTTTTGCACCTTTCATCCTTTATTTGAGTTGTAAACAGACAAAATGGCTGCTTTGGGGCTCGTTTATACTCTATCTTACTTGCGGATTTTATAAAATTGCTCCCCCTTCTTATCCTATAGAGGGAAAATGGTTTTTGAACCCTCTTTCTTGGCAATTCTTATTTGTCATAGGCTTGACCAGCACTTTAGCACTCAAACAAGGTAAAACAATCGCTTTTCAGTCTTTTTGGCTGGTTTGTACGGTAGTATATCTCTTGTTGGCACTATTATGGGTGCGCTTAAATTGGTGGGGCATTTTGGGATGGCTCGGTTGGTCTTCTCCGTTAATCAACTTTAATAAAACCTTTTTAAGCTTGCCACGTTTGCTCCATGTTCTTGCATTATCCTTCCTCATTCTATGCTTACCGCGTGTCAATAAATGGTTTTATGTTTCAGAGAAACATCCTTTAGTAATCTTAGGAAAACATAGTTTACCGGTCTTTGTAACGGGAACTATTTTTGCGATGTTTGGACAAATTGTAAAAACAGTGATGACAGGAACGTTTTTTTCCGATAGCCTCTTAATGATAACGGGGATTGCTCTGCAATTTGGAGTGGCCTATTATTGTGAAAAACAGCGGTTTTTGCAGGGGGCTTTTTCAAGGAAACTGATCCGTTTATAAGAAAAACGCTCCCATAGAGTTTGTTTAGCAGCGTTAACCTTAGTATAAAAAGCGCATTGCACAAAAAAAATAAAAGAGGTAGTCATTTCAAAAAAAAGCATTCTATACAGTAACAAAAGAAACTTTTTAAGACTCTGTTCGTTGAGTGGTGTGGTTTTGTGCTGATATTTGGAGTATAAAAGCGTGAGCGTACATAAACGTCCCTATGATGAACCTATTATCATGATTGAGCATAATGCTTTTGAAAATGCTTTTAATCGTCTTTATGAAGAGACAATGGCGCTGATTGAAAAAACAGCAGCCTATATCGATTCAGAAGGGAAAGTTGTAGCACGTTCCCTTTCGGCAGAAATTTCTGCACTCTATGCAAAAGAGGCGATGTATTTAAGTACACGACTTATGCAAATTGCCTCTCAACTCCTTCTTCTTCGGGCAGAGCGTGAAGGAGAAATGTCACCCGAACAAATAAAAAAAGAAATCGTGAAAGTCTCCCTTCATACACCGACCCTAGAATTTGAAACCGCTCATTGGGACGAACTCCCAGAAATTTTCCGCCAATTTGTTGCTCATTCACTGCGTTTAGAAGCACGCATCAAGTATATGCGCGCAGGGTGGGAGACGGCTGCTTCCTGTGACTTGAGTGATGAAAATCCAGTAGGAAAACAAATCGAATTGCTGAAAACCGCCTTTGGGCGTTCTTAGAGGATATTTTCTTACTTTGCGCAAAGGAGAAATGTCATCCGAACAAATAAAAAAAGAAATCGTAAAAGTCTCCCTTCATACACCGACCTTAGAATTTGAAATCGCTCATTGGGACGAACTCCCAGAAATTTTCCGCCAATTTGTTTCTCATTCACTCTCGTTTGAGAGGCACGCATCAAGTATATGCGCGCAGGGTGGGAGACGGCTGCTTCCTGTGACTTGAGTGATGAAAATCCAATGGACAAACAAATCGAATTGCTGAAAACCGCCTTTGGGCGTTCTTAGAGGATATTTTCTTACTTTGCGCAAAGGAGAAATGTCATCCGAACAAATAAAAAAAGAAATCGTAAAAGTCTCCCTTCATACACCGACCTTAGAATTTGAAATCGCTCATTGGGACGAACTCCCAGAAATTTTCCGCCAATTTGTTTCTCATTCACTCTCGTTTGAGAGGCACGCATCAAGTATATGCGCGCAGGGTGGGAGACGGCTGCTTCCTGTGACTTGAGTGATGAAAATCCAATGGACAAACAAATCGAATTGCTGAAAACCGCCTTTGGGCGTTCTTAGAGGATATTTTCTTACTTTGCGCAAAGGAGAAATGTCATCCGAACAAATAAAAAAAGAAATCGTGAAAGTCTCCCTTCATACACCGACCTTAGAATTTGAAATCGCTCATTGGGACGAACTCCCAGAAATTTTCCGCCAATTTGTTTCTCATTCACTCTCGTTTGAGAGGCACGCATCAAGTATATGCGCGCAGGGTGGGAGACGGCTGCTTCCTGTGACTTGAGTGATGAAAATCCAATGGACAAACAAATCGAATTGCTGAAAACCGCCTTTGGGCGTTCTTAGAGGATATTTTCTTACTTTGCGCAAAGGAGAAATGTCATCCGAACAAATAAAAAAAGAAATCGTAAAAGTCTCCCTTCATACACCGACCTTAGAATTTGAAATCGCTCATTGGGACGAACTCCCAGAAATTTTCCGCCAATTTGTTTCTCATTCACTCTCGTTTGAGAGGCACGCATCAAGTATATGCGCGCAGGGTGGGAGACGGCTGCTTCCTGTGACTTGAGTGATGAAAATCCAATGGACAAACAAATCGAATTGCTGAAAACCGCCTTTGGGCGTTCTTAGAGGATATTTTCTTACTTTGCGCAAAGGAGAAATGTCATCCGAACAAATAAAAAAAGAAATCGTGAAAGTCTCCCTTCATACACCGACCCTAGAATTTGAAACCGCTCATTGGGACGAACTCCCAGAAATTTTCCGCCAATTTGTTGCTCATTCACTCTCGTTTGAGAGGCACGCATCAAGTATATGCGCGCAGGGTGGGAGACGGCTGCTTCCTGTGACTTGAGTAATGAAAATCCAATGGACAAACAAATCGAATTGTTGAAAACAGTCGGTGGTTGGGGATATTTTTTTGGCTTTTTTTGTGTGATATTTCGAGCGGTATATTTGTTGTCGTGACTAAAATTTCGCGACTAAGACTAATCTGGAGAGTTTTTTCTGCTTAGCTTCTCTTTGAGTGTGGAAAAATATCTTGAGTTTATGACAGAGAGGGGAGCATTGATTTCGAATGATGGTGTGGAGTATGGGCTGCGGCTGATTTTGTGGGGAATAGGCTTCAGTTTGTTGTCGCTGGAACGCTTTCTTTTGATATTGTGTGATTTTATCTTAGCGATGAGAATGATCAGGCTATGCCGGATATTAGCCAAGCTCTTGGACATCAATTTATCTTATTCTACCGTAAAATATCCTCGTTTAAGGCAGAGATATAAGGCACATAGCTGTGATGTATTCAGTATTTAAAATTACAGTACGTATGTGTTGAGGGCAGGGCTTATCCTTAGCGCCTATGAAGGGGGCACATAAGTGGTCAACAGTAAAAAGCCATCGAGAGTCATTGTTTTTTATAAGATAACGCTGGTAGGAATCTTCGTCCTTTGAGAGGAGGGGAGGAGGGAAAGCTCTGTAATTTATGTCTCATAAAATTGCTGGAAAGTGTGTGTTATACTGAACGTTTCAAACAGAATATACTGGTGTTGCTAATTTGCGCGCTTGCTTTAAAGAAATATTTCTTAACGCGTCACCACCCCCTTTTCGTGACGATCGTCCGTGAATAGTATAAGGGTAAATCATCTCTCTATGAAGTAGTGCATAAAATTCCCCATAAAGTGTCTAAAAGCCATTGAGTTCCCCATCTTTGTGTTTTCATAAAAGAGAAAACCAGCCCCATCATACTACATTTTGCTAACCCCTCATGTTGTTACAGAGCTTTATATTTGAAATGGTTCATAAGAAGTATGTCCTTTCTTGTACAGTTTCGCGCTCCATGGGGCTCTTCCGCTTATGGTGTGCAAGGGAATGGTTTTTATAGATACAACATAAAAATAGGTTGGGAATGAAAAAATCTTTTGATGTTTGGAACTTTCATTCAACATAAAGAATGCTAGGGTGTCCTTGTCAATCAATGCGTTTTCTCATGATCATGATGCATTGTTTTCGTTTTTGGGATTTTGGTTTTTGGGTTTTCTCAGTTTTAAGGAGGAGGGGTAGAGGAGGGGCTCTCTTCACGGAAAATAAAACATCCAAAATCACAAAATAAATTGTCGTAAAAATGCTTTATGGGGGATCATGGGGGGCTGTCTTTATGGGATTTCGGTTGCTTATGCAATGCTCTTGTTATTGTGTTGTGAGGGGGATGTAAAAAATACCTCGCAATGTTTGTTCACGTCCATATCATGGGGCGTATAACGTAAAAAGACCTCGTGAAGTCTATCTCGTCCATAGAGAAGCATTTGAGAAGCATTTTTGCCATTTATAGATCAAAGTATGGCTTCTCTCCTTGTTCGCTTGTGGTGGTTTAATCGTTATGACATTGAAGATTAGATAGAGGGGGGAGATGAGATCAAAGGGGGATTTTTATGCATTGCTTTTGCTTTCTTGTGAGGTATGAATGGTTTTGTTTTATGGCATTATGTCTCGTTTGTTCGTGTGTTTAAATGTATAAACTCATAACATATGTCCTTCTTTTTACTGGTTTTGTCCTTTGCTGCTGTTTTCTTTGTGGGCGAGCCTTTATTCAAAAGGGGGAAAAGTGTATAAACTAGCGTTTATGGCAGAGACGATTCGTATTATAGGCATTGATCCCGGACTACGGTATACGGGATGGGGCGTTATCGATCTTGCGGGCAATCGTCTTCAGTTTGTTGCGGCAGGGACGGTTTCTTCTGATGTACAGTGTGATCTGGCTTCCAGACTCTGTCAAATCCATAAAGGTCTTTCAGAGGTTGTGCATCAATTTATGCCCCATGAAGCTGCGGTGGAACATGTGTTTGTCAACAAAGATGCTACAGCAACGCTAAAACTTGGGCAAGCGCGTGCCATTGCGCTACTGGTTCCTGCACAAGCCAATTGTCCTGTTTTTGAATATGCCCCCAACAAAGTCAAAAAATCGGTTATTGGTGTTGGACATGGCGCTAAAGAACAAATTCATATGATGGTTAAAGTTCTCCTCCCACGGGCTGAATTTGATAGCAATGATGCGGCGGATGCCCTTGCTCTTGCTCTTTGTCATAGCATGCATCGTAAGAGGATTGATCAATCTTATCAGGCAAGGATGGCGATATGATTGGGATGGCGATATGATTGGTAAATTAAAGGGTACGCTTGAACATATCTTTGAAGATTATATTGTTCTTGATGTTCATGGTGTGGGGTATGTCGTTTTTATCTCAAATCGGTTGCGTCCTTCTTTGCCTTCTGTTGGGGAGGCATTAAGTCTCTTTATTGAAACCCATGTTCGGGAAGAGGCAATCCGCCTTTTTGGTTTTGCGACAAGAGCTGAACAGGAGTGGTTTTGTATGCTCCAAAATGTTCCAGGTGTAGGGGCAAAGGTTGCTTTGGCAATCTTGGGGACTTTATCGCCAGATGAACTTGCACAAGCTATTGCCTTAAACGATGTGGCGATGATTAGTCGCGCACCAGGCGTTGGTAAAAAAGTTAGTGAAAGAATTGTGGGAGAGTTGAAAAGTAAAACACTCCCCTTTGAACAGGCGGTCAAGACTGTTTCAGTTCCGCAGCGTGAGATAACTCATCAACCTGCCCATGATGCGCTTTCCGCATTGATGAAGCTAGGCTTTGAACGGGAGCAAGCTGCCCGTGCTCTTGCTCTTGCGATGAACGCTCTTGAGGGGGAGGCTGTGTCTTCTGCCCTGCTGATACGCCATAGTCTCAAATTGCTTTCTTCTCCTACTTGAATAAAAGGTAACAATGCATAAAGATGAAGATCAACGCCTTCTGGGTCCCGCTCCCCTTCCCAACGATCCGGATCGTTCCCTAAGACCACAAGTTCTTGATGACTTTATTGGTCAAGAAGCGGCACGGGCAAATTTAAAAATATTTATTGAAGCCGCAAAAACGCGACAAGAAGCGTTGGATCATGTTTTGTTTGTAGGACCACCGGGACTGGGAAAAACAACACTCTCACAGATTATGGCAAAAGAATTAGGCGTTAATTTTCGTTCTACTTCAGGACCGGTCATTGCTAAAGCAGGAGATTTGGCTGCTCTTTTGACCAATCTTGAAGAACGCGATGTCTTGTTTATTGATGAAATTCATCGCTTAAATCCGGCGATTGAGGAAATTCTTTATCCAGCCATGGAAGATTATCAACTCGATTTGATCATTGGAGAGGGGCCGGCTGCACGCTCAGTTAAAATTGATCTGGCTAAATTTACTTTGGTGGCGGCAACAACACGGTTGGGGCTTTTGACCACACCGCTGAGAGACCGTTTTGGCATCCCCATTCGTCTTAATTTTTATACGATAGAGGAATTAGAATATATCGTGCAGCGTAATGCGCGGCTTTTTGCTGTCAAGATCAGTGATGATGGTGCGCATGAAATTGCACGCCGAGCACGGGGGACCCCGCGCATTGCCGGACGGCTTTTACGGCGCGTTTGTGATTTTGCTTTGGTAAAACAAGCAAAACAAATTGATCGAAAAATCGCTGATGAAGCGCTTTCACGCCTTGAGGTGGATCATCTGGGGCTCGATCCCCTTGACCGGCGTTATTTACTCCTGATTGCGGAAACTTTTTTAGGAGGACCGGTGGGCATTGAAACCATTGCGGCTGCTTTATCAGAACCACGCGATGCGATTGAAGATATTGTGGAACCCTATCTTCTCCAACAAGGTTTTATTCAAAGAACGGCTCGTGGTCGCATTCTCACGGAAAAGGCTTGGAGCCATTTAGGACTTGCTGCGCCTGCTTCAACGTCGATACAAAAGCGTACGCAACTTTCTGATGCTCAAGACAATGTATCACTTCAGACAACTTTATGGGATGGGGAAGATGACTAAGGCATTTTTTTAAAAAAACTGTGCAGATAGTTTATCACAGACGCTTATAAGGATCAGAGGTGTTCTGCGTGTCCGTGTGTTTTGGCTGAAAAGGTTTAAAACGATGGAGGATTTTGTGCTTTGGCTTTTCACAACTTCAACACAAAAATGTGTTGAATCTTTTGATTGATAAACAATTTTCTAACTTAAATAATTTTATGGGACATGAAGTCAATGACAGAAATAACACATTTCAAGAGCAATCATACAAATGCTTTTCATAATTTTCAGGTGCGTGTTTATGTGGCTGATACAGATTTTTCCGGTGTGGTTTATCATGCGCGTTATCTGGAATTTTTTGAACGGGGACGTTCAGAGTTTTTACGGGATACCGGTTTTAATAATAAGATATTAGCAGCAGGGATTGAGGGGGAAAAACTGTTTTTTGTTGTGCGCCATATGGAAATTAGTTTTTCACGACCAGCCAAAATTGATAACCTTTTAGTCGTTAAAACACGTGTTGATCATATCCAAGGGGCGCGCTTTTTTATGGAGCAAGCGATTGTACATGAGGCGACCACTTTGGTCACAGCAAAAGTTGAAATTGCTCTGATTAATGAGGAGGCAAAACCGAGACGTTTACCCAAAGAGCTTGTTGCAAAAATGCTTGGTTAAAAGTGTTGTACGTTGGATATACGGCATATTGATTTATAAAGATAATAGAGCGTTATGCAATCTGAATGAGAACCTCGGGTGTCGTAAAATTTTCTCATTCCAAATCTTTTTCACGTTGAAATAATTAAAACCGTTTACTTACTCTTTCATAAAGGGGTAGCATGTGCTCCATTGGAAAAATGTGTAAAAATTTATGTATCATTTTTAATGCCATAGTGGTTAAAGATCGCAAGTAAGCCAAGAGAATGAAGGGGGCAGTTTTCATCAAGTCAAAGAGTTCCATCAAGTCAAAGAGGATGAAAAGTTTTTTTGCACGTTGGGGAAGTTTTGAAGCTATACCGTGGTGCCAAAGAGATGATGCGCATTGAAAGGAAAAAATTCACAGCACAATGAGATTATAGGAGATTTACACTCGATTGTATGCAACTTACATGATGAGACCTACATGAGGGGCATGGGATGAGGGGCATGGGATGAGGCATTTTATGATGATTTATTTTTAGTTTTTTTGTGCTCGATGGCGTAATCCTATTAAGCTTAAGGGAAAATGAGAGAAACAATAGCTTGAGGCAAGGCGTAACCTTTCATGATGATAACATATTTATTGATTATGATTACTCAGTGTGTTGCAATTTAAATGAAAATTTTGAGACTTGTAAGATTTTCTCTTTTCAAGCTCTTTTGTGAATTCATCAAAATCATTTTCTTATCTTTTACATTTTTTTTCTTGTCACAGACGGGGTTGGTGCGTGAGGGGAAACGAGGATTAAGAAAGGTATAAAATTGCCTTTTGTAAAGCTTTTCAAGAGCCAAGACTTATCGCAACATTTTGAGTTGGAAACACGTATGATGGTTTAGCGTTCTTTTCATAAACGTAAAGATGGGGACGCATAATAGATGTGATATCATGCTTTATATTATTTATAGAGAGGGAGGGGTTTATGTCGTTGTGAAATGAGGGAGAGGTGTATTGAGGGATGCTTCTCGTGATCACTTTTTAAAGAAATTTAAGAAACAGGTCTTGTTTTAGCGTATGGATTTATGTGAGACTAAAGTTTTTTACTTAAATTTAGAAACTATAAAACAATCTGTTTTATAGAATTTTAAGGAATGCACCTTTCATTTAGAGGGACAAGAATTATGCCGCATATAGAACTAACGAATCCGGAAACAATGGGAATGTTGCATTTGTTTATGCAAGCGAGTCTCGTCGTTAAAGTTGTTATGGTTTTGTTGCTGCTTGCTTCCGTTTGGAGTTGGGCCATTATTTTTGATAAAATTTTTACCTATCGGAGAATACGGCGTGAAATAAAGCAATTTGAACGGACATTTTGGTCAGGCAAAGCACTAGAAGATCTTTATGCTTCATGTAAAAGTCAACGTACCAATAGCATATCTGCCGTTTTTATGGCGGCAATGGTTGAATGGAAAAAATCTCTTGAAAAAGGGACCCATACTTCGACAAGTTTGCAGAGCAGAATTGATAAGGCGATGGATCTAACGCTGGGACGTGAAAGTGAAAAAATAGAATCAAAGTTGAGTTTTCTTGCGACACTGGGATCTGCGGGACCCTTTATCGGTCTTTTTGGAACAGTGATTGGGATTATGGAGTCTTTTCTTTCTATTTCAGCTTCTCAAAATACGTCTCTTGCCATTGTCGCGCCAGGGATTGCAGAAGCACTTTTGGCAACGGCTATTGGTTTGTTTGCAGCAATTCCAGCTGTTATTGCCTACAATAAGTTGACCCATGAAAGTGCGCGCATCATTGCACAAATAGAAAATTTTGCTGATGAGTTTTCAACCATTGTCTCGCGGCGTATTGATGAAACACGCACAGCACCTTCCTCTTTATAAAAAGGAGCTTATCCATGGGCGTTTCTGTTGCTTCTTCTTCTCAAAAAAAGATACGTAGGCGGCATCACTCACGAAGCCAACTGATGAGTGAGATCAATGTCACTCCTTTTGTGGATGTGATGCTGGTGTTGCTCATTATTTTTATGGTCTCTGCCCCCCTTTTAGTAAACGGTGTTCCTTTGGATTTGCCACGCAGTCAAGCGGGTCCCGTACGTGCGCAAAAAACGCCCCTTACGGTTTCACTTGATGCGCAAGGGCGCTTTGCCATTCATCAAGACTACTATGAAACATCACAGGCATTGATTGCACAGCTTAAAGCGCTTCTGGAAGCGGATGCAACACAAAAAGATCAACGAATTTTTGTACGGGTTGCGAAAACTGTTGAATATCAACAAGTTTTAAAATTGCTTGCCGATATTCAAAAAGCTGGGTTTTCTCAAGTTGCACTAGCAAGTCTCGCGCAATAAATAATAAAATTCGCCTAAATAGTTGTTTTTAAAATTTTTAAAAGAGTACAGTGTGATTAAAAATGAAAAAATACAAGGTATCAATGAAGGCATAAAGAATGAACAAAGGCTCTTATCATAGCATGAAACGAGGCTTGGCTTTATCCCTTGTGGTCCATGTTATTTTTCTCGGCTGGGGTGCCGTTCAGTTTATGAACTCTGTTTCTTTACCACAACCATTGGAAGCAATTCCCATTACTCTTGCGCCTTTGATGGAAGAGTTTTCCTCTCAACAAGGTTCCGTGAAAGCGCCTATCCATGCGGTCCCCGCCGTTAAACCAACCACTAAACCCCAAGAGAAAGAAGATGCCCGCCATATTGGAGAGGGGCAACGCGATAGTCTTGCGCCTTTTCAACCGAAGGAAAAACCCCAATCCGTTGAGACAACACCGCCGCCGATAAGCAATCCGTCAGAAACATCCAAGCTTACAGAATCAGTAGAAGCAAAAACAGAGGATGTGCCGAAGGTTGCACCTGAGATGCCTTTGCAAGCGCTAGAGGACGCCCCGAAGGTTGCACCTGAGATGCCTTTGCAAGCGCTAGAGGATGCGCCGAAGGTTGCACCTGAGACGCCTTTGCAAGCGCTAGAGGATGCGCCGAAGGTTGCACCTGAGACGCCTTTGCAAGCGCTAGAGGATGCGCCGAAGGTTGCACCTGAGATGCCTTTGCAAGCGCTAGAGGACGCCTCGAAGGTTGCACCTGAGATGCCTTTGCAAGCGCTAGAGGATGCCCCGAAGGTTGCACCTGAGATGCCTTTGCAAGCGCTAGAGGACGCCCCGAAGGTTGCTCCTGAGATGCCTTTGCAAGCGCTAGAGGACGCCCTGAAGGTTGCACCTGAGATGCCTTTGCAAGCGCTAGAGGATGCGCCGCCCAAGCTTTCTCTTAAGCCTGCGCACAAAAGTGAAGAGATGATATCACCGAAAGAATTGGCTCCAACGGTACAAAAGGTCCCAGCAGAGCAGACTGTTCCTCAAGCGCCCAAAATTGCACTTCCAGAAAAACCTCTTCTTCCGCAGTTTAAACCAAAATTTGACCAAGAATTTCCAATGAAGAAAGAGGGGGCTTTGAATCAAAAGATGTCAAAGCTTAACAAAAAAAATCAAGAAAAACAAACTATTGAAGATATTTTAGCCATGGAAGAAAATAATTTGCTCAATCGTGCGCGGTCACAAGGAGGGGGAGCAAAACGTTCTCATACACCAGAAGCTTTGGGGGCAAGAAAAAATATTCATGATACCACAAAAATGGCACAAACATTGGTCAATATTGCGGGGGGATGTATTCAACAGAAGCTTAAACTTGTGGCGCTTGGTGGCGATTTAAAAAATCGTCCCGTTGTGCGGTTGCGATTTTACTTAGATCGTGAAGGGATGGTTATGGGCGATCCTATTATTGAGCCTGTAAGTGGTCTTGAGAGTCAACAAGCGATTATGATCAGGCAGGTGTATGCTGCTGTCTTCTCATGCCAACCTTATGCAGATCTTCCCCGTGATCAATATGGCTTGTGGGGGCAGGGGTTTGACTTTAATGTTGATCCCCTCCAAGAAATAAGATGATAAATGAGAGAAAATACATTCGCTTAACGAAAGGACACATTCCATGATGACTATAACGAGACATAGAGTTTTTACGTGGTTTATAGTCACTTGTAGTTTGTGGCTTTCAAGTATGTCATCAGTTTATGCGCAGTTGAAAGGAACGATTTCGAGCGCTGACTTTAACCCTATTCCCATTGCAATTACAGACTTTATTTCGAATGATTCGATTGGATCTAAAATAACGGCTGTGGTGACAGCTGATCTTGAACGGTCGGGGCTTTTTGTACCACTTGATAAGGAAAATTTTTTTGAAAAAATTTCTAATCCGAATAAACAACCGCATTTTGCTTCATGGCAGAAAATAAAGGCGCAAGGTTTGGTGATGGGGCAAGTCATGAGAGAAATCGACGGACGTTTGAGGGTTGATTTTCGTTTATGGGATGTTTTTGGACAGCGGCAATTGAAAGGACGGCGTTTTTATACTGCGACAGAACGGTGGCGGCGTGTGGCTCATATGATTGCAGATGAGATCTACAGTGAGATGACGGGGGAAAGTGGTTATTTTGATACAAGAATTGTTTTTATCGATGAAACAGGTCCCCAAAACGCACGTATTAAACGTTTAGCAATGATGGATCAAGATGGCGCAAATTTGATTTATATGTCTGATGGGAGTGAATTGGTGCTTACACCACGTTTCTCACCCAAAAGACAAGAAATGACCTATATGGCTTATGAGGACAATCAAGTGCCTCATGTTTATCTCCAACAAATTGAAATGGGACAAAGAGAGTTGATTGGAACGTTTCATAACATGACAATTGCTCCGCGTTTTTCTTCTGATGGACAAAAGGTCATTATGAGTTTGCTGCAAAATGATGGGAGCGCCAATCTTTACACCATGGATTTACGCACCCGTACCATGACACGTCTTACAACAACTTCTGCTATTGATACCTCTGCTTCTTATTCACCAGATGGACAACAAATTGTCTTTTCTTCAGATCGTAGCGGAAAGCCGCAAATTTATAAAATGAATGCGGATGGCAGTGATATTCAGCGTATTTCTTCAAATGAGGGGAGTTATTCGACACCTATTTGGTCGCCACGGGGGGATTATATCGCCTTTACAAAACAATTAAGCGGACAATTTTCTATCGGTGTTATGCGCCCTGATGGACAAGGAGAGCGAATTTTAACCACAGGGTTTCATAATGAAGGTCCCACTTGGGCGCCTAATGGACGTGTGTTGATGTTCTTTCGCAAAAACCCCGGTATGGGACCCAAAATCTATACCATTGACATTACGGGACGCAATGAACGACAACTCCCCACACCCAATGATGCTTCCGATCCGGCGTGGTCGCCATTGCTTAATATACAATAAAACAAAATGCTTGAGAAAAATACAAAAACATAGAGGGAATATAGTCTTATCAGAAAGAGGACCGCGACCGGTTGCAGAAAAAAAGAAATCATTGCGAGAAAGCAAACGTGCTTTTTTAATTTCTAATGCCTCTATTGATAAAGGCACACGAAATTCTATCGGAACATTACGCCGTCCTTTCATATTTTCAGCAGGAATTATCCATATATCCGCATCAATCTGATCTTTACGCATATGACGCAAGGCATTTGCACGAACGCCTGTAAAAATAAGCAGATGCAAAGCCAATAGTGTTAGGGATTGATGCTTCACACAGTGTTTTATAAAAAGCCGGAACATCTCTCCAATCCATAGCTGGTCTATTAGGAGTTTTGTGACGTTGTTTGCTTAATAAAGCTTGTGCTTTTTCTGCTGTTGTAAATCAACATCCAACCCTAATGCAACCGCATGTTTAAGACACATATTAAGACACTTGAAAGCTCTATAAGCAACTTCAGCTTTTGTATGCCAAATAGGAGCAAGGGTATTGCGTATCTCTGTTTGGGTAATTTCAGAAACGGGGAGGCAACCCAATTTGGAAAGAACATGGAGTTTTAAAGGTGAAAACCAATTTCCAGCCTTGCCATCTTCTTTTAATTCAGCTTTACGGCTTTCAAAAGTACCCAAAGCAATATCTTATTCCAATAATGAAGATTGCTTATTGCCTCACGCTTTTGTTTATCGCGTTCTTTAATGGAGGAACACCTTTCACGTAAAACAGAGTGCCACCCAGTTGCCAATTCACACGCTTTTTAAAAAAAACATCTCTCAAAGCGCACCCAATTCCATTTCACAACGGCACCCGTGAAGGGTATACCGTAAAATCCATTGAGCACCTCCATCTTTACGCTTATTGAGTAACAAGCCAGCACCATCACACACTTTGCCAGCCCGTGGGTGTTGCGACAGACTTTGCATTTGAGGGCGTTCATAAGAGCCATTTTAGTTCTTTCGTATCCCAATTTTATTTACACATTCATCCCGCTTATGACGTGCAAGCGAATGGTTTTGATTGATTCAACATAAACTGATTTCAAATGCGATAATCTTACGATATTTAAGGAATCTCCTTCACATTAAAATGCTCAACTCTCCTTTAAATCAATGTGATGCGTATTTAGAGGAAAGTTGTGTTGCTTTCAGTTTCAAGTAATTTTATGCATGATGATGGGAATGTGTCTAAAAAATCCGAATTGTTTACAAACCAGATCAGAGCAAAAATTTTCATCATTTGAAGAGGGGGCGGAAAGGTTAATTCTAAAGAACAAAGAGAGAGGAGCTATAGGAGGCATTCTTAAAATATAGAAGATTAAAATATAGAAGAAAAGTGTAAGATGAAAGAGTTTTGTACGCTTTTATCATCAAAACTATTTAAGCGTTCAAGGGTATTTGCTTTATGAGTTTTTTCTTCACTTCGCTTTTTTATGCAATTTATTGCAATTGATTATGGTTTTCTTGGGCTTTATAAATGATTGACCCCGCTATTGACGCGGGGGTTTTATATTGTGGGCAAAGGGTGATAGATTTTTTTAGTCCCTCATAGATGAAGAGAGGGCTAAAAGGCGGGAATTATACGGACAATTTTGCCAAAATCTCATCGCTAACATCAAAATTAGCATAAACATTTTGCACATCATCATCTTCTTCTAATGTTGAAATCAGTCGTAAAACGGATAAAGCTTTTTCTTCATCGATTGGAGCAAGGGTAGTGGCTTTCCAAATTGTTTTAATCGATTCTGCTTCACCAAGTTTTGATTCAAGTGTTTTTGAAACTTCACCAATATCTTCAAATGCGCAGGTAATATGATGGCCGCTTTCTTCTGATTGTACATCTTCGGCACCCGCTTCAATGGCAGCATCCATGATGTGATCTGCTGTTCCTGCTTCTGGCTTATAAATGATTTCCCCAATCCGATTAAACATGAAACTGACAGACCCTGTTTCCCCTAAGGCACCTCCTGATTTGGTGAAGGCAGCACGTACATTTGAAGCGGTGCGATTGCGGTTGTCTGTTAAAGCTTCAACAATGACAGCAACACCGCCTGGTCCATAGCCTTCATAGCGGACTTCATCATAATTTTCGACATCGGTTCCTGAAGCTTTTTTAATCGCGCGTTCAATATTATCTTTCGGCATTGACTGTGCTTTGGCATTTTGGACCGCCAGCCTTAAACGTGGATTCATGGCTGGATCAGGAGCACCTTGTTTCGCTGCGACGGTAATTTCGCGTGCAAGCTTAGAAAATATTTTCGAGCGCACTGCATCTTGGCGCCCTTTACGATGCATAATATTTTTAAATTGTGAATGGCCTGCCATAGTCTTCCTTCCTGTTTGAGGGCTGTCCTTCCAGTTGGATGCTCTGTTAGAATTTAAGGCAATAAAACACGCATCCCACCAAAAATAAATATGCCACAGCATGAGGTGAAATAATCGAATAAATCCTTTATAAGAAAATTCATCTTAAAGGTAAAGACACCTTCGTTGAGGATCATTCCAAGAGAGATCTCTTGTCGTTGAGAAAAAATCACGCTATAACAGAATATAATCTCATGGCAAAATGGTTTTTTCCATGCCTCGCTTTATTTTTAAGAGTGGGTAGAGAAAACGAATATATAATTAAAAAGTTTCAGTGCTCTTGAGTGGGCGGTAACCTGCCTCATAGAAGAGGCGCAAAAGAGGATTTATAAAAATGGCAACGCAACTTTTGATGCCCAAGGCGACAGCTGTTTGGTTGGTTGATAATACAGCTCTTTCTTTTGAGCAGATTGCAGAATTTTGTAAATTGCATGTCTTGGAAGTAAAAGCTATTGCCGATGGAGAGGCAGCTTATGGTATTAAAGGTCTCGATCCAATTAGTTCTGGGCAGTTGACGCGCAGTGAAATTGCACGGGTGGAGGCGGATCAAAACGCACGCTTGAAAATTTCTCAATCGAGGGTGCATATTCCTGAAAAAAAACGTAAAGGAGCGCGCTATATCCCTCTTTCTCGACGTCAAGATCGTCCCAATGGTATCTTATGGTTGGTGACCAACCATCCCGAATTGAAAGATGCACAAATTGCACGCTTGATTGGGACAACAAAAGCAACGATTGAACAAATCCGCCTCAGAACCCATTGGAATAGCGCGAATTTATCTCCTCTTGATCCTGTAGGACTTGGCTTGTGTTCGCAAATCGATCTAGATTTTGAACTCCAGCGCGCGGCAAAAAATCGTCCTGTTGCTGCAGAGGAAGATAGGTCATTGCTTCCTGCTTCTGTGACCGAAAACGCTGTTCTCGAGGAAAATGAGCGTGAAGAAAATCCACACAAGACTTTTGATGCTGATAAAGTTTTTGCAAAATTGAACGCGTTGCAAAAAGAGCGTCAAGAGCAAGAGGATGCGTAAACAGCATGATGTATAAGTCCAAAATTTCTCAATTTCTCATGGAAATGTTAGAGAAAGAGCTGGAGGGAAGAAAATTGGCAGAGACTGAAAAATGATGATAAAAAAACAGAAAAATTTCGTCTTCATTAGGAATTAATGGTTATTCTTAAAAGTATTTTTAAGAATTTGCCCTTCTTTACGAAATTCGAGGAGAAACAAACTATGCGCTCTACCAAAAATACCTTCTCTCATTCTTTAGCTATTCTCTTGTTTTTCTCACTGTGCTTGGGTGGGTGTGGCAAAAAAAATATCGGTGCACTTGATGGTATGCATGGTGCTTATATGAATGATGCTGCTTTGAATCAGGGACCAGGTTCAGGGCAGGAGTTTACGGTTAACGTGGGGGATCGCGTGTTTTTTAGTCTCGATTCTTCTTCATTGGATGCCGATGCTGAGCGTATTTTAACGCGCCAAGCAGAATGGTTGCTTCATTATCCTTATTATTCTATTATGATCGAAGGTCACGCTGATGAACGGGGAACACGTGAATATAACTTGGCACTTGGACAGCGCCGTGCTGTTGCTGTGCGAAATTATTTGGTGTCTCTTGGTGTGTCTGCGCAACGGATTCAAACAATTTCTTACGGGAAAGAAAGACCTGTCGCAGTATGTGATGATATTTCCTGTTGGAATCAAAATCGACGTGCCGTGACAACGTTGAGTGACATGAACAGTCGTTAAAAAAGCGAATGGTTTGTTTCAACCATTCAATGAGCTCTTAAGGGGAGAAAATAATGTATCGTAAAATCAATTGGAAAACACTCTTTTATATGGCGGTTTTCGTAGCTTGCTCTGCTTCATTTGCTGAAAGTGCAGCACGAAAGGCTTCTGAATATCCAGCACATGATACGGATAAAGTTGATGCTGCCGATAAAGATTCCGATGCGGTGAAAAAAGCTTCTGATGTTGCTGAGAAAGCGGCTACTGAGAAGGTAGAAAAAGCCACTGAAGCTGCCGATAAGGCATCTGATGCAGTGAAGAAAGCTCCTAATGCTGTTGAGAAAGCGGCTATTGATACGGTGGGAAAAGCCACTGAGGCTGCTGATAAGGCATCTGATGCGGTGAAGAAAGCCCCTAATACTGTTGATAAAACTGCTACTGATACGGTGGGAAAAGCCACTGAAGCTGTCAATAAGGCATCTGATGCAGTGAAGAAAGCTCCTAATACTGTTGAGAAAGCGGCTATTGATACGGTGGAAAAAGCCACTGAGGCTGCCGATAAGGCATCTGATGCGGTGAAGAAAGTCCCTGATGCTGTTGAGAAAGCTGCTATTGATACGGTGGGAAAAGCCACTGAGGCTGCCGATAAGGCATCTGATGCGGTGAAGAAAGCCTCTGGTGTTGCTGAGAAAGCTGCTACTGATACGGTGGGAAAAGCCACTGAGGCTGCTGATAAGGCATCTGATGCGGTGAAGAAAGCACCTAATACTGTTGAGAAAGCGGCTACTGATACGGTGGGAAAAGCCACTGAAGCTGTCAATAAGGCATCTGATGCGGTGAAGAAAGCCTCTGGTGTTGCTGAGAAAGCGGCTGCTGATACGGTGGAAAAAGCTTCTGGTGTTGCTGATAAAACTGCTACTGATACGGTGGGAAAAGCCACTGAGGCTGCTGATAAGGCATCTGATGCGGTGAAGAAAGCCTCTGGTGTTGCTGATAAAGCTGCTACTGATGCGGTGAAGAAAGCCTCTGGTGTTGCTGATAAAGCTGCTACTGATGCGGTGAAGAAAGCCTCTGGTGTTGCTGAGAAAGCGGCTGCTGATACGGTGGAAAAAGCTTCTGGTGTTGCTGATAAAACTGCTACTGATACGGTGGGAAAAGCCACTGAGGCTGCTGATAAGGCATCTGATGCGGTGAAGAAAGCTTCTGATGTTGCTGATAAAGCTATTACTGATACGGCGGAAAAAGCGACTGAAACTGCTGATAAGGTATCTGATGCGGTAGAGAAAGCCTCTGAAGCTGTTGATAAAGCGGCTTCTGATGCCATTAAGAAAGCTTCAAATGTTGCAGAGCATCAAGGGATTATTTTAGAGAATCAGCAGGCGTTATTTAAAGATTATGATTTAGATAAGCTTTTGCATAAAATACGGATGGTGCTTGAGCATAACAATTTGCAAAATGTTAAAAAGCAGTTTCACCGGCTTTTTGATAAAAAAGACTCTTCTGTTTATTCTTGTTCCATTGAAAATGCTGCGTTAGATAAACAATCTCAGACTGTAAAAGAAGAGAGGGTGCAGGAGCTGAGTGTGGGTGATCAGACAAAGATTGCTGATGTGAAAGACCATGATGCAGTGGCAACAGGGGAGATTTTAAAAAAAGTGCGTGACGTAAATGCTCATAGTGAAGCACATAAGAGTGACACTCTTGCTTCTTCCAAAACTTTGTATAAGGAAGGGTATGATTTTATTCGTTCTGCTAACTATGTTGATGCTGAAAAAAGCTTTTGCACTTTTCAAAATCGTTACAAAAAAGATCCTTTGAGTGATGATGCTTTATTTTGGTTGGCTGAATCGTTGTTGGGGCAAAAACGCTATCATGAAGCAGCACAGGTTTATCTTACCGCATGGTATGCCGATAAAAAGAAGCTCTATACCTCCGAGATTTTGTTGAAATTAGCAAGAAGTATGGTTGCTCTTGAGGTAAATAAAGAGGATTGTGCTCTTTTTGCAAAAAACAAAAAACGTCATCAAATGTTAGAGTCTGTATTTTGTAAACCCGCAAAATAAGCAGCGAGGTCGTTTTGGGTGTGCGTTAGACTGGCAAGAAATCTCTTTAAAACATCGGATTTTATTCCGTGTCGACGAGTGATTCTTGCCGTCTCTGGGGGAAGTGATTCTTTGGCTTTGATGTTTTTGGTCAAAGAATATTTGGAAACGCTCTTAATTCCTCCGGAAATAATTGCTGTCACTGTTGATCATCAACTGCGTAAAGAATCCGCGCGTGAAGCAGAAATTGTTGCGGAAATTTGTCGTGATCATCACATTAAACATATCACTGTGCGGTGGGAAGGCAAAAAACCAAAGACGCATCTTGCTTTCAGCGCTCGTATTGCACGCTATGATCTCTTGGTTCAGGAAGCGCAAAAACAAGGTGCATCCCTTATTATGACGGGACATACACTCAATGATCAGGTTGAAACCTATCAAATGCGGTGTCAACGTCTTCAAAAGAGGAGAGGTGCGTTGCGCGATGAAGTTGGTGCTATGTGTGATGGGGGGGCTGCAAGCGGTTTTGCCGGAGCACTGCGCGATAAAGCTGGTGCTAGGCGTGATGAAGATTATGTCAGAGAAACGAGAAAAAATATTGCCGAAAAAAGCTATGGGGTTCTCTATGAGCGTGGCTTATCCTGTATTCCGCGTGAGGCATTGTTGCATAGAAAAGTGCGCTTGATTCGACCGCTTCTTGGCGTACAACGCCAAACATTACGGAACTATTTACGCTTACAAGGAAAAACATGGATTGATGATCCCACAAACGAAGATCGCAATTTTGAACGTGTGCGTGTGCGCCAATCTCTTTCTTCACAAAAGCTTGTTAATATTGCTCAAAAAATAAATAAAGCGGCATGGCAGCGTCGTCAACAAGCACAAAATATTGCTGATTTGATTTTAGCTCTGGATATTACGGTTCAATATGGACGTTGTTTCATCGTAAAACCTGCACCATTTTTACAGAAACATTCCTGTTTCCCTTTTGTTGTCGGGCTGTTTGCTGTGTTGATGGGAGGGGGATTTTATTTGCTTTCTAATCAAAAATTAAGCATGCTTGTGCAAAAACTCTGTCTCAATTCTCCAGAAAAGCGGCGTTTTACATGTGCGGGCTGTGTTATTGAATATAATAAAGAGGGTATTGCTTTGTGGCGTGAAAGGCGAAATATGAAAGAGGCTCTTGTGGAGCCCGATGAAACTCTTCTATGGGATGGGCGTTATCGCATTACAAATCATGGATCTGAGGCTATAAAGGTTGGAGTGGCAAATTTAGAACAGCTGAAATCTTTATTACAAAATAGCAATTCTAATCTTGAAAAGCCTCATTTTCCTTCCTTACAATCATTGCTGATGCTTTCAAATGATAAAGGGTGTGATATTCCAGAGTTGATTTCTCAAGCAATTATTCATAAAAATGTTATTATCAAGCGAATTATGGCGCCTTTCGATTGGCTTTCCTCACGCGAAGATGCTGCGCTAGTGAATGTTGTTGAACCTTTTTTTAATCTTGAGGTGAAAAGATAAAGAAAAATGACTCTAAAAGAGAATAAACCGCCTCTCATCCCTTGGCAAGGGGATGACAAGGTTATATGTTAAGAGGAACTGTTTGAAATATATATTTGATTAAGTGGGCTGAATATGAATTCCAATTACCGCTCTCTCCTCATTTGGGGAGTTATTGCCTTGATTTTGATTATATCGTTTTCTATTTTTAATGGAGATAGTCAACGTTCTGGTGGTGGAGAAGTCTCCTATTCTGAATTTTTGCAAAAGGTTGAGAATAATGAGCTAAAATCGGTGACCATTCAAGGTCAAAAGTTAACAGGACAAACTGCCGAACACAGAACTATTTCAACTTTTGCACCACGTGATCCAGGTTTGATACAAAAATTGGAAAGCAAAAACGTGAATGTTAAAGCTATTCCTGAAAGCTCTGGAAATAGTATCTTCCTCAATCTTCTTTTTTCTTTGTTGCCTGTTATTATTATTGTTGGGGCGTGGGTCTTTTTTATGCGACAAATGCAAAATGGATCACGCGGTGCAATGGGATTTGGCAAATCAAAAGCAAGATTGCTTAATGAAGCGCAAGGACGTGTTACCTTTAAAGATGTTGCAGGCGTTGAAGAAGCAAAACAAGATCTCCAAGAAATTGTTGAATTTTTACGCGAACCACAAAAATTTCAACGTTTAGGGGGGCGTATTCCTCGCGGTGTTTTGCTTGTTGGTCCTCCAGGAACCGGTAAAACTTTGTTAGCGCGCTCTGTAGCGGGTGAAGCCAATGTGCCATTCTTTACTATTTCAGGATCTGATTTTGTTGAAATGTTTGTTGGTGTTGGGGCGAGCCGTGTGCGTGATATGTTTGAACAGGCTAAAAAAAATGCCCCTTGTATTATCTTTATCGATGAAATTGATGCGGTTGGACGTCATCGGGGGGCTGGACTTGGTGGTGGAAATGATGAACGCGAGCAGACCTTAAATCAATTGCTTGTCGAAATGGATGGGTTTGAGCCCAATGAAAGTATTATTCTTATTGCTGCAACAAATCGCCCTGATGTGCTTGATCCTGCTTTATTGAGACCAGGGCGTTTTGACCGACAAGTTGTTGTGCCAAACCCTGATGTTTCTGGGCGTGAACAAATCTTGAAAGTGCATGTGCGCAATGTGCCTTTAGCCCCGAATGTTGACTTAAAAATTTTGGCAAGGGGAACACCAGGATTTTCCGGTGCGGACTTGATGAATCTTGTCAATGAAGCTGCTCTTATGGCTGCAAGCCGTAATAAAAGAGTCGTGACAATGCAAGAATTCGAAGACGCAAAAGATAAGGTGATGATGGGGGCTGAACGCCGTTCAACCGCTATGACACAAGAGGAAAAAGAACTTACTGCTTACCACGAAGCAGGACATGCTATCGTAGCGCTCAATGTGCCGGTTGCTGATCCTGTCCACAAAGCAACCATTGTTCCAAGGGGAAGGGCATTGGGAATGGTGATGCAATTGCCTGAAGGTGATCGCTATTCCATGAGTTATCGGTGGATGATTTCGCGTTTGGCTATCATGATGGGCGGGCGTGTGGCTGAAGAATTGAAGTTTGGAAAGGAAAATATCACATCGGGGGCTTCTTCTGATATTGAACAAGCAACTAAATTAGCCCGCGCAATGATCACACGGTGGGGATTTTCTGATCTGCTTGGAAATGTCGCTTATGGCGATAACCAAGATGAGGTCTTTTTAGGGCATTCTGTTGCGCGAACACAAAATGTCTCTGAAGAAACAGCGCGCATGATTGATATGGAAGTGCGTAAGCTTATTGATGATGCTTATAAAAGTGCGACCAATATTTTGAAAACAAAAAGAAAAGAATGGTTTGCTTTAGCACAAGGCTTGTTGGAATATGAAACTTTAACCGGTGCTGAAATTAACGAGGTCATTGCAGGAAAGCCTCCTTCACGCACACAGAAAGATGAGGGTGCTGCACCGCGGACTTCTTCTGTTCCAAAAACTGGAACCGTGAAGGTAGGGGACTCTGTGGTCGATGAAAAAGATGCTAAAATAACACCTAACACAGTGTCCCATAAAGAAGAGGCCGTTAAAGGTGAGGCAGGCAAGGCAGAGGGCGTTGTTGGGAAGAAAACAGTAAAATCCAGTGGTACTCACTCCAAGAATACTGAGTCTAAAAGAGCGCAATCGGATGAAGCGGAGAAAAAGGCACAAGGTGCAAAAGATACTACAAAATCAGTCAATCACTCTCACAGTAAAAGCAGTGCTGAAAAAAAGTCAAAACCTGCGGGATCTGATAAAGGAAAATAAAATCCTTTTTAAGATTGCTTGAGGGACTATGTTTTGGGAAAAATTTTGAATTCTTTGAGAAGGGCGCGAGCATTGCTTGCGCCTTTGATGTGATCTTTGCCAAAATATGGAAGGAAAAAATTAAGCAAAGCCGTTGTATTATGATGGTTTAGCAAGGGATAAGGTGATTTGTTGCCTTGCGAATTTGGGTCAAGGGTATGAGGTTAGGTGATGGGTTGCCTTGCGAATTTGGGTCAAGGGTATGAGGTTAGGCGATGGGTTCTCTTGCGGATTTGGGTCAAGGGTATGAGGTTAGGTGATTTGTTGCCTTGCGGATTTGGGTCAAGGGCGTGAGGTTAGGCGATGGGTTGCCTTGCCGATTTGGACTGAGGGCGTGAAATTATCCTTTGGTTGAGAGTGATTTGGTGTGTAGATGGTGAAGAAGATTTTTTTATCATCTAAAAAGATGAGGGGTGAGTCCAATGGTTTCATTTATAGGGTGAGGGGTATAGGGTAAGGGGGACTATTGTACCAATGGGGCTGTTAGAATTTTAGAGAAAAGTCAAGGGAAGAAGTATAAAGGAAAGAGGCATGGTGCAAAAATATTTTGGTACAGATGGAATTCGGGGGAAAGCCAATTCATTTCCCATGACACCGGATTTTGCCATGAAGGTGGGGATGGCTGTAGGGGTTTTGTTCCGTTCACAACATCAATCGCGTCGTGTGGTGATTGGCAAGGATACGCGGTTATCTGGCTATATGTTGGAAAATGCTTTGGTTTCAGGATTGACTGCTGCGGGGATGGACGTTTTTTTATTAGGACCAGTCCCAACACCTGCTGTTGCAATGCTTTGCCGCTCTTTGCGCGCGGATCTTGGGGTGATGATTTCTGCTTCTCATAATCCTTTCTATGATAATGGAATTAAACTTTTTGGTCCTGATGGTTTTAAACTTTCAGATGATATGGAAGCAAAAATTGAACAATTGATCGATACAGATCTTTCCAAATCTTTAGCAAGTTCTGCCGAAATTGGTTCTGCAAAACGGGTCGAGGGGGATATTTATCGTTATATTGAATATGCCAAACGAACATTGCCCCGTGATGTTCGCTTAGATGCTGTGCGTATTGTTGTGGATTGTGCCAATGGGGCTGCTTATAAAGCCGCCCCCCGGGCTTTATGGGAATTAGGAGCTGAGGTTTTTGCTATTCATGATGAACCCAATGGGACCAATATTAATCAAAAATGTGGCTCAACCGATTTAAGCTCTTTAAAACGCAAAGTGCATGAAGTGCGTGCTGATGTAGGCATTGCTCTTGATGGAGATGGTGATCGTGTTCTCATTGTTGATGAAAAAGCACAAACGGTTGATGGGGATCAGTTGATTGCTGTGATTGCTGAAAATTGGCATAAAATGGGACGATTGCGGTGCAATGGGGTTGTCACAACGATTATGTCCAATCTGGGACTGGAGCGGTTTTTGAACGGCAAAGGGTTAGACCTTATCAGGACAAAAGTTGGAGATCGTTATGTTGTCGATGCCATGCGCCAAAAGGGATATAATGTTGGAGGTGAGGCTTCGGGGCATATTGTGCTTAGTGATTTTGGAACAACGGGTGATGGGTTGGTGGCAGCTCTGCAGATTTTAGCTTGTATGAAGGAAAGTCAAAATCCTATGAGCCAATTGTGTCAACGGTTTGAACCTGTACCGCAAATTTTAAAAAATGTAACGATTAAAAATAAAAATGTTTTGAAAAAAAATCCCGTCAAAACGGCTATTGATCAAGCAGAGAAGCGGTTGGGAAAAGAGGCACGGTTGGTTATTCGTGCTTCTGGAACTGAACCCGTTATCCGCCTTATGGCTGAAGGCGATGCACGAGAAGTGTTGGATACGGTCGTCACAGAGTTGATGGATGTGATTACTCATCATGATACACGCGTGGACTGTATTTGAGGAATCTTGAATTTTTTGAGGGTAAGCGATCAGGTCATCTTTTGAAAAATAAAAGGAAGCTGCTAAGATGATTTATTGAAGGAATATTCGTTGGGGGAAGTGGGTAGCCTTTGGCGATGTTTTCTATGATGGTTGAGGGGGGTAGGAGAAGATCTTGGCAGATATGTTCTAGAAGGGGTCTTTTAAGTGGGGGAGAAGAGTTCTTAAGTTTTTTTGCGGCAATGTGTGGTATCATTGACTCAAGATTTTTAACGGAGGATGTGATCTGTTTTGCAAGTGTGTTGGTTCGCCTTATGGCGGAAGGGGATGCACGAGAGGTGTTGGATACGGTTGTGACAGAGTTGATGGATGCGATTACTCATCATGATACACGCGTGGGTGCTGCCCTTGAAAAATACAAAGATGAGAAGGATAAATTTTTTTCATGATAATTCTAATGTTTATAAAGTAAAAAAAGCCATGTGATATAAAAATAATAAATGTTTTTTGTATCTTGTCGTGTTACACGCTATAGGATTTTAGGATTTAAACATAAAAGGATTGAAGCCTTCTATAATACTGGTACGACTAAAGGGATTAGAGCCGCCCATGCCGATTTAGGTGCTCTTGAAGGAGATGTAGCACCAAAAGATTTAAAGTTATGCGTCCTTTTGATTGTATCTGCTAAAAAGTGATCTCAAGAATTATTGGTCAGTTATTGTCAATGGAAAGAGTCGTGTAATATTTCGTTTTGATGGCGTCGATGTCTAAATAGTTGATTATCTAGATTATCATCAAAAAGGAGATCTAAACAATGATGAAGAATCCTTCACATCCCGGTGAGTTATTGCGTGAAGATGTGATCAAAGAGCTTGGTTTATCAATTAATGAAGCAGCAGAGTGGCTTGGTGTATCTTGTGGAACACTTTCTAGAGTTTTAAATGGAAAAGCCGCTATGAGTGCTCATCTTGCTATTAGGCTTGAAATGGCTGGTGTAAGCACAGCACGTATGTGGCTTGCAGTGCAAACAAATTATGATTTATCAAAAGAAATTTCTCAATAACAGTCTCATGATAAAGATTGCATAAAAGAGTTTCAAACGGCTGTTAAATTTTTGCAACAGAGATATTGGGGAGAGCAAAATAACGCGAGATAGAGCGTATAAAATCAAAAGATGTGACACGGTAAAGCAAGGAATAAAGTCTTGTGTCAGCGGCTTATTCGAGCCATGATGAAGATAAGCTAAAGGAGGATTTTATATGTTGAGTGAAGACGAAATTAAGCGACGTCGCTTTGCTGCTAAAAATGCATTAGCAAGTCAACGTTTAGAGGGGTTGGAACCAGATCCAAAAGTCGTGGAGCAAATGGAGCGGGTTATTATTGGAGAACTTGAAACAAGTGATGTAATCAAGGATCTTATGGAACGGATAAAACGTGGAGAAATATAAAGGGGGCGGTGATCCTTATACTGATCCTAAAACTGGTGTGATGTATAATCGGTTTGAAATTCAGGATAAAACCGCACTGGAGCGTGTAGAATCTACTTTCGCTTATGTAAGGTCTTTTGAACTTATGCGTGCTGCTACGGGTGGTAAGTTTGATCTCGATCACATGAAAGAGATTCATAGAAAACTGTTTGGTGACGTCTATGAATGGGCGGGAGAGATCCGTTCAATAGATATTGCCAAAGGCAATAGTATGTTTGCGAGTTATCATCAGATTGAAAGTTATACACCGAAGATTACGCAACAGCTTGCAAAAGAACAGTATCTGCGTGGTCTTGATGCAGATGAATTTAGCCAAAGAGCAGGATATTACATGGGAGAGTTGAATGCCTTGCATCCCTTTCGAGAGGGAAATGGGCGCACGTTGCGTGAATTTATGGGGCAACTTGCTCGTGAAGCTGGTTATAATATCAACTGGGACGGTATCACGCGAGAGGAAATGACAAAGGCATCAATTGCAGCCCATTTTGGGAATTCTGAACACTTGTCTGTACTTATTCGTCAAAACCTCAATCTCTTATAAGCAGCGGCGTTTGTGGTGCGTACAACAATGATGCCAAGTTTGAAAGCTGTTGTTAAAAAGTCCTATAAGGGGATAGAATAACGCCCAGAGATGATATTGTACCCCATAAATGCAATATAGATTGTACAAGATGCTTTAAGCGGAGTAGCTAAAGACGCTGCAAGATTGGAAATGGTTTTATCCATTATTTTTGTAATGGAATGAACTAAATTTGTATCTATAGTGGTAAAAATATGTAAATTTTCAAATGCCATTGCATGTCCGTTTTATCTAATTTTTCTAAGTATGAACGCTTGTGATTCAATCACTACCCTGTTTCTGTTCAGCTTTTTCTTTCGCTTCTTTTTCAGCTTTAGCTCGTTGTTTTGCTTCAAATTCAGCTTTCCATTTTACATATTCAGCGTGTTCTTTATCCCTACGTGCCTTTAATCTTTTATCCAAGTCTTCTGCGGCTTTACGCTGTCTCTCTTCCGCTTTTGCTTCATATTCCTTTTGAAGTTCAAGCTGCGCTAATCTTAAGTTTTCACAATTTTTGGCTGTTCCTGCGAATCCACATTTAGCATTCCACTCTTCCATCAATTTTTTATCTTTTTTAAATTCTGCAACGCTATAGGTTTTTTCACAGCCAGCAGCGATAAGTCCTGTGCCAAGTAGCAATGTTGTTATGAGAACTTTATTCATCGATATTTCCCCTTTTTCCTTTCAGTTTTACAAGGTTTGAGCACAATGTTTAAATTATGCTTGTGTTATAGGTTGTTTCACAACCAGTGATGATAAATCTAGGGCAGCGACATAATCTTGCCATAAATGTAATATATAGTGCATAGAGCTCTTTAAGTTGAGCAGCTAAAGGGCAATGGATGTTATCCGTTATCTCTGTAAGGGGTTCCATCAACATATTGTCTATCCTAGTGAATATGCCTTTACTTTCTACTGCCATTGAGATGCTCCGCTCTTCATTATGTCTTAATTATTATTCTGTTGTTCTTCTTCCGCGCGCTCTTTTGCTCTTCGTTCTTCCTCAGCACGTCGTTTTGCTCTTTGTTCAGCAAGGAATTTTTGATTCTCTTCTCTCATTTTTTTAATTCTGGCTTTTTGTTTCGCCATAAATTCTTCATATCTTTTGCGATTTTCTTCTGCAATTTTACGACTTCTTTCTGCTTCTTTTGCTTCATATTCTTTCTGAAGTTCTAAAAATGCTAACCGCATGTTTTCACAATTTTTTGAAGTTCCTGCAAATCCACATTTCGCATCCCACTCGAAGCGTAATTTTTCATCTTTTTTAAATTCTGCGACGCTATAGGTTTTTTCACAGCCAGCAGCGATAAGTCCAGTGCCAAGTAGCAATGTTGTTATGAGAACTTTATTCATCAATATTTCCCCTTTTTCCTTTCAGTTTTACAAGGTTTGAGCATAATTTTTAAATTATGCTAGGTTATCGGTTGTTTATAACCAGTGATGATAAATCTAGGGCACAGACATATTGTTGCCATAAATGTAATATATAGTGCATAAAGCTCTTTAAGTTGAGCATCTAAAGGGCAATAGATGTTATCCGTTATCTCTGTGAGGGGATCCGTCAACATATTGTCTATCTTAGTGAATATGCCTTTGCTTTCTACAGCCATTGAGATGCTCCGCTCTTCATTGTGTCTTAATTATTATTCTGCTGTTCTTCTGCCGCGCGCTCTTTTGCTTCTTGTTCTTCCTCAGCACGCTCTTTTGCTCTTTGTTTTTCGAGTATTTTTTTATTTTCAGTATCCATTTTTTCAAGTCTAGCCTTCATTTTAGCTTCGGAATCTCTAACCATTTTTTGAAAACTCTCTTTAGCTTTACGACTTCTTTCTTCCGCTTTTGCTTCATATTCCTTTTCAAGTTCAAGTTGTGCTAATCTTAGGTTTTCACAATTTTTTGAAGTTCCTGCAAATCCACATCTAGCATCCCACTCTAGGCGTAATTTTTCATCTTTTTTAAATTCTGCGACGCTATAGGTTTTTTCACATCCAGCTGTGATGAGCCCTGTGCCAAGTAGCAATGTTGTTATGAGAACTTTATTCATCAATATTTCCCCTTTTTCCTTTCAGTTTTTATAACCAGTGATGATAAATCTAGAGCGCAGATAGCATGTTGTGAGAGATATCTTTGCCTATAGTTTAGTTGCTTTTCAGCTTCTTTTTCATGTTTATTGACTTGATTTTGCATTTTTTTTAAAAAGCATCTCGGCGTTTGAAGGGGTCGTAATAGATTTCTGTTACACGAAATTTGCCTTCCAAACGTTTGCATTGGATGATGACATCTATCATAGAGATTAATAAGCCGCGGATATCATCGCGTGCTAAATTCCCCCCACCGTCACTTTCTTTGACAAGGAGAGTCATTTGTTCAAAGGCTGCAAGGGCTGTTGAAGCGTGCACCGTGGTGATAGAGCCGGGGTGACCGGAGTTGACATTACGGATATAGTAAAAGGCTGTACCATCACGCAGCTCTTGTAGAAGGATTCTATCGGGGCGCATGCGCAAGCCCGATTCAAGCAGTTCTTTTGCGCCTGCTTTTGCTAAGCCTTGGTTATCTTTTGAATAAAAAAGTTGCACTTTGTTGGAATGGGGAACGACCAGTTCTGGGGTGTCTTCAATGGTGAGAATGCGTTCATAGTCAGGGATTTTGGCAATTAAAGCTTTGGAGAGGGTTGTTTTTCCAGAACCGGTTTTTCCAGATATTAAGATGTTTTGTTGAGTGATAACGGCGCGTTCTAAAAATTTACAAAAGTTTTTGGCGATAAAGAGATCTGTTAGTTCTTTTTCTGTATCGGAGAGTTCATTTTCTCGTTGTTTCATTTGTTTAAGGGGGGTGAAACTGACGCTTTGTGTGACAGAGAACAACTGGTTTTCGTTTAAACTTTCAAGGGAAAAAGTGCGTGATGAGGGTTTGCGAATGGTCATGCTGATGGTGTTGGGGGCAACAGCAGGGGGCATGACAATTTGTATGCGTTCGTTATTGGGAAGTGTTGCGGAGAGAACAGGGTTTTCTACACTAATCTTCTGTGTTGTGTAGGCAGCAACAACTTTTGCAATGCCTTCTAGCTCGCTGTAGGTGAGTTCTTGTATGGTGTGGGTTTGCCAACCATTTGGACCTTCGACAATTACTTCGCCAGGGCGATTGACAACAATTTCAAATAAATTTTCATTATTGAGGAAGTCATCTAAGATCTTTAATTTTGTTAAAACGATGGAGGCGCGTTCTGCATTTTTTGCTGTTGGCATAATATGGCTTTATTCACTTTATGGGGTTTAACTTTACTTTATGGGGTTTGGTGAATGTGAGAATTAAAAAAAGGAATAGCTGGGGGTAGAGCGCGAGAAAGTGTTTCTCTTTTTTCTTGTGATTGTTAATTTATAAACGGAGGAAAAATCGAGATCTTTTGCGACGAAAATGTTGACCAGTTCGCCTTGAAATTTTTCTAAGGTAGGGGGGATATTGATTTGATTTTCAAGGGCAATACTGGCAGCTTCTTTTCCGGTGTTGTTTGCGCCTTCAAAACCGCCACCTCCAGAGTTGTTTGAACCGCCTTTATTGGACTTGCCTGCTATTTTATTTGTTAGGGTGGTTGTGGCACCATCAATAACGGTTAGCAAAAGGGAGGAGCCAAAGCGTTCCCACCAATGGGTGTTGATGTTGCCATCAAAACCGGCTCGCCCTAAACTGTCGGTTGCGGGTGAGGCAAGGGGGATGATGACACCGGTTGGGGTTTTTGCTCTGGTCCAGAGGACGAAGAGGCGGGATTGACCTTGTTTGATCCCTCCGCGGTATTCGCCAATCACTTGGGTTCCTTTATCAAGTAACACAACGCGACCATTGTCAGAGAGGATATCGCGGTTAATAATGCAGCTGGCAAAGCCTGGTTGGTCACTGTTTAAGGCGGTTTCTAAGATACAGGGGATAGAAGTTCCCATAGCGATGATAAAGTTTCTATTGCCGATGAGTTTTGCTTTGGCTTCTTCTGTTTTGGTAGGTTGTAAAAGGGTGGCAAAATTTTGTGTGTCTTGAAGGGCAGAAGAATTTTGCGTATTCATCTTGGCGAGGTTTTCAAGGGCATTGAATTTATCAAGGGGGTTGAGAGTTGTGTTGACGATGTCTTTTAATTGAGACTTAGAGCCTTTGGCAAAAGCAAGAACAGGGGCGCGTCTTGCGGCATCAAGTAAGGGATCATCTTTTTTGGGTTCTGGTGCGAGTGGTTGTGGGGGGGGGAGGGTTATGGGCGCCATTTTTGCGCGCGGATCAGCGGGGGCGAGTTCTAAAGGCGCGAGGGAATTATGAAAGTTTTGTGCTTGTTTTTTATGTGCTTTTGCGGTTTCTTTTTGTTCTGTGGGAGATGAGAGAATGTTCCAGACCACGTAGGCGCAGACTCCTATACAGGCGATGGCAACAACTATTTTTTTGCCAAGGCTTTGTGAGATATTGTTGCGTTTATCCCCTATTGATCCTCGATCTTCTATGGTGGTTTTATCACTCATATGTTGTCCCCTTTGAATTCCCGCTTTATTTAAAATTTAAAGATGTTTAAAGATCTGATGCGACTTTACGTTCAACAGATGGTGAGGTGGTTCCGGTATCTGGATTGATGCCTTTTGGTTGATAGGCTTCGTTAAAGATGCATAGGACATTTTTTCCCTGTCTTAGGGTGAATCTGGCACTAATGGCATGGACAATAACCATGTTGCCTCTTGTGGTTTTTGGCACGAGCGATTCTGTTCCATCACTGCCTACAATATAAACGGCAGGGATTTCTTGGTTGCCTAGAAAAGAAAATGTTGTGGTTTTTCCATTGTCATAAACAGCGGCGGGTTCAAGGATGCTTGATCCTTGCGCGGTGTAAGCCCAATTGCGTGGTCCGTAGGTTTCATAAGCGTTGAAGGCACCGTCAATCTGCTGGGCTTGTTTTTTTTCTTGGCGCAGAAGGGCGGCGAGTCTTCTTTGTTCTGCTTCTTCTTGGGGGTAGCGAAATTTCACAAGGAAATAGGTTTCTTGTCCAGAGGAAATTTCTCCATCTTTGACCATGAGTTCAAATTGATAGGAACGTTTTGAGCCATCAAGTTTTGTGGTGACGACTTGGAGATTGGTAATGGGTTGGACTTCTCGTGCTTTGAGGAACAGAATATTACCCGCTGGTGCTACTTCCCATGCAACGCTGTTGCCAATGGCAACATGCGCGATTTCTTCATTGGCAGAAAATTCTATTTGTACGGATGAGCGGATGGAGCCAATAATTTTTGTGACATTATAAGCATCATAATTGA
This sequence comes from Bartonella tribocorum CIP 105476, assembly GCF_000196435.1. Lineage (NCBI taxonomy): Bacteria > Pseudomonadati > Pseudomonadota > Alphaproteobacteria > Hyphomicrobiales > Bartonellaceae > Bartonella > Bartonella tribocorum. Next base: position 2,299,761 of record NC_010161.1, on the reverse strand, counting down.
TAAAGCGAATACGGCTGTCGCTTGGCGCGCGGGTGGGAAAAACACTGGCGTTGCTCCAAGGTGTAGGAGAAAGGGCGAGGAGGCTTAGAATGAGAAAAAGAATTTTTTTTGTCATGATCAGTTGACCACTTCCGGATCAGTTCTATATTCATTAACAATAAACCCAAGAGGATTTATCAAACGGTTTTGGACAGAGATAGGGGCATTGATATATTCAAAGGTGAGCGTTGCAACCCAGTGGGTAATGAATTCTTTGTTGTTTTCATTGTCATGGATTGTTCTGTAGTAACGCACTTGAGCAACATCTTGATTGATAAAGGAGATTGATTTTATCGTGACGGTGACACTGGCGTGTTTATAGAGAATTTGAGGACTTTGTGGATTTCTTGCGCCGTACCAGCTGGCAAATCTTTCTTGTTCTTCAGGAGAAGAGAGCAGAGAGACGGTTTGGAAATTGTGTTGTACTTCTTCTACGGCAAAGCCTTCACGGCAGCGTACATATTTTGCGGCAAAATAGCGTGTGATGGCTTCATCAACGTTTGTGGGACCTTCTTTTAAGGCTTCCACGACTTCTGTGATACCGGTTGAATTGTCCACACGGATGACAAAAGGCTCTACGGTTTTAAGCGGTGTGAGGGTGATGACCGCGAGTGAGGAGATAAGCGCGACGATAACGGATATCGCAGCGATAGCGAGAGAAGCGCGGGTGGTGCGGCGTGAGGCGAGCATGCGGTCTTGGTCAAAAGAGCGCGCCTCAGCAATATATTGTTCGATGTCTTTTTGTTTCATGCTTTTTGCCCGCAATTTTTATAGGATTTCATTTCCTCATCCGTTGGTTTTTGTGCCAGCAGCGTTTCTAGCTTTCCCTCTTTTTGAGGGGAGGGGGTGTTGTTACTGATGATAATGGGCGTGGACGTTGGTTTTTTCCCTTCCCAATTCCACATGGATCGGTTGAGTGGACGTTTAGAATATCCATCACATTTTGGCAGTGACTTCAGCGTGTTTGGTGATGACATACAGCCACTGAGAAAAAGAAATGGCAAGATGACCCCGATTTTTTTAAATTCCCGCATTTTAACTTAGACCTTTGCTAATAGTGATGCTAATTTTTTTATACCCTTCGCTATCATGTTGGTTGTAGCTTTAGCAGCTTTATCTGTTAGTTGAGCCGTTGTTTTAGCAACTGGCCATGAGCCTGTAAGAGAAGCCCCCCCAGAGGCTAAAGCTGATGCGATATCAGGGAGTCTGAGGAAAAGAAAAATACCCCCAATACCAACAACCAAGAACTGAATTAAAGTAGTGAAGATATTGTCAACACCTTCTGAAAAAACGGTCATTGAAATCTTGACATATAAACCACCAAGCAGCACGACTAACACATATAAAATGATGAAGTTTGCAACTTGCCCTAACCATGCTTCTGTGAATTTTCTGGTTGAGGAAAACATATAGAGGCTTATGAAGAGTGGTCCTATTGATAGGACAAGAAACAAACCCAATTTAGCAAATAATGAAACAACAAAACCGACTAGACAAAAAAAGGCAGAAATAACTAGGCAGATAAAACCAGCAATCCATGTCGCAATAAACATCCCCATTTGAGTCAGACCTGTGTACTTGTTTGCTGCGTCCAAAACCTGTGCTCCAGCTTTGCCTATCATATTATCCCATACATTTCGATCCACATGTGCTCCTTGTGTGACGTTTGCAATGGCATTTGGCAGATCATGGAAAAATATACCACTGACCCACTCATTATAAAGAGCAGCCTTTGTGGCAAGTGAAACAACGATGCCGAGTTTGAAAGTTGTCACTATAAATTCCCATAAGGGCATGGAAGAGCGCCCATAGATGATATTGTAGCCCATGAATATAATGTAAAGCGTACAAGATAGCTTAAGCGGAGCACCTAAGCTTGATGAAAGATGGTTAATGGTTTTATCCATTGTATCTGTAAGTGGTTTCATCAACATATTATCTATATCAGTGAATATGCCTTTGCTGTCTACTGCCATTGAGATGCTCCGCTCTTCATTGTGTCTTAATGGTTATTTTGTTGTTCTTCTGCCGCGCGCTCTTTTGCTCTTCTTTCTTCCTCAGCACGCTCTTTCGCTTCTTGTTCAGCTCGGAATTTTTTATTCTCTTCTCTCATTTTTGCAAGATCGGCTTCCATTTCAGCTTTAGCTTTGTCCATTGCTTTACGATAACGTTCATCATTTTCACGTTCTCTTTCTGCTTCTTGTGCTTCATATTCTTTTTGAAGTTCTAAAAATGCTAACCGCATGTTTTCACAATTTTTTGAAGTTCCTGCAAATCCACATTTCGCATCCCACTCGAAGCGTAATTTTTCATCTTTTTTAAATTCAGCGACGCTATAGGTTTTTTCACATCCAGCTGTGATGAGCCCTGTGCCAAGTAGCAATGTTGTTATGATGATCTTGTTCATGATTAATGACTGTCCCCTTGTTTTTCAGCGCGCTCTTTCGCTTCTTGTTCGGCTTGTTCTTTTGCTTTTTCTTCGGCTTCTTTTTTTTCTATTTCAGCTTTCCTTTTTTCAAAATCAATTTTCCATTTTTCATGTCTAGCTCGTAGTTCGGCTCGATATTCTTCCATCGCTTTACGGTTTTCTTCTTCGCGTTCACGCGCTCTTTCTTCCGCTTTTGCTTCATATTCCTTTTCAAGTTCAAGTTGTGCTAACCTTAGGTTTTCACAATTTTTTGAAGTTCCTGCAAATCCACATTTAGCATTCCACTCTTCCATCAATTTTTTATCTTTTTTAAATTCAGCGACGCTATAGGTTTTTTCACAGCCAGCAGCGATAATTCCAGTGCAAAGTAGTAATGCTAGTATGATGATTTTATTCATGATTAATGACTGTCCCCTTGTTTTTCAGATTTTTGCTGCTCATCATTTGTAGAGCCAAAACCTCCCCATTTCTTACGGGTTTCAAATTCAGCTTGCTCTGCGTTTTTACAATTTTTCGATTTAAGATCCCCTGATGTCAAACATTTCACGAGTACTTCTTCCATCAGTTTTTTGTCTTTTTTTAATTCTTCTACGCTGTAGGTTTTTTCACAGCCAGCAGCCATAAGCCCTGTGCAAAGTAGCAATGTTGTTATGATGATCTTGTTCATGTTCAAGCCCCTCTTTTTATCCTTTATTGACCACGCATTTTTTGGGCTAAAGCTTTAGTTCGTGCTTTAAATTCTTCCATTTCACGTCTTTCTGCCGCTTTTTCTTCTGCTTGTTGAATCATGGCGGCGGCTTGCATTTGGAGAACTTTTGTTTGGAGGCCTGCTTGTATTGCTTCTAGTTTTGCTTGAATACCTTGAATTTTACCAGCCTCTTCAGTACTTCCAAGTTCATCGAGAAGCTTGTTAATCTCTTTTTGTGTTTCACTGGCTTCTTCGTAGACATCTTGGCCTTTTGCTGCTTGTCCTACTACGCGCTGTTCAGCTCTTTTTACTTCCTCTGCGTAAAAAGCATCTACCGCCTCTTTTGATCCTGCTCCGCCTGAGGGCTCTTTGTATTTAAGCTCTTCTTGCCATTTTTGTGCGTTTTTGCTGCTGCTCCCGCCACCGCCACCGCTGCCCATCGATTGTTGAAAGTTATTAAAGTCAGAAGGCAGAGCGCCATTGCTCCCTTGCTGGTTAAACAGGTTTTTTAATGCCGAGATATCAGGTTTGGCATTTAAAGAGCTATATAATTCTTTCATTTGGTTTAGTTGACTTTTTAGTTGATTGAGTTGGTCTGCGCCTTGTTTTAACTGATCAGCCAATTTTGCCACAGCTGTAGGGTCAAATACCATCTCGCCCACTCCAAAGGCATTTGCTTGAGGTTCAAAAGAAATTGCGCAGAAGACTGTTGCCAATAAAAGTTTTTTCATTGTTTTGACCTTTCTTGGAAAATGGGGAGCCATTTTTCTGGAGATTTGCCAACTTCTTCCATAATGGTCTCTAAAAGTTCAATATTCTTGGTGGTGCCACTTAAAATGGCTATTTCATCATCAAAGCCCCGTAAATTGAGTTCTGCTACAACAGAACTTTGCCCCTGCTTGATGAGAAAACGCCGTGACTCCCGGCTTAATTCTGCTTGTATTAGGTTAAACTCTCTGTCAGATAATTTAAAACCCTCTACATAATCCGAGTGGTTGCCCTTTTGATTGGGAAAATAAATCTGAGTGGGACATTGCTCTATAATGGTGTGCGCTATCGTCGAATTAATCGCATCTTTGGGTGATTGCGTGGCAAATAACATCAAACCATTCTGTTTACGAATGGTCTTTAGCCTGTCTTGCGCAAAGGCTTTAAAGGAATCATCCTCTAGCGCTTTCCAAAACTCATCAATGACAATGATAATACGACGCCCGTCAATCAGAGACAGAATCCTATGAAATAAATACATCATTAATGGTGGACGAATTTCACATTGTCCAAAAAATCCGTCATATCATAACCAATAAATTTGGCATCAATGCCTATGTCATCATCCGGATTGTCAAAAACCCACCCCAAGGCATTGCCTTTACACCATCTCTCTAATCGTCCCGCTATTCCTTCTCTATGCGTGGTATCAAAAAACATTTGTAAGGCGGATATCGTCCGTTGTTCTTTTGGCAATAGAGCAAGCTGGTCAACAGCGGCCGTGATATCTTGTCTTTCCGCTTCACTGATCTTTTGATCTTCAGAAGAAACAAGCTTGATAATCCATTGCCGCAAAAAGACTCTATCTGCTGGATTGTTATAGTCTAAGCCTTTTAGCGGTGCTATGCCTGTGGGTTTTCCATTTTTCAAAGGCATATAGGTGCCGCCACCCGCTCTGACAAAAAGTTCCGCACCACGATCCTTATCAAAAAAGACCATATTGGGATCATGCTTTTGAAGTTGTGCTAGTAAAAAATTAACAATAACCGTTTTCCCAGAACCAGAGGGACCACAAACAAACGTATTGCCTAAATCACCAAAGTGAAAATTAAAATAAAATGGTGAACCAGCAGAGGTCTTCATCAAGGCTACCGCGGGTCCCCATACATTGCCATCTATTTTGCCAACCGGAAAAGAATGAAATGGAGAAAGCGCTGCATAATTGCGGCTTGTTATCGCACCAGAACGCGTGCGATACGCATAATTGCCAGGCAATTGTGCCCACCAAGTTGCCGCTAACCCTAAATCTTCCCGTGCAATCACAGCTCCACCATTTGTGAGCTGAGAACGTGCTTTGGCAAGATTATCCGCTAACTCTTGCGGGGCATCCGCAAAAACTGCCAACGATAAATGATGCTCCCCTAAAACAAAACGATTCGATTCAAGATCATCAAGCGCATCATCCAGTTCCATAATTTGTGAGCCCGCACGGTCTCCCGCATTGACCATTTGGTTTTGTTTGCGTCCCATAATCTGCTTGGCAACATTTTTGCTCTTGAAAACAAATGATTGGGTGAAAATAAACTCAAAGGGAAGCGTCAACAGACCATCCGCCATGCCGACTCTCGTTTTTGCTGGATATTCTTTCCAACCAAACATCCCCGCAAACCGACGTCCTGCTTCAGTGCGTATTTCGATGATCTCTTTCCCAAAAATAATGCGGTCTGAGTAAACCGTCGAAGCTATCGTCCCCCATGTGAGAGGAACTCGTTCACGACGACCCCCAACCAATTGATGGATAAACTCACTTTGCTGCGAATAAATATTGCCTTCATGTTCATAAAGACTCAATCTTCTTGCGCCATAACGCTCTAAATTTTGAATTACATCTGCCGTAATATCTTCAAGCTTGCGAATGGATTCTTCATCAACTTCCGTTTTTTCTTGCTTGGCTTTTCCTAAACGTTTGAAAAATTCCGCTAATTTATCCGTTTTATCAACGTGAGGATTCCACAAAATTGAAAGATAGAGATCATTGCGATAAAGCTCCTGAGAAACCATCCGTTCGCGATATTTATCATCTAATTGCTTCGCAAATGCTGATCTAAAAGTGCCATCCGGATAAACCGTTTCACGCTTCCTGATAATATGGCTATAAAGCGCTATCCGTTCATCAGCAATGTTTTTAAACAGATTATTCAGCTGTTCGTGTAGCACATTCAGATCAATAATATCTGCTGTCTCAAAGTTAAGACCTTCAAGCGCAATAACGGACATAAGAGCTCGTGAATCCAGCGCAATGATATGCTTGTTAACATGGCGCACATAAGGAATGATCGCCTCTGGCTGCTTTTCACGTTTGCATTGAGCAGCATTCATTATAATTCCTCATAATTACGAATTAATCGTAATGGAGAAACACTTCCCCCACCCCATAGACTAGAATTTCTGGCAAAAATAGTTGTCTTTTGCCATGTCAGAAGAATACGAAATTTGTTGTGATCATGCTTTAGGATTTCTTTGAATATGAAATGCATGGCAATACCAATGGTTACAAGAAAAATATTGCCTGTCATAATAAACAATATCATCGCTCCTATCGCATTTAATCCCATAGCTTCCACCGTCACGCCTGCAATCATTGCAGGGCGCGTGCAAGCAAGAAACAACGTATCTTCTGTTAGCTTGCCGTGCTCTTTCATGGCTTTGACAGACAAAGTTTAACTAGAAAACATTGCTGCGATCTGTGGTGCACCAAAAATAATGCCGATGCCAACACAAACAAAAAAAGCTTTACGCATTTCAACATAACCAGCAATCCAGGCAATCCCAATACCGGCAATCGCAATGGTTGCAATTGATTTTGCAATTGGTCCTGTTAAGGCTGAGATTATTTTTTGAAGAGCACTTTCAATTTTTCCGAAGCCGCCATCTGCAAATGCTGGCTCACTAAGTGCAATGAAGGCAACAAACAGCATTAATACTGTTGTTAACCATTTCTTTTGAGGATTAGATAAAATACCTTTTTGTAAAGTGTGTCCACAACTGAACGAATTATTCATGTTTTTCATGAAAAACCCCCACGCTATTTAAATAGTTGATTATTAAATTAATATTTAAAATATTAACAATGTCTCATATAAAATGAAAAAAATATTTAAATTACCAATATTTAATTATTTTATGATTTAATAAACAATAATATAAATAATATTCAAAATGATACTTTTTAAAATGTTCGATTAGTGTTTGAATATATTGTCTTAATTTGTATTATTATTTTGTTTTGACTATTTTATTTAAGTAAAAATGCCGAAAAATTTATTCAAACAGCTTTTTTAAAGTACCAAAAAAGAGAATAGAAAAATCCGTTCAAAATCCAAAGTCAAAGTTGATGGATTATGTAAACAAACAAAACGTGGTGTTGAACCAAGAACCATTGGTATCACAATTTTATGAAGAAAATGTCCCCATTTATTCGGGTGCTATTCAGGTCACAAGTGGTGTGACCTTTAAAATGATCACGCCCGTGGATGATGGATGGAGAAAGAGGATTATTCGTGATATCCGCTTATATGGTGTGGAAACTTGTGAAATGCGTCAATTTGCCTCACGCAATGGGATTAAGTGGCCCTGTGGTGCTTTTGTTACGGCGTGGCTTGTCTCAAAAACAATCGACAAAAATGTTACCTGTCGGCAATCCCGTGTCATTAAACAAATTCATTATGCTCAATGTTTTGTGGATGGCGTTGATCTTGCACGCTTGGGGCTTGCAGAAGGGTTGATGGTTTTGACAAAAGATCAGCATAATTTTCCATCTCCAGCAGACTATAAAAATTTACAATTGACCGCTCAAAAAGCACAAAATGGCTTGTGGTCAAGCCAATTTCAACAACCAGAAGATTGGCGAAGAGATCACGGGAGTTATAATCCCATTGATCATAATTGATATTGACCATAACGGATAAAGCGCCTTCTTTGGTGCTGTTTAAAAATGAAGACAATATTCCACAACGAGCCTTATCAGGTAAAAGTTGACCACAAGCCCCATAGGTCTTAGTGGACAACTCTCGTCATGAAAAATTATTGTGTTTGGAAAATTATTGTGTTTAAAGCTCGCTTACATGTATGGGTTGTTCACTACAGCGCTATATGGGAGTGCGTTCCCTTCTTATGCCTCATTTTCGCTTTTTTTAAATGAAAGGCTCTTCGCTTGGGTCGCGGTAAAAGGGCTGATGAAAGTGTGTAGAGAAAGGCAAAAACAGACCTTTTTCAAAAAACAACCAATTGCAAAACAAACCAGAATTTTTAACGCAAGCATTGCCTCATGTTGCTATGTTTGAAAAATAGGGTGCGCAATGCGAAAGGGATTTTAGAGGTTCTATGGAATTTTGAGCTAAAATGAAGGGAATTTCTTCTCAAAAGCTTGAAGACGCTAAAAAGACTTGGAAAACAAAAGGGTGTTTTCTCTCTCGAAGGAAAGAAAACACCCGGGGGGGGATAGAACGATAGCTTTGCATATTTTAGTCTGAAAAGCGGTCTTTTTTATCTTTTTTCCACAGAAAATATGTTGCTAGTCCCAGAATGGGGACACCCAATTTGGCAAAAGGGATATGTTGACTGAGAACAGCTAGGCTGGAAATCGTCGCATCTGTCATCAGCTTGTGGCGTTGTTCTTCGGTCTTTTTTTGTTGGTCATAGCGTTGATAAGCCTTAAGAAATCGGTTGATCATAAACGCTAACCCTCCAAGAAAAAGCCAAATTAAAAACAGGATACTGGCGGCGGTAAGAGGCTTTACAATAGTACATAACGCAAGAAAACCAATAATACATAAAAAAAGCAAAGCCATAAAAAATGAAATGCCAATCAATCCGCAGCAAATGGCTTGAAGGCGCACTTGCTTAACCGTGCTTTTAAGCCCTCCACCGACAAGATGGTTTAAAAGAGGAGCGATAAATTTATGCATTGTTTAACGACGCAGTAATTGAGAAAGAATAAAACCAACCCCTGCAGCAAACAAAACGCTTTTGCCAGGATTTTTGCGAACGCATTGGTTCATGGTTTGTTCAAGATCACTGATTTTGTCTTTTGCTTGGGACATGATGTCTTCACTGCTTTCTTTCGCTGAGTGATACAGTTTTTCCGCTTTGTCTTTGGCTGCATTGAGTTTTTTTGCACCAAGATCTGTCAGTGTTGAGGTCATCCCTGAAATTTCATGACGTAACGTTTCTAGTTGTCCCTGGAGCTCGTTTTGTAGGTCTTTTTCTGCGGCGGTTTTATTTTTTTGTGGTGTTTTATTATTGGCCATGATGTTTTTTCCCTCTCTTAATCTATTTTATATTTGTGTTGGTGTGTTCATCGTAATCATTTGCATTGGAGTGAAAATTTTTACTGCTTGGGTAACGTCCAAAGTTTTTTTTGGTTCCCTTCATTTTGTCGAATTTAAAATTGTTTTTGATAAAATAAATCTCGCCTATAATGCCGTCTATAAGATGTAATTTGGCTGATAAGATTAGGCGCTGTCGGTAAGGAAACCTCTCTGTTGAAATTGACTTCATTCTTCAGTTTCTCGTGGTGCAGTTTTTTTTTTGAGTATGTTGAAACTTGTTTTTTAAAGACGTGTGACAGGGAAAAATATGGTGATGGCGATTTTGCAGGAAAAATTTTGCAAGAGGAGGTATGCCGTTTTTATACTTTTGAAGCAGAGAAGAAAAATAATATAGCCTGTTCTTTTCTCTTATGCATTTGAGGGGCTAAATGAACACTCCGCATTGTATTCTTTGTCTGTTTAAAAGAGCGCGACCGTCCTTTTTAATGACTTATGGCACCTTTTTAATTGTAAAAAGGAGATTTCAGAGAATTGATTTTTTTTAAGAGGTGAATATCTTTTTCTTCAAGTATTCCATCTTTGCTGCTTATTTCATACAAATTATTTCGTATAAGGAAATGTTTTGTTGGGTTTATTCAAGAGCCGTTGAAATGAGAAAAGCGTGCGATATAAGAGGATCATTCAAGAGGCGTTATGATAAATTATTCTTATAAGTCAATGTGTTATTTTTAAAAATTAAAATATTATATGGGATATTTCTGATACATTTATCATTTTGCCAAATTTACAGCGTAAATTGAGTGAGTAAGATAAATTTGTTGAAGAGTTTCTTTAGGATAAAAGAGAATTTAGGGAAGAAAACTATACTTGATTTATCAAGTTTTCTTTCTTAAGAGGAATGCGAAAGTGACGTTGAAGGGAAATGGCATTGTGGAACAGTAATGCTATGCGGGATGACGGTCCAGTGTATAAAGAAGATTAAGATCACAAGAGTGTGAGAGAGAAATGGAATCTGAAACAGTCCCTTTAGAGAATAGTTCTGCTGTATTGGCAGTGCATGATTTTTCTCCTTTTTCTATGTTTATGGCTGCTGATTGGGTGGTGAAAGCTGTTATCATTCTTTTGTTGCTTGCTTCTCTTGTGTCTTGGACAATTGCTTTTGTGAAAATTATTGAGATCACTTTGGCAAAACGACGCGTGCGTCATGAACTCCGATTGGTTCTTAATGCTCAGACTCTTACGCGTTTGGCTGCGAGCTTGAAAGAAAGCAAAGGGGCGGGGGTCTTTTTTCTCAAAGAGGTTCTTAAAGAGGTCTATCTTTCTACACAACAGGTTCATTTTGCTTCTCCCGAAGGGACAAGCGAAAGCTCTGGTGAGAGAGCGAATACAAGGAAAAGTGTACAAACGCTTGAAGATATTCTCTTTTATGAGGAAAACGATCAATATGGAGGTGCTTCTCGCGATGTTTATGTCCGCGATGTTCATGAAGGTTTAAAAGAAAGAGTTCATTCGCTTTTGTCGCGCTGCTTGCTGGCTGCGATACGCCGGGTTGCATATGGGAACGCTGTTCTTGCAACCATTGGTGCCATTGCACCCTTTGTTGGTCTTTTTGCAACGGTGTGGGGAATTATGAATTCTTTTATTGGGATTGCTCAATCGCAAACAACGCGACTTGATGTGGTGGCTCCTGGAATTGCTGAGGCTTTATTTGCAACGGCTATGGGGCTTTTTGTAGCTATTCCCGCCGTTGTTATGTATAATAGTCTTATGCGTGCTTTGAATGGTTATCGTAGTGATTTAGGGGATATCGCTGCTGCTCTTGAAAGGCTTTTGAGCCGCGAACTTGATCGGCAAAAACAACAGAAAAGTCATACAAAATGAAAGCAAGCTTTAATGATGATTGGGATGAGGATGAAAGTGGGTTGCACAGCGAAATCAATGTGACTCCCTTTATTGATGTTGTGTTGGTGTTGCTGATTGTTTTTATGGTTGCTGCGCCACTGGCAACATCTGTCATTCCTGTTCAGCTTCCTTCTATAACGCAAGTCCCTTCAGTGGTTCAACCTGATGAGCCCCTTTATGTCACTTTGCAAAAAGATCATTCTCTTTACATTGATGATCATCTTATAGAACAAGCAGCCTTGAGAGAAACTTTGTTAAGAGAAACCAAACAAAATTTAGAAACAAAAATTTTAATCAAAGCAGATAGTGAAATTGATTATGGTATTGTCATCGATTTGTTAAACCAAATACGAATGGCTGGATATCGTAAAATTGGTCTTGTCGGATTACAAAATTCTCCCAATCTTGCTGCAAGAGGTGGGGGCAATCATAAAACAGCCGATACGAAAAATGGACCTGTTGTGGCAGACGGTACCCTTGAGGGAGCGGGTGCTAACATGGTGGGGCAGGAGGCGGCAACAATGAGCGATGCCGTAAATACTCATATTTCTGGAACTTCTGGAATGGCTTTTGAGCCGTGATAAAAAAGAGCCTTTTAAACAAGGAAATAGAACACTTTCATCAAAGTTACAGAGTGAAATTGATAATGGAATTGTTATCGATTGATCAAACCGCGTATGCGCTGGAGAGCGTAAAATTAAGTCTTGTCAAATTATAAAATGCTCTCAATATTGCTATATTGCTGCAAGAAGTACGGTATAAAACAACTGTTGTCATTGTTTGTATCTTAATGCATCTAAAGCTTCTGCAATGGTATCCATGAAGGATGCCCTCATAAAATAATCATTAAAAAAATTGATTGGAAACTTCATCTTGATGCTTCATAAAAAAGCAAGCGGGTATCATTATATTCTTTGCATCTTCTCTCAAAAGCATTTACGGCAAACTCTTTTAAGGAATGAAGATTATGTATTGCTTCACGCTTTTGTTTGTCGCCTATCTTTGATAGGGCTATGACCTTCACGTAAAACAGAGCGCCACCCAGTTGCCAATTCACGGGCTTGTTTTAAGAAACATCTCTTAAGGCACCTAAGCCCATTTCACGACGGTGCTTGTGAAGGATATAACGATAAATCCATTGTGCTCCACCATTTTTACCTTTGTGAAGAAGCAAGCCGGCACTATCACATACTTTGCCAGCTCGTGGGTATTGTGATAAGCCCTTAGTACTGAGAGCGTTCATAAGAGCCATTTTTAGTCCTTTCTTGTACAGTTTTTATCCACACGCTTATCCTACTCTATGGCGTGCAAGCAAATGGTTTTGGTTGTTGCAACATAAACAGGTCTGGAATGAGAGAATCTTACGGTTTCGGGACTCTCCTTCAAAATACAAAAAAAGTGAATTATCATTATAAATCAATGTATTGTGCAAGATTTTGACAGTCTTTGGCACATGAGGTCATAAGAAGCATTTTTCCAGTTTTTATTTACACTGGCCAGTAGCGCTTGTCATGGACTTGTAACCGATAAGAGATTTGGCTTTGATGGGGACACAAACAGATTTGCCATGAGAAAATCTCATGGCATTTGGCTCTCTTATTTTATAAGACAATGCATTATTCTTATCAATCATCAATCAAGCTGATGCGTCTTCTGGGTCATCATCATCAAACGTTTCAGGGGTGTTGAGGCGCATGTGAAGGGTATGGTTTGTGTGAGAAGCGTGGAAGGATGTGTACTTTAAAAGTTTAAAAGCCCCAAGTGATCAATGAAAGACGTGCTGGAATAGGGCATTGTCTCAAGTGCTAAGGTTTTTTCTTCGGTTTTTTCTTCTCCAAGGGCTGTATGTCAATCAAGACTAGCAAAACCAGCCATATAAGGAAGTTTCATTGTTTCAAACGCAAGACGGCTGAATTGATAAAGTAACGAGATTGTAAAGCGTGAAAAGAGATAGGAGAAAAAAGAATGCTGCTTTAGAGGCGTGTTTAGCGAAGGAGTCTTGGGCGTAAATGGGCGTTACTCTTGCTTCCACGCTTTAACGATCAAAGATCTCCAAAAAATCACGGAAACCAGAAGAGCCAGAAGTGAAAGAGTCGTTGGAATGAGTCCATGTTTCTTTAAAAGCAGATTTTTTAGAGCTGCTTTAAGTATGTCCTGTTGAACCAAAACCGCCTGTTCCACGGCTTTGGTTATGGTTTTGGTCGTCTTTTTGCTCTGGTTCAATAGCGCAAACATTGACTTGGGTTACGGGGGCGATGACCGTTTGGGCAATGCGCATTTCCCGTTCAATAGAAAAGTCTTCCTGACCCAAATTGATGAGCAGGACTTTGACTTCGCCACGGTAATCACTATCAATGGTTCCAGGGGTATTGAGGCATGTGATGCCGTGCTTTAAAGCTAAATGAGAAGCGTGGACGTATTTGTGCTTCAAGCCCCAAGTGATCAATGAAAAATGAGACCCGTTGGAATAAGAGCACGCTGCCCTGGGGCAAGAACAAGCGTTTCTTCTTCTCCAAGGGCTGCACGCAGATCAAGACTAGCAAAACCAGCCATATAAGGAAGTTTCATTGTTTCAAACGCAAGACGGCTGAATTGATAAAGTAACGAGATTGTAAAGCGTGAAAAGAGATAGGAGAAAAAAGAATGCTGCTTTAGAGGCGTGTTTAGCGAAGGAGTCTTGGGCGTAAATGGACGTTACTCTTGCTTCCACGCTTTAACGACCAAAGATCTCCAAAAAATCACGGAAACCAGAAGAGCCAGAAGTGAAAGAGTCGTTGGAATGAGTCCGTGTTTCTTTAAAAGCAGATTTTTTAGAGCTGCTTTAAGTATGTCCTGTTGAACCAAAACCGCCTGTTCCACGGCTTTGGTTATGGTTTTGGTTTTTTTGTTCTGGTTCAATAGCGCAAACATTGACTTGGGTTACGGGGGCGATGACTGTTTGGGCAATGCGCATTCCCCGTTCAATAGAAAAGTCTTCCTGACCCAAATTGATGAGAAGAACTTTGACTTCGCCACGGTAATCACTATCAATGGTTCCTGGGGTATTGAGGCATGTGATGCCGTGCTTTAAAGCTAAACCAGAGCGTGGACGTATTTGTGCTTCAAGCCCAGGTGATAAATGAAAAATGAGACCCGTTGGAATAAGAGCACGCTGCCCTGGGGCAAGAACAAGCGTTTCTTCTTCTCCAAGGGCTGCACGCAGATCAAGACCCGCAGAACCCGCTGTTGCGTAGTGAGGAAGTTCTAAACCTTGTCCGTGTTCAAGACGCTGAACGAATAAAGTCAAAGGGTGTGAAGAGTGAGAAGAAACACCATTTTCTTGGGTGTTTAGAGGGGCGTTGGTTGCAGTGTTCGGCATGATCAAGGTATTTCCAAAATGTGAGATTTCAAGAAAAGTGTTACTTTAACAAAAGATAGCCATAAAACAAGTCGATAAAGTTTTTTGATGCAGGTTGTCCCCAGAGCTTGGTGATCATCTCTTGTGATTCATAAGACGCCAAAGCACCACCAAGGAAATTTTCCGGAATGGCATTATAAATGCATTATCAATGATGGCTTATGCCTATGAAGGAACACGTGCATTTGAGATCTCAATGATTTGTTATAAGATTTCTTAGATACTACAGAAATATTAAAGCACCATTAGGAGCCCTTTTAAGAAGGGCATTTCCAATGGTGATTTGATGTTTTGCTAAAAGGAACTCTTTTGGAGATCGAAATTATATGAGAGATTGAAATTACCGGGGATATGTTTTTTTTAAATACTCCCAATAAGAATCCCTGTGGCAAAAACCAGAGCCCCCCCAATGATGACCTGTAAAGAGGCGCGCCAAAAAGGGGTCGACATGTATTTGTTCTGAATCCAGACGATGGCGCCTAGTTCGAAAAAAACAATGATAAAGGCAATCACCGTTGCGAGGTAAAAAGAATGGATCAAATAGGGAAGCGTATGACCTAATCCCCCTAATGTTGTCATAATGCCGCTGGCAAGACCTCTTTTTAAGGGTGAACCACGCCCTGATAATTTTCCATCATCATGGGCTGCTTCTGTAAAACCCATTGAAAGTCCCGCACCAATAGAAGCTGAGAGCCCTATCAAAAAAGTTTGATGCGTTTCTCCTGTGGCAAAAGCTGCGGCAAAAATGGGAGCAAGAGTCGAGACAGAGCCGTCCATTAACCCTGCAAGACCTGGTTGAATCCATGTCAAAAGGGTTTGTTTTTCCGCTTTCGAGGGCTTTTTTATGGTGTGATTTGCCGCTGTTTTTTTCTGTGAAGCTTGGCTCCCTTTGCTTTTTATAAAAGAAGTTTGCTCACATAATCCACCCGAGCCACCCACCGTATGGGCACGATTATGGCAAGAAAGACACAAAAGTTGTTTATAATTTTCAAGCTCTTGAAGCCCCATGGCGGTAAAAACCGCGGCTTCTTTAGAGGAATAGGGCTCTAGAGCTTTTGCATATTTTAAATAAAGCGCGGCATGTTTCTCTTTTGCTTTGAGCGCTTGAAGCAGCATTTTTTGTGCTGAACGAAAGGACAGAGTTTTACGCTGTACAAATGAAAAAAACGATTTCAACATTCTCTGTTCCTTTGCACTTTAGAATAATTCTAAAACATGAAGAAAAATAAACTGAAAGTCAACCTAAAAGTTAAAAACTGAAAAAGTGCAAAAAGGTTGCGCTGGAAAAAAAACGAGTGCTGGGGCTTATGCAAGTAAAGTTGGCAAATCTGGAAAATACAAGGAAGTACAAGAGAATTTATCAAATGGGTGATTTATCGAGTGGGGTGATTTATAAAGTGGGGTCTGAGAGGGGCTGCGTGATAGTCTTGAGAGAAAATATGCTTATTTTGCTCAATTTTGCTAAAAGAAAGTTTTCAATGGCGCATTCTCATATTGATGTTTGAAGAATATAGGGAAAGAAAGAGGACTGCGTCATCATTTATTTGATGCGTTCAAAAGGCGATAACAACTTTTGCACTTTGAGATCATTCTTTAAAGACGACTTTTTTCAAGCAACAAAAGCCTATTTTACAAGGGCATCCGTGAAGCGTATAGGTGAAGCGTATAGAAGGTGAGAGCGGCAAAGCCCCCATGAAATAATACAAACGCCATTGAGTCTTCTCACTTTCAAGCTTCACAAAAGAGCAAGCCGGCACTCTCATACCCTTCTGTTCCCAATGTTATGACAGCTTTTAGCACATTTCATTATAGCATTTTATTTGCACAGTTTTACGCTCCGCATCCTGCTTAGGTATAAGCCAATATTCTTATGATATTGATGCACATTGAGCGTTGTTATAGCTTTTGTATTTAGGTGGATCTGTCAGAGTTAACAAATTATCTTTTGGGCTGTGATTGCAGGGGATAGATTTAAGGGTGGCAGTGCATAAATGAGAGAGATATGATCATATCCAATTGTTTGATTACGCATGAAAATTGATGCTTTATGAAGGGCAATTTATCGCCTTGTAACTTGCCTTATATCTTGCATGAAAGCCCCAAATTCAGTAGGATTCTCTTACTTCAAAACTTGTTATCTTGAATCAATTCAAATCATTTGCTTGTAGATCACAAGGAGGGGTGTGGGCTTATTAAAAAGTGTGATAAGCTGCAATGTGAGGGGAGTATAATCTCTGTGTAGTGAAGGAGATTGCTCTTAGCGTTTTGAAAAATATGTTAAGTTTTGTAGAAAAAGGCGGGGTATATATGGAAATTGATGAAAGTTTAGAATGGCTTTTACGTTCTCAAAAACTAACAATACTGCAGGCAGCGTTATTGATAGCTGACTTGAATCCACTCATATGTGAATTTTCCAACAAAAACAGACCTGAAAACAGCAATATTTACGAAGGAGGGGATAGAGTACCGCTCGCTAAAGTTGCTTTGTTCCGAGCTGTTTATCAAGAGATAGTAAGAGTAGTAGAAGAGGGAAAATTAAGGGTAGAATGGTACTATCTTTGTGATTTTCGGGGGTTTCGTTTGGACGAGAATCCTATTGTTGCATATTCTTCTGTTTCTCTAGATGATTTGAAAGAATGGCTTTTATTGTGTGGTAAGAGACCTAAAAATTTTTTCCCTGAGGATGATTCTCGTGACACTAAGGATAAAAAATATATGTTTCAAGATCCAACGCATCCACGCTATGCTTCAAAGCTTGCTGCAGCTGTTGCAGCTTGGGAAGCGGTGAACGAGGCTAAGGGTGGTAAAACTGTTAAAGCAACGCTTGCAGAATGGTTGCGACAGAATGCTGATCAATATGATTTACACAATAAGAAAACTGGTAAGTTAAAAGAGGATGTTATTGAGCAGATTTCAAGTGTTGCTAATTGGGAACCTACCGGAGGGGCTCCTAAGACACCTGCCAATTGATTTTACCAAAAGAAAAAAACAAAAAGATCACTAAAAGTGTGCTGCTTTTTTTGATAATTTTGAAGATAATCTCCTTTTCTGGGGGAAGTTTTTACCTTTCTCCCCTAGGTTTTAAGTAATTGTTTTTAAATAATAAAATATTTTATAGTGTTTCAAGGATTGTTTAGAGGAAGAAAAATAGACATTTTGGGGCAGCAAAATTTACCCTGTAGTTTTCGTAACTTATCCCTCTATTTTTGTTTGATTTTTTTTGGCATCGTTCAATCGGTATTCACAATAACGGAATTGAACATGATCAAAATATTTTCTTTTTTTATGGGGCGTGGAAGCGCAAAAAATTCTCAAATCAATGCACCGATAAATACACCGATATTGGAGCAGCCTGTTGCCAATGAGGTGGTGCGTAAATCGTTTAGAATAGGTGTATTGTCGTTTTGGTTAAAGTTTGAACTTACCTTTGTTATGGAAAAGGTCAAAGCTGAGCGCCATGCGCGTTCTCCATAAAGAAATTTTGTCATCTGTGAGCGAAAAAGGATTTCTCTTGAAAAATTTACGCTATGGAAAAAAACACTCTATGGCACAATATGAAAAGGATATAATTTATCATGAGGGAAATGCAAAAAGAAAAACAATGGTATGGCGTGGTTACGATAGAATGCTATGCTGCCGATATGCAGATGATCAACATTCTCGTTTATCTCTTGTCTATTATCTCTTGTCAATGGAAGTGATGAACGGGCTATGCTTTAGGGTGTGATGGGGATCAATGGTGGGAGAATGACAAGTGCTGGCGATAGGGAAAGAGAATATATCCCGCTAAAGGGGTGCGTTTCTTGGAAATAAAGTTGATCATTAAAATTGCTTTTTTTTGCAAAGAAAAAATTTTTTTATCCTTTATGGGGTGTAAAAAAAGAAGTATTGATATGAGGTGCAAAAAAAGAGGCGGTGAGAGCATCAGAAATTGGCGGTAAAGCAAATCAATTCAGTCGCTTGGTATCGTTTTTTGTTGATATGAAGCCTATATTATATACGGGAGCCTTTCTGCTTGTGAAGAAGCAAGCCGGCACCATCACACACTTTGCCAGCCCTAAAATGTTGCGACAGATCTTGCATTTGAGAGCGTTCATAAGGACCATTTTTACTCCTTTCTTATATAAATTTGATCCACACGCTCATCCCACTTGTTCTGTGCAAATGAGTGGTTTTGATTGATTCAACATACATAGGTTTGAAATGAAAGAATCTTACGTTATTCGAGACTCTCACTCAACATACAAAATAGTGAATTATCATTATAAATCAATGCCTTGTATACTTTATGAGAAATGTTCTCATTTATCGAGAATCTTTCTGCTTGTCATGGTTGTATTCTCAAAAGGTGAAGTTTTTTGCTTTTTGTAGAAGTTTTTTGTGAAAAGAGGGTTTGAGAGGCAAAAAGATAAGATGAGGGGTGAAAATTTATTTGCGCGACTGAAAGCTATGAGAGATGGGCGAGGGCATTGAAGTTTAAGGCAGTAACTATGATGTTCTTTGTGCAGGAAGAAAAACGGGTGGTGCGCTGATTTCTACGTGGTTATCTACTTGGGTTAGAGAAAGATGTAAATCTCTCCTTTTTTCTCTCTGTAAAATGATATGACGAAAGTTCACAAATGGTAAGCGGATGTTTGCTGGAGAAGGCGGGGTACGGAGAGTGAGGGCTATTATCAATAGGCTTCTTTTTTGTGTTGTGAGTGATTTATCATTTTTTTGAAAGCACTGACTTCGGATTAGATTTTAGTGATCTCTTGCTTTCTTTTTCGAAGGAAATAGTCCCCCTGTAAGGAGAATAGATCCTGAGGGCTGTTTATTATGAAACGCGTTTTCTAGAGGGGGCATTGAGGGAAAATTATAAGCCTTCCTATCGGGTAAGCTTCTTCATTTCAGTTTGTCATCGTTCTTTTTTTCGCGTTGATTAGGATGATGATATTGTTGGATATCTTAAGTAAAAGGGAACGCCTAAATGACGAAAGGAGTGGTTTTCCACTCCTTCGTTCCTATCTCCCCTTGCGGGGAAGCGGCCACCATTGCTGATGCCGTATGTACTTATTTATATACGCTTATTTTTTTTAAAAGTCAATGTTGTAAACGCGGTAAATGTTTAAGCATAAGCGCAACAACTTTATGAAATTCTTCTTCCGATAACCTTGGAATGCTCCGTGAACAACTCAGACGGCTTACTGAAACTGTTGTTACATAATTGCAGATAATCCATGCTTTTTTACGTTCTATCGGAGATTGTAGGGCATAAGCTGCAGGATTGTTCGGTTGCGATTTTGTCGAAAATGGCAAAACCGTAACATTACCATAGAGTTTTGCATTCTTAGAGAGCACTAAAACAGGACGTTTTTTCCAGAATTCGGGTAAGATCGAATCATGAGGAAAATCGCACCAAAAAACTTGCCGAATGCGAGGGGCTGATTTGAGCCGAGGTTTTATATGCGGGGGTTTTGTGTAAGGCGCATTTAAATCCCTGAATTTCTCATGTTCTCGCCAGGCGGCATGATCATGTTCCATTACAGTAGGCGGAGCTTCAAGGTGACAGATATCTAAAGGAGTAAGCGAGGGAGGGGGTGTGTTTTTATCCTCAGGCATGGTTGACCATTCAATATTTATGGGTCCCCTCACTTATTCTCTAATCACTTTTCTAAAGCTTGCTTCTATCAAAATATTGCCTATGCGTACAGAGAAGCAAAACAATAAAATAAAAATATTCGTTGTTTTTGTTGTTTCTCCTCCCTTTGGAGAGGAAAACATTGATAACAACATAAAACCTGCAAATGTATGAAAAAACACAGGGATATTATACAACAAAAGGTTGTTTCATCTGTTTAAAAATGAGCAGAAATTTGAGGGGAGATGATGTGTGTGGGATGCGTGGGGGTAATTTTTATGCTCTGGAGGCTTTGTGATGGGTGTTTGCAAAACAGAACGCTACCCAGTTGCCAATTCACGGGCTTTTTTTAAGAAACATGTTTTAATGCTCGTCACCCCCATTTCACGGCGCCAACTATGAATGGTATAATGATAAAGCCATTGAGCACTTCCATTTTTATACTTATGGAGAAGCGAGACGGTATTATCCACACTTTATCAACTCCCATGTTGCGACAGCCCTTAGCACTTGAGAGCGTTCATAAGGACCATTTTGACTCCTTTCTTGTATAATTTTTACCTACACATCAGCTGCGTTTATGGAGAAGCGAGACGGTACCATCC
The DNA here is from genome assembly GCF_000196435.1 of Bartonella tribocorum CIP 105476. NCBI lineage: Bacteria > Pseudomonadati > Pseudomonadota > Alphaproteobacteria > Hyphomicrobiales > Bartonellaceae > Bartonella > Bartonella tribocorum. The sequence goes on along the minus strand of NC_010161.1, from coordinate 2,279,044 downwards.
ACACTTTACCAACCCCCATGTTGCGACAGCCCTTAGCACTTGAGAGCGTTCATAAGGACCATTTTGACTCCTTTCTTGTATAATTTTTACCTACACATCAGCTGCGTTTATGGAGAAGCGAGACGGTACCATCCACACTTTACCAACCCCCATGTTGCGACAGCCCTTAGCACTTGAGAGCGTTCATAAGGACCATTTTGACTCCTTTCTTGTATAATTTTTACCTACACATCAGCTGCGTTTATGGAGAAGCGAGACGGTACCATCCACACTTTATCAACTCCCATGTTGCGACAGCCCTTAGCACTTGAGAGCGTTCATAAGGACCATTTTGACTCCTTTCTTGTATAATTTTTACCCACACATCAGCCGCGCTTATGACGTGCAAACAAGTGACATTGATTCATGTCGCAGATGATTTGAAATGAGAAAATCTGACTATATTCAGGGTTATGATTTAAGTTGAAAAAGAATAATTTTTCATTAAAATCAGTATGTTGTATGCTTGTGAAGACCCCATTGCGCTATGAGGTGTTTTTTTTAGAGCAAGCATGCTCTTGTGCGCGTGGGGGGCGGGTGATTGTTATGTCTTGTGGCCTGAAAGAATGCCTTTTGACGTAATATAGAGGCTTATAAGGGTGAAAAATAGGCTTGAGACAACATTCCAACCAGCAAATGAGAGAAAAAGAAAACGTATGGGGGCTTCAGAACAAGAAGGAGGGTGAATGTTGTTTAATTGGTTAAGCAGTTGGTTAACGTCTAAGGCTTTGCGTACGGTGTTTGAACCACAACTGAGGGGAGCGGTCCAAAAGCCATATTCAACACCGGCATGATAAATGGCGAGAACAAGGCTGATGCTCATTAAGACAAAAACACATAAAAATAAAAGTTGTATCCAAGAAGACATGCGAAAAAACCATGCGCCAAAACCTGCTAAGAGCAAAAATGGTATGGCACCGTAATAGGGAAAACGCTCGATAAGACATAAATCGCAAGGAAGATACCCGCCAAGATGTTCAAAACCAAGGGCAAGACCTATTGTGGCGGACAAGCAAAAAGCGAGAAAAAAAGCCCATAAACTTTGTTCTTTTCTACTGGGTTCAAGATGAAGGTGCTTCTTTAAAAATGAATGGGAAGATAAAGCACATGCCATTGGGTCTGTTCCTTATAAAAGCTGCTTGTTTAAAAAAACGATGAAAATCCCATAAATTAAAAGGAGACTAACACACCCCATGAGGACAATCCATTTGAAATGTTGTCGTAGAAAATTCATTGCTTTTTGTCCAAAATGTTTAATCAGCCACGCGAGAAGATAAAAACGTGCACCTCGGGAAAAAATACAAATGAGAATGAAAAGTTCAAGACGTACACTCATCACACCGGCCAAAATTGTGACAATCTTGATGGGGGGAAGATGAAAAAAACCTGATGTTATCAATAAAATAATCAGAAATTGCAGGGTTGCACTGTTTTTTAAAGCTTCAAAACTTTCAACTTTACCGTAAAATTCTAAAATAGGTTTGGCAAGGGTATCATAGGCAAAATGTCCGATAAACCAACCGACAATACCTCCCAAAACAGAACAGATCGTTGCAATCAAAGCATAGCGATAAACTTGCTTTTGACGGATAAGCAGCAGCGGGATATATAAAACATCTACGGGAATTGGAAAAACAGAACTTTCAATAAAGGCAATGAAACCAAGCCAGTGTGGTGCTGTACGCCGATTTGCTAAAGAAATCGTCCAAAGCTTTAATTTGTTTAATATCATGAGGTTTTTTATAAATTTAAGAGGTAAAAACTTTACAAATGAAATTGCTATAAATCCGATAAAGAAAATATTCCATAAAACAGAGAAGAAAATGAGAGAAATTCTTAAAAAAGAAGAAGTGTGGTGTTGACGAATCTATGCTTCTTCATATAGTGCAAAGAGATAATCGACAGGTCTGTCTTTTATAATACAAGTGCGGGTGTGGTGGAACTGGTAGACGCGCCAGACTCAAAATCTGGTTCCGAAAGGAGTGTCGGTTCGAGTCCGACCACCCGCACCATTTATAGATTTTCTACAATATCACTAGGTATCGTCGTTTATCTTATTTCCTTTATAACTCATTGTTTTTATTTCTAAAATTGTATTTTTTATACGACCTTGATATCTGGTGAATCCGTCAAAAGCGCAATTCAAAAGGTGGTTCAAAAGGTGGTTTAAAAAGTGATTAGGAAAACAAGAACGCGTGATAGATTATCCACCTTATCCGTAAAAAATTTGCCTAAAGGTAAATATGCAGATGGGGCTGGATTATGGCTTATCAAAACAGCACAGAATCAAGGGCGTTGGGTTTTTCGATTCGATTTCAATAAAAAACGTCGTGAAATGGGGTTAGGCTCTTGTAGCGTTGTATCTTTGAAAGAAGCAAGGCTTAAGGCTACAGCTTGCCGTGATCTTTTGCAACAAGGTATTGACCCGATTCGTAAAAGGAAAAATGAAAAGTTACGACAAGCGGTTGATAGTATTTCTTTAAGAGAAATAGTTTTAAGTGCTTTTGAAGCTAAAAAAAGCGAATTGAAAAATGAAGGAACCGCAGCAAGGTGGTTAACACCTCTCACATTGCATGTTTTTCCTAAACTTGGAGATATAGCAATTACTGAATTGACGCAGATTGATATAAAAGAATGCTTATCCCCTATTTGGAAAACCAAAAACGAAACAGCAAGCAAGGCTTTATCGCGTTTGAATATTGCTATAAAACATGCCGCAGCGCGTGGTATAGATGTGGACATGCAATTGGTACCAAAAGCAAAAGCTTTATTGGGAAAATTTATTCAAAATGTTCAAAATATTCCAGCAATGCCATGGAAAGAAGTTCCAGCTTTTTATCAATCTTTAGATGATAATGTTGTATCGAATTTAGCCTTAAAGCTTTTAATTCTAACCGGCGTTCGTTCAATGCCAATTAGGCATATACGGTTGGAGGAGATTAATCAGTCAATATGGACAATCCCAAAAGAAAATATGAAGGGAATAGTTGGAAAGGTTTTTGATTTTCGCGTACCACTTACAGATGAAGCGATTTCTATTATTGAAAAAGCAAAAACAATCGAAAAAAATGGATTTTTGTTTGTTGGAAACTCTGGAAATCCTATATCGGATATGACACTTTCTAAATTTATGAAAGATAGAGGGATTGCATATCGACCACACGGATTCAGATCTAGTCTTCGTGATTGGATAGCAGAGACAACATCAACATCATTTGAAATTGCGGAATTTACGTTGTCTCATTCAGTGGGGAATTCAGTCACAAAAGCTTATATGAGGACTGATTTTTTAGAACAGCGTCGTGTTCTTTTAGAACAGTGGTCATCTTTTGTGACTGGGCGTTGATTGTTTACGATAGTGGTGGTATCTCTATAGAGTTTCTTTCGGCTTTTTTGCTTTCAATATAGCGGTCAATTTCAACGATATCCCATTTTAAATATCGCCCTTCTTTTATTGGTTTAGGGAAATTTCCATCTTTTACAAGCTCTCTAATGCACGTCATAGACATTCCAAGATAAATTGAAAGATCTTGTATATTGACGAGTCTTTGCAAGCGCATTGATAATAAAGCCCGTTCAAATATACTTACTTTTTCTATTGATTCTGTTAATTTTTCTTCATTCATTTAAAGAAATCCTTCTTATTTATAATAATTAAAGGGTGGGGGTGCTAGGAGGCATTGGTGAGGATAAGCACCCCCATAGTTTCAAGCGGCTTTTGTAGAGATTCTTTGTATCTCTTGTTCTATTTCTGCTAAAAAAGCTTCGACCGCTTGATTAATCTGTTCAATTTGTTTGTCATCACGGTAGATGCGTTTGATTTTCATACGCAAGTGAGATGAAACTCCGGTAAAGCGTGGGTCATAACTGATAAAATCACACCATTGACGTTCCGTACAAGCCATTTGGAATTGCATTTGCGCATGATATTCTGGTTTGATCTCATCATCTATACAAAAGCGTAAATGGTTGATTGATTGTGGGCATTTGATTTCGATTAAACCGTTTTCACCAATAAGCCCATCAGGGCTAGCCCCCGCCATTTTGATTGTGGGGTGTTGGATAAAACCACATTGAGTGATTTCTGTATCATAAATGAATGCATATTCTTTTAGAGCATCTTCTTCATGTTCAATGCCCCATTGCATAGCCGGCGTTGGATAAGATTGGCTTATTTCACCCGTTAAACGCTCTGTCATAAGTTTGATTTTGTAATCTTCATACTTACTTGTAGGGGTTCCCTTTGCTGTTTTACTAATAACGTTATAAACGTTTGAAGCGGTGACTTTTCCTAACCGTGCTTGAAACCATTGTGCTGTTCTTTGTTCCATCTCACACCGCCGTTTGTTGTTGAGTTGGTGCATATTCGATATCTTGGATATGAATATATTCGGCATCTTGTATAGGCGCGTCTATTTGCTCTTGTTGCGGGTGAGATTGTAGAGCTCTTTCTTTTTGAATATTTTGCTTTTTTTCCAATAGCTCTAAAATCTCTTGTGCTTTTTCACAAGACAGATCTGTTATGTTTTCGACATTTGCGTAAGAGAGAAGAATATTTTCATTCGTTTGTGTTTCTTTAATTAACAGTTTGATTTGTTCGAGCATGGTATGAGAAACAAATTGTATTTGTGTATTCCGGCTTGCTTCATTGATACGCGCTGCTTCATCTTCTTCATAAATGCCAGAAAAACCAAAAGCATAGCGAGCGCATTGTATAGTTGCTTTATGACGTAACATACGAGCGGGGTATTTTTGCCAAGTGTCACTTTTTTGTTTGCATTCATTTAAATATTCGGTGACTTCGATAGGGTCTTGAATACCTTTGAGACGAATAGCGCATTTAATGGCAATGATATTACCGTCTTTATCGAGTTGATCTTGAAAGGTCATACCATCAAATTGAGGATTAGATTTAATGATCTTAATCCAGCCATCAATAGAGACAACAGGGATAATGCCGCCACCTCTTTTAGGGAGTGCGTAGATTTCTTTTGTTAATGGGTTAAGCCCATAAGTATTTGCCACCGATATAAAAGCAGCGAATTCTTCATCAGAGAAATTATGATTGATACATGTTTTAATAATTGTTTTACGGAATTGCTCATGAGAAAAGCCATATTTGCTTGCCATTGTTGTTAAAGGAGAATTTGTCATTATTGTTTCCTTATTTTACGTATGATGCACCCGTGGCGTGAACCACGCTTGTTTTGAAAAATGGTTATTTGGTTATTAGAAGCCTATCTCTTAAGGCTATAGAGTTTCATCAGTAAGTTCGTATTTTTTTTTCCATGGTTTATTGCTTCTCACGATCTAAGATCACGGTGGATCCACTAATTTTACAATCTCCAGCAATGTCTACACGACAGCGAATATATGCTTGATTATAAATTTTAGCATTTCCGTAAACGTGTACACTCCCCCCTATAACAGAATTTTCATAAATCCGTGCATAGCCATAAATTTTGGCATTATCTCTAACAGAAGAACCACCAACTTCGGCATAATCGGAAACTTGTGCATTTTCAGAAACGAGTGCATTCCCATAAATCCGCGCATCACCATAAACTTTGGCATTATCATAAACTTGTGCATTGCCAAAAATCCAACAGTCTCCCTTATGGCTTAAGTTGCTCTCTTTTTGTATAAAACCACCAAGGTCACCTTTTTTGACATATCCAAAATCTTTTAATGCACGTATGCGGTAAAGCGTGTGTCCGCCAACTTCATCCACTTCATCGGTCAGTTCGTATTTCTTTTTTATCATAATAACCTCCTCTTAATGCATGTTTTGTCGTTTCATTTCTTGAGACAGCACCCCCATGCCTTTTGTTGTAATTTTTGCTGAAGGAATGACTTTTTCTGTTCCATTTTCGGTTTGAACAGTGTGTGTAGGACAATCCATAAGACCTTTTTGGATTTTATCTTGATAAGGCAACAAAGGAGCCCCGAAAGTGCGTCGATACACCCATCCTTTTTTCTGTAGGAACTGAATGAACTGTTTTGGTTGCATTTCGAGAATTTTAGCAGCTTCAGTAAGACCGAAGAGCCCATCAGAGCGTTGCAAGCTTTCCAAAGCCATTGCTTTTGGTTTTAAATATTCAATGATAGTATCTTGTTGATTTATTTGTCCTTGTAGGTAATTCAAAAAGCCCATCATAGCTTTTGGACTTGAATAGTCGATTTGTTGTGGTATTGCTGCCTGCTTTGCACGCCGCTCACATTCGATAAAGTATAAACGGGCCTCTCTACCTTTCTTATTGTTCTCAATCATAGAAAGTTCTTTGGCTACGTTTAGAGTGAGAGCATAATCTTTAGAAGGACGACCACCTTGGAGGTTTTCCCCAAAATTGGGTAAAACTAAATAATCCTTATTTTCTAATAAGTTATATTTTTTGATGCGGTCTTTAATCCAAGTAGAGAAATGTTTACCTACTTCTAAAAAGGCATGCAATTCACGTGCGTTGACTGTTTGAACGCTTTCTTCGTTAATGGTGTTATTTGTAATAGTGATAGGATTATCCATTTTTATGATCTCTTTTAATTACCAATCTTGATGAGAGAAGGGGCGTTCTTAAAAACGCCCTCTATAGTGTGTATAGGATGGGTAGTTTGGAATGACATCCGAAAGAGTTAGACGGTGCTGCTGTTCATAAGTACCGTAAGTTTCATCTTCATATCGCTGCTGTTCGATTTCTTCTAAAAAAAAATCGTATGCGGAGCTGTGTAGAACAAAGTCGTGAGGTATGTTTCCATTGAAGCACTGTTCTTCACGTTCTTTAAGATAGCATTCGGCAAGATCTTCAGAAATATCTTCACAACGATTAGTTGTTGGTTCCACACGGAAGATTTGAACAGCATTATCGGCTTGGTCGATAAATTTGATCATGTCCTTTTCTTCTAAGAACGGGCCAGATTTAGCGAGATTTTGTTCTTCATTTTCGCAGATGACTAAGAGAATTTCATCAGAATTTATAAACACTGGTTTTTCCATAAACGCCTCCATTATCAAATATTTAAATACATTTTGAAAAAAACGCCTTGACATAGGATTTTTTTTTCGGGGTATGGTGCTGTGATAATTGTATTTTATGCACAAGTCAACTAAAATTTTGCATAAAACGCAAAAATAAATCTTAAAATATATAATTAATTTATGCGCTATCCACAATTTAGGAGATGTTTATGAGCGATATAGATAAAAAAATAGAATCTGTTTTCTCATTATTTAATGAAAAAGAGCAGTTAATTCTTACTTATTTTGTTTTTAATTTTTTTAATAATTCAAGAAAATCAAGCACCGCTTCTTTGTCGACTGGATCAAGCGATGCACATATTTTCATAAAATCCAAGTCTACTTCTTTATAAAAACTGGGTGGAGGTTCATTAAAAAATTCAGAAATTTTCACTAGTTCATCTATTGTTATATCTCGCGTTTTCCCATTCTGATAGGTATTAAGCATGCGATTCACTGCTGACGGGTGTAGCTCTAAATGTAATGCTAATAATGTTTGTGCGCCGTGTCCTCGTTCTTTAAGACGCTCTTTAATCCATAGCTTAAGTTTGGACTGAATATCTTGTTCCATAGTTTGTATAATCCTTGAAAATATATTTTTATGCAAATGTGTAAAAATGACAAAAACGCATAATTTTGTTGACTTGTGCATAAAACGCAATTATTTATTGCACTGTTATGGAGATTACATATGCCTGCGAGATTAATTATAAAATATTTAGGTGGCTTAAAAACTGTAGCAGTTATAGTGCAAAGAGATGTGTCATCTGTTTCTAGATGGCATGATTTTATCCCAGCAAAACACCAACAAAAATTATTAACCTATGCGCGTGATCATGGGATAGATTTGCGTCCCGAAGATTTTTTTTATCCCGAGCGTTTGCAGTCATTAATGCAAGAGCAACGCTCCCCATTGTCGAAAATTTGCAAGAGCCGCGGTGTTGATCACACCGGCGAGACTTTGCAGCATTAAGGAGATCAAAATGAGTTTAAATGAAATGATAGCGATAGTTGTGTGTGTGGTGTTTGGAGCATTGCTTTTATGCGGAGTGATGTTTCGTTTTGCTTTGTATTATCGAGATCAAGTTAAGGCGCTTAAAAAGGAAGATTGAAGATGAAGAATTTGCAGCTAGGGCTTTAAAAAAAGAACGCGAAGAAATTAGAGAGATCATTAGTGGATATGATGAGAATGTAGAAAAATATGAAGAGGAAATTAAGAGACTTAAAGAAACTAGAGACGAGTACAGAAAAAAATTACAACGAAAAAACGAAATTATAGATACCCTTGAAGCAGAAGCTAAATCACGTGGTGAAGAAATAGAAAAACTTACACAAGAGCTTAAGCAGCGTGGTGAATCTGTAAAAGAAAAGTCTCATAAAAATAAGAAGAAAAGTAAGTGAGGAGAGAGAGATGGCAATGATACCTACAGCTATTTTTATGGCTACTAATTTTTATCTGCTCTATCAAGTTTATTACTGGTTTAAACTGACACAAGAATTGAGAGATGAGATAGACGAAAAAAACAAAATAATATGGGATTTAGAGGATGAGCTTAGCCTGAAAAACAACCGACGAAATGTGTCCAAAAAATAGACTTCATTGTTTTTTGGGGATGATTTGATGAGGTGTGTTCTAAAATGAAGAGTGGAGAAGCTGCTTTATCTAAATTTTGGGGCAGGATAAAAATCTCCCATTTAATTTCTTCTCTTGGGTCGATGTTAAATGGAGCAACAGTGTATCCATTAAATAGTATTTGTGGTTTAGTTTTAGGATTTATAAGATTAATGTGCTTTGATGATGTTGGATAAATTTCTATCGTTTGACTAAGTCTAGGAGGACAACACTTTATCTTATAAAATTCGAAAGGGCACTTTTTATCTATCCAGATATTATCCATTTGAATTATTCGTTCGGTAGGATTTATGATACGTACTATTATACTGATGGGGCCATTATTAGGGTCATCTTCATCTGGAGTGGGGCTATTAGGCTTAAAAAGTAGCGATGGTCCTAAATCCAGCTCTTCTTTTGTTTTTAGTAAAAAATTGACGTGTTTTTCTGCTAATGTAGCTTGCTTTTGCAATGATTTATTTTGGTCTTCTAAATGGTTAAACTGTTTTTCTACATTGCATAAATCTTCTCGTCGAGTTTTCTCTGCTCTTTTTAGGTCTGCGTTTCTCACACACCATGACAGCAAAAACGAGATCGTACTACCAATGAGAGCAGAGATGATACTACTGAGTATATCAAGTGGTATTTCCATATTCTATACACCCTTCTTTCCTTCATTTTCAGAAAAAAACAATCTTATAAAATACGTTTTGTATGGAGTGGTGCGGTGATTAACACGATTCTTTGTTTTGATCTAGGTACGAAGATGGGGTGGGCGATACGAGGGGGAAATGGTCATATATTCAGTGGTACGATGAGTTTGCAACCCCGTCGTTTTGAAGGCGGGGGAATGCGTTATTTACGCTTTAAGCAATGGCTTAATGAGATAAAGCATACAGCAGGTGATATTGACGCGGTGTATTTTGAAGAGGTGAGGCGTCATGTTGGAACCGATGCAGCGCATGTTTACGGTGGTTTATTAGCAGCATTAACGGCGTGGTGTGAAGATCATGAGATACCGTATGAGGGGATACCCGTAAGTACGATTAAGAAAGCGACGACGGGGAAGGGGAATGCGTCGAAAGAAGAGATGATAGAGGCAATGCGTTCGAAAGGGCATGTGCCTTGTGATGATAATGAAGCGGATGCTTTAGCAATTTTATATTTGGTTAAAGAGAAGGAGATCTTAGAGTGATGTCCAGTAATAAAGTGGCGTGGGTAAAGTTTAGTACAGATCAGTTTTTAAAAGATCTTATGGGCTTAAAAGCGACCGAGAAGGCTGTTTATACAACACTTGTATTGCTAATGAATGATAGGAAAGCGCCTCTTATAAATAATGCGTCTTATTTATCGAGTTGGTGTGGGTGTTCAGTGAAAACGTTTCAAAAGGCGTTAGAGAGTTTAATCAGCACTGGTCATATCACGCGTTTAGAGAATGGCAGCTTATGGCATAAGTCAGTAGCCTTTGATTTTGAGACAATAGATAAAGCTTCAAAAAACGCTTCAAAAGCCGCTTTAGCAAGGTGGAGTAAGAAAAGAGAGGAGGCAATACATGTCAACTAAGTTGGCTTGGGTTCGCAGCTTTCCTTCGGATTGTCTTGCAGAAACGAATGGCATGAAAGCCTTTCAAATAGCAACATACGTTACATTAAAATGGCACATGCGTAAAAGTGGAGAACCCATTTTTTATGATCAAGACAAATTGGCACATAGCGCGGGCTGTTCAAAAAAGGTTTTTAATAAAGCGTTAGAGTTTTTATTACGTGATAAGAAGATCATTTGTTTAGAAGATGGTCGCTTATGGAGTTTACAAGTTGAAGAGGAACTAAACAACTCAAATGAAAATTTAAACAAATTTTCAGAGAGAGCGCAGAAAGCAGCGAAGGCAAGATGGGATAAAAATCCAAAAGATGCTTGTGATATTAAGCATGATGCTTATGATGCTACAAGCAATGCTACAAGCAATGCTACAAGCAATGCTTATGCAATGCTAGATGATGCCAATCACAACCACAACCACAATCACATATATAATAAAAAAAATAATACTATCGTATTATCAAAAAAAGAAACTGAATTTGAAGATTTAGAAACAACGGATTTGATTGAAGCGTCACTCGAGGTTGATGCGATTGAAAGCCAATCAGATCAAAACGCAACGACATCAGAAAACCAACCTCTCATTCACGAGCAAGCAAGCGTTCTCAAAAGAGCCAAGCGGTCAAAAGCTAATCGAGGCTGTCGATTGCCTGCGGATTTTGAACCCGATTACGATTTTGCAATCAACGAAGGCTTGCCTCCAGAGCGTATCAAAGTCGAAATCGCAAAATTTAGAGATTACTGGCGTTCAAAAGCTGGAGCAAATGCAACCAAAATCGATTGGCAAGCAACGTGGCGTAATTGGGTGCGAAGAGCAATTGAAGATTTACAGAAAGGAAAAATTTATGGAAAGCCAATCACTGAAAAAACAGAACAGCAGCGTGGATGGAGTTATCGAGTTGCACAGCACATGTCCAATATTAAAAATTCAGACAGTGTGTACAAATTTTTATTCGAGGATGATAACCGAACCACCATTCCATTGGAAAACGGGGCAAAAGCCATTGATTGCAGAAGCGGAGAGAGTTACCTCATTAGTCCATGATGCGTTACAAAAGCTTGAAAAGAAAGCAACCGAAGAAGAAATTCAAACAACGTATCTTGTCCTTTCAAATGGACTTAAGAGCCCCATGGGATCAGATGAGAAAGCGACAGCACTTGCGTATCTCTACACTCTTGAAGGCATAAGCAGCTGGGTATTGCAAACAGCAACAAAGAACGCTTTGAAAGGTAAAGCAGAGGGTTTAAACGCAACCTTTATGCCATCAACAGCGGATTTTTATCGCTATTGCGAAAAACTTGAAAGCGATATTCGCTACCAAGCCAATCGCATTCTCAAGAATCTTGAAAAGCCAGAGATCAAGGCAACGGATCAAAAGGTTGTAATCACATCAGAACGCATGGAAAAGCCTTCGAAGGGATTAGAAGAGGTTTTAAAAGGAATTGAAAAGCAAACAGCAAATTAGTGAAGTTTGGTATTCATATTGGATTAGATATGCGTTTAAATCGACAAAAAGGTACCGTACAGAGCGATTTGGATATTTTATGGTGTAAACCATATCGAAATTAAAAACGCTTCTGTACAGCCCATTTCGAGGTAAATAAATCCATTGGTAAAGTTATGGATTTAAGCAAGGGGATATTAAACCAGATGTTTTTAAAAAAACGTAAACAGCCTATTCAAAAGAAATTTGTTGCAACAGCGGTTGGATATGCACCATGGGGATTAGGGGTGGCAGAGTATTTTTACAACTTGTATGAATACGAAGATGGATCAAGAGAATACGAGGAATTCGATGGTGGGCAGTATCAAGAGATGCCTTCAAATGTTGATTATAGTACCAAAGCGCAAGTGAAAGCGTGGATATACGGTGGTGATTTACCAAGAAGCGTATTGAGTTATGAACCTTTGATAGATGAGGTAAATAGGAAAATCAAAAAACGTACAAACGATGATGAGAAATGTTATTCACAAGCTTATGATATAGACAGTGAACTAGAAAAAGCGCTTGATATTCAATTAGGTATTTATCAAAATGAAAAAAAGTGAAAAAATAAAAAATACGTATTGACTTTAAAGAAAAGGTCGTTTATTAAGGTTGGCAAGTGATCAAAACACTGACCAATAGCGGATAAACCACGAAAAGGTTTCTCCCATTTCTTTAAAATACTGACTTTCTTTTATGCTTTAAGAGCGTATAATGGTTATGTCGGGTGTAGCTATGCCATACAATACCCTTCGCGAGGGAAAAGTATAGCGACGGACTATTGGCCGTGTTTTGAGCGCCCGGCGCCCTTATGGGTTGTCAATCAAAAATTTCTAACCAATAGAAAGCATTAAAATGGAAAAAAACGAAATAAAAATAACCACTGATTTCTTATGTGATTTGTGGATGGCAGTGTGTAAAGAAGTTAACACTGATTATACTGAAGACGAATATAGCAATGCTTTAGTGGAATTAATGGCAGATTTAGAAAAGGTTTTGGTTTTAAAATTACAAAACGAAATGCCTAATTTTACAAAAATTTTAGCAATCATTACAGAGTTTGGTCGTTCAGAACCAATTTACTCAATAGCGTCTCTTTTGAAAGCTTATAGACCTGATTTTGATAATGTGCATAGCATAAACGAAGCTGCTTAAATAACGTGCGGGCGCGGCGGGGGCGCCTTCTTTTTAACTTTTATTAAATTTTTAGGAAAAAAAGATGCCGCAATCCTTAATCGATATAAATCAAACAAATTTAACAAACGTAAATCAAATCAACATAGATGATAGTATTCAAACTATGTCTAGTCGTGAAATCGCAGAGTTATGTGGTAAGCAACATGCGCATATTATGCGTGATATCAAGAAAATGCTTGAAGAACTTAACGGATCCAAATTTGGATTGGTTGATTTCATCGGAACTTATGTTGATGCAAAAGGTGAAACCCGCCCTTGTTACAACCTTCCAAAGCGTGAATGCTTAATCCTCGTTTCAGGTTACAGCACCGCTTTACGAGCAAAAATAATTGACCGTTGGCAGGAATTAGAAAAGCAAGTTTCAACATCACAGCAAATCGATTACTCAAGTCCGCAGGTAATGTTAGGTGTATTAACTCATCTAAAAAACGAAAATGAGCGTAAAGATATCATAATTGCAGAGTTAAAACCAAAAGCAATAGCTCTTGATGGTTTAAAGCGTTCCGATGGTTTGTTTGGTATTATAGATGCTGCAAAAATATTGGAAATAAGACCTAAGGATTTATCAGATTACTTACGAAGATATGGTTGGGTTTACAAAAGAGTACCAAGCGGTCCATTATTACCTTATCAAGATAAAATACAAAAAGGACTAATGGATTGCACAGCCATTACTATTCAAAAAAATGATGGTACAGAAAAAACTGTACCGTCAACTAAGATTACATCTAAAGGATTGGCTTGTTTAAGAGAGCAAATCTACGGAAATATGCAATAATTAACAAAAAAGCCGTGTCCTTTAAAGACGCGGCTTTTGTTTTCACAGGAAATATATACATCACACTAAATACATATTACACAAAACGTGTAAAAACACAAGCCTTAATACATAAAAACCGCATCAAAATGAATTGATACGGCTTTTATATTCAAAACATCTCATTAGTAAGGAATTTGCTATAAACAAACTAACTAATAAATCACATATTTTGTGTATAAACGCAAGTGTATTTTTTCTCAATTTGCATCTTAAAATAGATCATGTTACCATTCATTTGCAACGTCGTGATGGCGTTGTATTTTAACCGTTCCTTAGGTTAAAAAGGTTTTTTTAAGAATCGCTACAAAATAAAGCCGTGTCAATTAATTTGACGCGGTTTTTTTGTGTCTTAACGCTTGTAATTTTACACATAATATACTACATCTTGTATGACCTGAGAAATTGAAAAGTCATGAAAGCCTTGTTATGTGTTTACGTAACGGGGCTTTCTTTTATGCTGGGGTTTGGTTTTTTCTATTCCATTTAAATGCATTAAAGCCGTGCCAATTTCTTGACACGGCTTCTGTTTTACAATGCATGAATGTTGTTTTGTTATTCGAAAGTATACGAACATTCCTTTTATTGCACAAAACGTATCAAAATGCAATATCAAAACAGCTTTTAAAACTTAATCTTTTATGTGAAAATATCTTTTTTATCAATTGAAAACATTGTAAAAACACATAAAGTATGTTATGATCTTTATATCATTTAATGGAACTTACAAATATGCTTAATAAAGTGATTTTAATTGGCTATTTAGGTGCAAATCCAGAAAGCAAAACAATGTCATCTGGCGCCGAGGTGGTCAATTTTCGTATGGCAACGTCTGAAAGCTATACAGATAAGGCTACCAATAAGAAAGTAGACAAAACAGAATGGCATTCCGTAGTGGTGTTTAATCCACATCTTGCAAAAATAGCGCTTCAGTATCTCAAAAAGGGGAGCAAAGTTTATATAGAGGGACAGCTTCAAACGCGTAAATGGCAAGATAAAAACGGTATTGAACGTTTTGTAACAGAAGTCATTTTGCCTAAGTACAAAGGCGACTTAAAGCTCTTAGATGGCAAAAATGATGATAATCAAGAGCCGTCATCATCTGCTTATGAGAGAAGTATTTATAGACCTCTTGATACACCCCATACCGTTATGAATGATGATGTTCCTTTTTAAACGAAAGGCGGTGTTGTGAAAAAAAACAAGAGGGGACGCCCTAAAATAACAGGGCAGGTAAGAGAAGCCAATGGGCGTATATCGCGTGCAAAAGCACTCCGTGAAGCTGCTAATCAATTGGCAATAGAAATGCGTGCAAAACGCTTCGGTTTAACCCTATACGAGGCAAAAAATCCACTTTCTGGGTCTTACGTAGGGCGGCTTTGTTTACAAGGCGTGATTACTCAAGAGCAATATGATGCCGCGCAACAGTATTTACAGATAAGAAACGACTATCTATGTGCAAAAGGATTGCCTAATGCAATTTATGACGAAATGCCATCATCTGCTGATGATAAAGCAAGAGACAAATGGGTATCGTTTGCAACAGAGCAGTTTATAAACACGCAAGAGGCACTAAAAGAAGCGCAATGCCTCTATAGACAGTATAATCTTTATGCAGCGCTACAGTACCTCGTTATAGAAGATCAAATGCTATCACACCTTGTGAATTCATTACGTGTTGCTCTTAATGTGCTTCATAGATATTGGAAATAACTACGCTGCAAGAAAGTAGTGTCCGCTCTCTTGTAAAAGTGCTCAGGTGCAAAGGGGCGTTTTTCACCTCTTTCGTTTTTTATGAATTCATCACAAATCGTTGTTATATTCTTTATATCTTTCACACTCTTGATTTTTTTTATCAAGTTCATAGCATAGATCGTCTATTGATTTATCTCTTTGATTAAGTTCATCGCATAGAAAGAGTATTGATACTATTAAACCTAAAATGGCTATTGTAGGAAATAAGAACAAAGTATCACTATATAAAATATCGCAAAAAGATTTATTATAGGCATTTTCTTCAATGAAAGTACAAAATTTTTTTTTATTTTTATCTTGTCCTAACAGAATTACTGACATCATCGTAACCCCACCTATGCCTGTTGTAAAAGCTGAATGATATGTCCATTTTTTGAAGCCATGATAAAGAAATATGCCACATGGGAAAACAAAAGTTGCTAATATCAATATTATAAATAATTTTTCCATAATCGTTTTTTCTTTTTCTTGTAAATCTCTATGCTTTCTGTAACAGATTCCCTTTGAATTTATCAATATGTGTTATTTTTATGTTGACAAAGTGTAGCAAATCGTATTTAATGACATTGCTGTACTTGGGCGTATTGTGTCTAGAGAGGGAAAGGTACAGTCAAAAATCCCCGCAAATGCGGGGTTTTTTATTATCGGGAGGGTGTATTTTATGACATCACAAAATACAGAACAGATTTCTCAAACAAAGAAAAAATATAAACCCCCTAAGGCAGGAATGGGGCGGGTTAAAGGTGTACCAAATAAGAATACACGACTTTTGAAAGAGGCAATTCTTAAAGCGGCTGAATTGGCAGGCAATAAGTATGGGAAAGAGGGGTTAATCTCTTATCTCGAAAAGCAGGCAATAAGATGCCCTGCGGCTTATCTAGCGTTGCTTGGTAAGATCTTGCCTTTACAGGTAACAGGAGAAGATGGGGGGGCGATTAAGATCATAGGGCGTGTAGAAATTGCTCCTTTAATGAATGACGACAAGACAGATTAAGATTGTACCAAAACTTATCCCTATTTTTGCAGGGGATGCTTTGGTACGCGCGGCTTGGGGTGGACGAGGGTCTGGTAAAACAAGATCATTTGCCTTGATGGCTGCTTTAAAAGGCTATCAATTTGGTATGCAAGGGATATCGGGGACTATTCTTTGTGCACGTCAGTTTCAAAATTCGCTAGCAGAGAGTTCATTGGAGGAGATTAAGCGGGCGATTGAAGCCCATGACTTTTTAAGCGAATATTACAAGGTTGGAGAGGCTTCGATTAAGTCAAATGATGGTCGTATAGCTTTTCAGTTTTCTGGACTGGACCGTAATATAGCCAGTATCAAATCCATGGGGCGTATTTTGCTCTGTTGGGTTGATGAGGCAGAGCCGGTAACAGAAACAGCTTGGCAGACGCTTATACCAACTTTGCGTGAAGAGGGAGATGGGTGGCGAGCAGAGTTATGGGTGACATGGAACCCATTGCGAGATAATGCACCGGTTGAAAGTCGGTTTCGCTTTTCAGACAATGAAGCCATTAAGCGTGTAGAGATCAATTGGTCAGACAATCCGAAGTTTCCCAAGATCTTGAATGAAGCGCGGCTTGATGATTTGAGAAACCGCCCCGAGACCTATAAGCATATATGGGAAGGGGCTTATCTTACAGCGGTTCAAGGTGCTTACTATCAAAAAGAAATGTTGGCAGCGGAGCAAGAGGGGCGGATAGGGCGTGTTGCGCGTGATCCTTTAATGCAGATACGCGCCTTTTGGGATATTGGGGGCACAGGAGCCAAGGCAGATGCGACAGCGATATGGATAGCGCAATTTGTAGGCAGAGAGATTAGAGTGCTTGATTATTATGAAGCACAAGGACAGCCGTTATCAGAGCATATCGGTTGGTTGCGTCACAATGGCTATGAGAAGGCACTGATGGTCCTCCCCCATGATGGTGCGACCAGAGACCGTGTGCACAATGTGAGTTTTGAGAGCGCTTTAAATGATGCGGGTTTTGAAACGCAGGTCATTCCTAATCAAGGGGCTGGGGCTGTCAAAATGCGAATAGAGGCAGTGCGACGTATTTTGCCTTCAGTTTGGTTCAATGAAGAGACGACTGTAGCAGGGCGTAAGGCACTGAATTGGTATCATGAGAAATGGGATGAGAAGCGTAATATTGGTTTGGGAGCAGAACATGATTGGTCCAGTCATGGTGCAGATGCTTTTGGATTAATGTGTGTGGGGTATGAACAACCGATGCAGAGACAAAAGAGACAAGCTTATAGCGGTAGAGAAGCCTATGAGAGTACGTCATGGATGGCAGAATGATGGATGATGAAGAGCATTTAGAAAAAGAACATAATGCATCAGATCTGTCAACAGAAGGTTTGTTTCGCAAGTTAGTCAGTTGGTACAAAGAAGATGTGGAGCATGTGAACAAATGGCGTGAACACGCAAGGGAGGATTTTCAATTTTACAATGGTGATCAGTGGAATGATCAAGATTTAGCGGCTTTAAAAGAGCAACGCCGCCCCGTTATGACCTTTAATCGCATTGCCCCACTTGTGAATGCTGTTGTGGGTTCAGAACGCAACAATAAGCGCGAAGTGCAATTTATTCCCCGTCAAATAGGCAAGGCATTGCCCAGTGAATTGCTTACAGGGGCAGCAGAATGGTTTCGTGATATGGCACATGCGGAATACGCAGACAGTGATGCTTTCCAAGATGCTGTCATCTGCGGTATGGGGTGGACCGATACGCGGCTTGATTACGAAAATAGTCTTGATGGTGAACCGGTCATTACGCGTTTAGACCCTTTGAAAATGGTTTGGGATAGTGCGGCAGTGCAACCGAATTTAACGGATGCACAACGCATGTGGTATGTAGACCGCAAGCCATTAGACGTAGCCAAGCAAATGTTTCCCAAAGCTCATTGGAGTGAACTTAGTGCGGATTGGGCGCGTGATGGGGCTGCTTATGAAGGGGTTCATCATAATGATCTTGAAGCTTACGATGATGAGAAGGGCATTGATGTTGAAAACGGTCGACGGATGGTCACACTAGTGGAATGCCGTTGGTTTGAAAGCGAGAGATATTACAAGGCGCCCGATTTGGAAACGGGTGAACTTCGTGATTACAGCGAAGAGGAGTTTAAGCAGCTCCAATGCATGATGCCCGATATCCAAGGGGCGGCTTTCAATAAAAAGGTTGTAAAACGCGCCTTTTTAGGGAGAAAACTGCTTGAATGCCCTGATCAACCTTTGGTTCCAGCGGGTCAATTGGGTTGGGAGTGTATCACGGGGTATTTTGATAAGATAGAACGGCAATTTTATGGGGTTGTCCGTCCGACAAAAGACCCACAACGGTGGGCGAATAAATATTTTAGTCAGGTGATGCATATTCTCAATAGCCAATCCAAAGGTGGGATTATGGCTGAGAGGGGTGCATTTGAAGATGAGAGAGAAGCTGTAAAGAGTTGGAGCAGGGTAGATAGTATTACGGTTTTAAAAAATGGCGCTTTGGCAGGGGGTAAGATACAGCCCAAACCCGTAGCACAGTTTCCAACCGGTTTTTTCCAACTGTTTAATGAAGCGAAAGAAGCAATTAATCAAGTTACAGGTCTCTCACCAGAGTTTATTGGAACGAGAGAAGTTTCACAAGCAGGGATTTTAGAGGCACAACGGCGTCAATCCAGTCTTAACCTGCTTGCTTGTTTGTTTGATGGTTTGCGTTTGTATCGCAAAAGGCAGGGCAAGATCATTTTGCACCTGATACAGAATTATTTGTCTGATGGTCGCTTGGTACGGATATCGGGTGAGGAGAATGCGCAATATATTCCGTTGACCCGTGAAGCGGTAATGAGTGTTGATTATGATATTGTGGTGGATGATGCGCCCACCAGCCCGAATGAGAAAGAGCGGACCTTTGGCATTATCACGCAATTATTACCGTTGCTTCAAAATGCTGTTACACCGGATATTATGCTTGATTTGCTTCGTTACTCACCCTTGCCTGCGTCTCTGCTTAATCGTGTGAGCGAGAAGATGCAACAGCAGCAAATGGCACAACAAGCCCAGCAACAGCAAATGAATCCGGAACAAGAAATGAAGTTGCAAGAAAAGCAGCAGGATATTGCTGCTAAAAGTCAGATGCAACAGATGGATTTGCAAGGCAAGCAGATTGAATTGTTCATGCGTCAAAAGAGAGCAGAATTGGAAGCAGAAATGATGCAACAGAGGCATGACATTGAACGGCAGAAGCTTCTCAATGAACAAGCACACAATCAGATTATGCGAGAGAGAATAGCATTGCACAGAGGCATGCATATTTGAGAGAGGTTAGAGAATGAATGCAGAAATGAACGAAGCTATGAATGAAGATTACAGGGTTGGAGCACCGGTCTTTGATGATGAGAGCTCTTTTGAGAGCGATTATGATGTCGAGACAGTTGAGAGCCATGATGCGACACCTTCAGAGCCGGTTGCAGAGCCCGTTGACAAGCCTTCAGAAATCGTTCCTAGTATAGAGCAGCAGCGCGCTGTAGAACAAGCCAAACAAGCCCGTGAAGCGCTTGTCAAGTTTTATGAACCCCAAGCCCAGACACCCATGGTTGAAGGAGAAGGTGGACCTCCAGACCCTACACAAGACATTATTGGTTACATGGGTTGGATGGGAAAAAAGTTACAAGAGCAAGATGCGTATATTAGGGCACAGAAAGAGGCGCTAAGACAAGCTGAGGAACAGCAACAGCATGATATGCGTCTTGGTCAGTTTTTCAATAATTCTGTTGAGACATTTAAAACTAAATCCAGTGATTTTGATGCGGCAGCAAATTTTCTTTATGAGACGCGTGCAAAAGAATTGAGGTCTTGGTCGTCACTTTATCCAGAGTGTGCAGATCAAAACACAATAGATGCGATTATAAAAGATCAATTGCATGCGCTTGTAGCGACTTGTGCACAAAGAGATCTCAATCCGGCAGAAGAGCTTTATAGGATAGCGCAAAATCTTGGCTATCAAAATCAAGCAGTGCAAGCGAATAATCAAGTTGCGGCGCTTCAAAACCGTCAGAATTCTGCGCGAACCTTAACGGCATCTGGTGGAGGAGGGAGTACTGGACCAATGACTAAACAAACTCTATCCGATATGTCAGAGAAGGAATTTGATGTGTGGATATCCAATCCGAAGAATGAAGCGCGTTTTTATGAAATTATGGGTGCAGACCCCGATTAGGCAATAGATTTTACAGCATAATCCGCCTCTGATGCGGGTTTTCCACCGGCTTTAAAGCCGGTTTTTTTATAGCAAAGAAAGGTGAAACAAAAAATGGCAACAACACATATAGGGACTCATGATCCGCAATCGGTGAAATTGTGGTCACAGAAATTAAGCAATGAAGTTTTGAAAGCGACGAAAATTGCCCCTCTGATTGGCAAAAGTTCGAATAGTATTATCCAGCTTTATAACGAAACCCATAAGAGTGCAGGGGACAGCGTTACATTCAGTTTGTTGGTCAATCTGTTTGGGGACGGTGTCACGCAGGGTGAAACCTTAGAGGGCAATGAAGAAGCGCTTCAATTTATGAATGATCGGTTGGTAATTAACGAGCTCTTACATGCAGCACGTGTTGCCAATGATGACTCGATTGACCAACAGAGAATCCTCCCGAATTTACGCAAGAAAGCCAAAGAAGGCTTGGTTCGCTGGTATGCCAATCGTTTAAGCATCATGTTCTTTTTGCAAGTATGTGGTTATACAGCCCGTACCATTAGTGTTGATGGTCGAGAAGTGTACATTAAACCGGTTCATTATGGCTTTAATGAAATCATGGCACCAAGCAGTGAACGGATTATTCGTCCCGATGCAAAAACCAAGGATGAAGATCTCACCGATAAAGCGAAACATAGCTTTAGCTTGAAGTTGATTGATGAAGCGGTTAAACAAGCAAAACTTGCCAATCCGCAAATTTCTCCTGTCCATGTCAATGGTGATGATGTTTACGTTCTCTATTTGCACCCAACACAAGTGATGCAATTGCGCACCAATACAGCTGCTGGTGAATGGTTAGATATCCAAAAATCAGTTTATGCGACTTCTCGTGCAAAGAACCCAATCTTTGATGGTTCTCTTGGCATGTATAATGGTGTTATTTTACGCGAAGCTATTCATGTCACTCACGGTGTAAAATCGACAGATCATACAGCTGTCAAAAGTGTGCGTCGTGCGGTGTTCTTAGGAGCGCAGAGTGCAATTATAGGTTTTGGGAAAAATCATAGTGCAACAAATTACACCCTTAAAGAAGAGTATTTTGATTATGAACGTGAATTTGGTGTTGCAGCAAAAACTTTGATAGGAATGAAGAAAACTCGTTTCCAAATGCCAAATAGTGGACAGACAGCCCAAGATTTTGGAACGATTGTTATTCCTACCTACAGCGGTGAAGCCGCAGCGTAAACATTAAGGAGGAAAACAAGACATGGCAGATCAATTACCCCCTCCATTACAAGGGAGAAATTTGCATACGCAGCAGGTAAGCTTCTTGCGTTTGAATATCTCACATAAAGAGAAGAATCTTACAGAGAAAATCGGAATTTTGCCTCGTGGCGCTTTGATTACTTCAATTAAAACGTTTGTGAAGACGGCATTTTCCGAAGCGAAATTGAAGATTGGCAGCAGCTATGGGGGCAATGAGTTTGGCGAAAAAGATATCAAAGCCCAAACTACACAAGATTTTACACCAACAGACCAAAAGGTTTTTGCTCCAGAGGATAAAGAAATGACCCTTTATGCAACAAGAGATAAAACCACAGATGCTGGTGAATGTGTTGTGGTCGTGCAATTTGTGGCAAATCATTAAGGAATACAACATGGCAGATTATTTACCAGAGCCCTTACAGGGGAGAAACCTTCATACGCAGCAAGTAAGCTTCTTGCGTCTTAATTTTAGCTATGAAAACAAAGAAAACGTAATGAAGATAGGCACTCTCCCTCGTGGTGCTTTAATTATTTCGATCAAGGCGTTTATTAAGACAGCATTTTCGGACACAAAGGTCAAAATAGGCAGCACTGCTGGCGGGACTGAATTTGGTGAGTTAGAGATCAAACAAGCGGGTATTAAAGCAGCGACGATTTCTAATCAGAAGGAGTTTGTTCCCTCTGATAAAGAGGTCACGCTTTATGCCAAAGCCGATAAAACAGTCCAAGCTGGTCAAGCAAGTATAGTCGTTGAATTCGTAACCAATCACTGAAATTGAGAGGAGAGATCTATTAACTCTCCTTCAGTTTATGAAGTAGAAGACTGTACAAAGAGTTGCAGGTTAAGGGCAGATAAGACAGCGACTAAAGTAGAAAGCTTGGGGTCACCCGTTTTACTTAAGGAGCGATATAATCCACTGCGTTCGCGATTGGTTTCTTTTGCTAAAGCACGCATATTTTGAGAGCGAGCAACGATACCAATGGCATCCGCTATATGAGCGGCATCACCAGTTTTGAAGGCTTCATTGAGAAATGCTTGTTGTACTTCAATGTCTTCAAGATATTCTTCTGGTTTAAATGGGGTTGTTTTCATCACTGTACTCCTCTTTTAACTTTAACGCTTGTTCGATATCCCTTTGCTGCGTTGATTTATCTCCACCACATAACAAAAGGATAAAATCAGAGCCTTTTTGGGTAAAATAAATTCTGTAACCAGCACCATAGTGGATGCGTACTTCACCTATGCTATTGAAGAACTTAACATCACCCAAAAGTCCTTGTTTTAAGCGTACAACACGTTGAAGAATAATCGCTTTAGCCTTTTTATCTTTGAGTTTCTTAAGCCAATTATCAAATTCTATCGTTTTATGAATGAATATCATTAGTGCACTGTAATGCACATGATGTGTAATGTCAATAATAATATTCCTTACAGAAAGGTATTTTGATGACGCGTCATTATATTCGGGTTAGGACAGGCGGACCAATACCGGCTAGTCAAAATGTTTATCACCATAGAAAAACGCTTTCACACATGGTGTCTGTTATCCAAGATGAGATTGATGACATTACGGACGAGTATGTAGCACAAATCCAAGAAAGTATTTTTGCTGCTATTCGTTTTTGTGAGAGGGAAACTTTTTACTTTAACGAAAGCCGTGATGTGGTGTTTGAAACACGGGCGGGTCAAGGCGCTTATGATGCAACGGACACCCGCCATATTGAAACAGCTGTCAAAATAAGGAGCGTTTATCTTTGTTCTGATCCACATCATAAGATTGAATTAGAGCACAGGAGTCCTTTTTCTCTAGAGTCTTCGTTATCATCAGAGCAGCGAGGAACACCGGTTTGTTACAGTTATTTTGATAGGAAACTGCATCTTTATCCCACACCGGACAGAGCCTATCAGATTCAACTCATACTCTCTCCACAGCGTTTATCAGAGATAGAGCGTGTTGATGAAGAGCATCTATGGTTTGTGCACGCGTTTGATCTGATTAAGGCGCGTGCAAAATATGAGTTGTACAAGAATATCCTTAAAGAACCCGATTGTGCAACGGCAGCTTATAATGACTTTACCGAGCAGTTGCATGAATTGCGTGCAGAGACGTCCAAACGTCATAACGTCACACGCATAATTCCAACGGATTTCTAAAATGGTTTATTTTCCAATCGCTGATTATCGCCCCGATGTTTCGGTCGTCAATGGCAGCTTTACGGATACACTTGTGAATGTTTTACCGGCAGATGGAGGCTATATTCCTATGCCTAGCGCAATGGTAGTATCGGCTCCTTTGGGAGAAAAGCCTTTGGGGTGTATAGCGTTTCGAAGTGGTAATGGGGTTAAGATTATCGTAGGAGGAGCCAAAAAGCTTTATAGTTATGATAGTCAAACGCAGGGTTGGAAAGACATAAGCCAAAGCGGTGTGACCTATCAAGCAAATGAGGATAATCAATGGTCCTTTGCGTTGTTTGGCGAATCCATTATTGCGGTAAACAAAAATGATAAACCGCAAGTTTTCAAGGTTCGTAGTTCTGAACGGTTTGAAGAATTAGGAGGCAATCCACCGAAAGCAGGATTGGTCAAGGTTTGGGGTGATTTTGTTTGTTTGATGCAATTGACAGATCATCCCAATCGTATTCATTGGTCGGGTTTGAATGACGCAACTCATTGGACGGTAGGTGATAAAGATTGTTATTATCATAATTTTAATGATGGAGAATATGTGCAAGGTGCGACAGAATCGAGCAATCCACTCGTTTTTTTGCGTTCTGCTATTTATGCTGGTTGTTTTACGTTAGGCTCTAAGGTTCCTTTTATTTTTCAAAAGCTTCAAGACAAGCGCGGGGCGCGCAGTGCAGCCTCTATAGCTTGTCGAGGCAGTGATGCTTTTTTTGCTGGTGATGGTGGCTTTTATCAGATGAGTGCTGATGGTCAATTTTTACCGATAGGCTTTGAGAAAGTTGATAGAACGGTTTTTAAAAGCTTTGATAAGTTTGCTCTTGATGAGATGCAAGGGGTTATAGATCCCATTGATAACCGGATTTACTGGTCATTAAAGAGAGGTAATAACGAGCAAACGACCTTTGTTTATGATTGGGGCTTGCAGAAATGGTCGACGCTACAGGGAAAGCCTTTCACATTGTTTCCCGTATTTACGACAGGTTATACTTTAGAACAGTTAGATGAGATCTCGATCAATCTTGAGTCCTTGCCTGCTTCTTTAGACAGCCCTCGTTGGCAAAGTGGCGCTCCCATGCTTGGTGCTTTTGATGAAAACAATTGTCTTGTTATGTTTACGGGCGCACCGATGGAGGCAACGGTTGTTTCGCAAGAGATGGGGGCACCGGATGGAAGTTTTAACTTTATCACGAAGATGTTTGCCGAAGTTGATACGACGCAAGGTCTTTTAAGTATCGGAGAACGTCGTCTTCGCAATCATCAGACGCCGATCACATGGCACAAGGAGAGAGAATGTTCCTATGCTACAGGTGCTTATCACGGTCGTTCACGCAATCGTTATCACCGGTTTAAATTACGCATTCCTAAAAATGAACCTTGGACGGCAATTACGGGGTTTGATGTTGATTTACGTCCTTTAGGCAGAGGGTAATGGCAAAAGTCTATTTGACCACGTCTTGGGATATGGAGCGTATAGCGCCTTATCTGGAAGACATCATTGCATCCTTTAGAGCATATGTAGAACGTTTTAAACATGAAATCACGTTGCAAGATCTTATTGAAGCCATTTGCACGGGGGAAAAACAGTTATGGCTTGTTTTGGATGATGACGAGCGCTTTTTAGCGGCATTCACGACCCAGATACAGCAGACAGTTTTAGGAAAGAAGCGCGCACTGATTTGTGAATGTAGTGGCAAGGGTGTTCTTGATCAAGTTGACAATTTGCAGGTTGCAGAGGATTGGGCGCGTGAGAATGGTGCTTTTGAGATAGAGATCTTGGGTCGTTTAGGCTGGAAACGTGCACTGAACAAACAAGGTTATGGCATAGATATGCTTTATTATAGGAAGGAATTGTGAAATGGGGAGCAAGAGACCAGAAACAACACAACAACAACAGGTTCAGACAAGCGCCCCTCCTAGTTGGATGCAGAATGTCTTTAAGCGAGGTGGTGCTGATGCGTATAATCTGTATGATACAGGGATGGGTGGGAATGTTTATGGCGGTCCTCGTGTAGCGCCATTAAGTGATCAGACGCTCTATGGAATTGGTGGTCTTGGTAGTATTCCTAACCATTATCAAAATCGCTCTTTGATGAATACAATTTACAATCCGACATCATCAATGATGAATCTTCGACATGTAGCTTCTGGTGGTATGATGGGAGAAAATTCGTATTTCAAACAAGCACTTCAAGAAGCATTAGATGATTCAGACACTCAAATTAACAGATATTTCTCAGGGATTGGTCGTTATGCAACTCCTGATCACAGAGAGGAAGTGCGGAAAGGAAGAGATTCTATCTACGCGCGTGCTATGTTAGAGCAATATAATCGTGATGCGGACCGCATGATGCAAGCCAATGCCATGATAGACCAAGCCAATCAAAATCAATTGGGAGCCTCCAATAACTTCTTACAGGGTTATGGGAATGCTTATTCCAATGCCATACAGGGGGGAGGAGTGCTTGATACTCACAATCAGAGAGTTGTTGATGCCAATCGCGAACGTTGGCTGGAGCAAGACAATAGCGGTTGGAATAGGTTGAATATGCTTATGAACGCCGGTCATGGTTTTGCAAGAAATTACGGCACGACAACGAATAATATGTCAGGCTCTAAGATGCATGGTAACGACCCTTGGCAGAATGCTATGATGGTGCTTTTTGGATTAAAGAAGGCTGCGGAAAAGGCAGCAAATGCTGCCGGTTAGTTTGAATAATCTTAGAAAAATAAGGGGTAGTGTAATGGTTTTTATGGATTTTGACCAGAGAAATAGAAGTTTGGCATTAAAACGAAAAAAAACGGGAACAGAGTTATTACAGGAAGCAATACAGGAAAATCAAAGATTTGGATCTCAAGTACCAGCTCTTCCTAGTATGATTTCTATGAATAATCCATACAATATAGGTTCCTTTTCTTTTGCCCCAATAGGTTCTATTCGTCCTGCTCAGATAGGTAGTGAGGAAAATAAACCTTCTCCAATTCCAAGAGAAGAAATTCCACCTAGTGTAGGAAATCATGCATCTGTTCCAACAGAACAAGTTATACCACAAGAACAGAATTCTAAACCAGAACCTAGTTTTTGGGATAAACTTTCACGTTTTTCACAGTCTGATGTTAGTAAAAATATTGATGATTTTCTTATGGGGGCGATAACGGCAAGTCCAGATTCGTCTGGATGGCAACGTTTTGCCAAGGGGCTGAAGAACTTGCATGAAGGCGATAAACAAAGAGGGCAGGTTAACCAGACCGTCGAGTATCTAAAATCTAAAGGCTACAGTGAAGAAGAAGCGCGGTTCATGGCACGGAATCCTCAAATGCTTAATGGGTTGTTTACACAAGGAATGAATGCACGTTCTAGTTCTCAACAAATAGATAATACATCACCTAAACTTTCTCCTGATTACTATGGTGTTTTTAATCCTGAGACTAAACAGTGGGAAGCAAATGTTGTTAAAAGAAGTAAGACATATGAGGAAAAAAAAGAAAAGCTTACAAAGCAAAAAAATTTTTTTGAATCTGAATTAGTTAGTCAGAATACTAATATTAGGTTACTTGAGAATACAGAAAAACTAGTTCGATCTACATTAACTGGTACAAATATATTCGCACCAATATTTTCAATATTATCTTCAACTGACGCTGCAATATTAAAGTCAAATATTGAAGCGATTAAAAAGAATCTTGCACGTGATACTTTGGAGGAAATGAAACAGAAGTCACCAAATGGAGCGTCAGGGTATGGAAATATGAATATACAAGAATTTACATCATTACAGACCCGTTTGGGAAATTTAGATCCAAACCTGAGGCGAGATGTATTGTTAGAAGAAATTATAGCTGTAAAAGAGGCAGTGTTGAAGGCAAGGAGTAATACACAAAAACTTTTAAATAATTGGAACACTGAATATAATGATTTTCTATCATTGCCTACTTTACCTATTTCACAATTTACACATGTAAAAAATAAAGATGATGAGGATAGATTGTCTAAAGGTGAATTCTTTGTAGATGACGGTGGTTACGTAAGAAACAAGTGAAAGAGAAATTGATATGGGATATGTACCTTATTCTCCTATTATTGGCCATATTTCAGATAAAGACATAATGGAAAAAATTCAAGCGGCATTGTATAAAAATAGCAGCCAGCAGACGAGTAATTATACACCTTATTCTCCTATCATTGGTCATATTTCAGATAAAGATATAATGGAAAAAATTTGGAATGCACAAAATAGCTATACAGGGGTTACGCAGCATCCAGAAGAAACACAAAAGTTAGAAGAAGAATATCCTCCTGAAAATATTTCGATATGGGATGCTCTCAAAAGCTCTACTGCAGAAGGACTTACAGCAAACTTTAGTGATGAGCTTCAAGGTTTGTTTTCCTACTTATCAGGAAGCAATTATGATGAGGCTGTAAAGAAGGCACGCGCTTATCAGAGGGCAGTACATAGAGCATACCCTTGGTTATCATTTGGTGGAAATGTTATAGGGTCTATTTTACCATTGATAGCGACAGGGGGAGTGCCGTTAATTGCGAGTAGGTTAGGGTTAGCAGCATTTGGAGCTAGAAAAGCTGGTTTGTTTCCCCGTCTTTTAGGTGAAGCAATAGGTATTCCAGGAAAAGATTTAGGTCTTAAAACAGCGGTGAGATCAGGTGCATTATCAGGAGCGTTATCAGGAGTTGGAAGTGGTGTAGGATGGGAAGATTCTATAGATAGTGGGATAAATAATGCTGCAATTGGAAGTGTAGCGTCTCCATTTCTCTCTATCGTAGGTTCTTTTGCTGGGAGAGGGTATAATGCTATCGGCAATGCAAGAAAGAAAGCTCCAGATGGTTTTTCTAAGAGAGATTTACGGAATATTGCTAGTTATGCATATCATTCGGGGATAAAAAACCTACCAGATACTCTTGCAAAAAGTGGTTCTGAAGCACGTCTTAGTGATATTATTCCAGGATTTAAAAATCATATTTATGGTATAGTTCAAAACAATAGGATGCTTCATGAGCAGCTTAATGAAGAGCTTGGTAAAAGAGCAGCTGGAATTTCAGGACGAATGGGCAAAGCTCTAGATGAAAACTTTATCAAAAGAAAGGGAAGTGGAGATCTTGAAGATGTTTTAGAAGAGTCAGTAAACAAATCTACTTCGACTCTGGATGCAGGACAGCTTCAAAAAGCTTTTGATAATATAGGTAGTATAAAGTCACAACCATTATATGATACAGCATTAAGTACTGCTTTAAAGCCTGAACACCAAAAAAAGGTGCAACAGTTAATGGAGCATTCACATTTTAAGAAAGCTTACGAAGAAGCTACGCAAGATGTCAATAATCGAAAAATTACGGATGCGGCGTATGTACAAAAATATCCTGATTCTATAATGGATATTCTTCACCGAACCAAAGTAAAGATTAGCAATCAGATTAAACGTGATAATCTAAATGGTATAGACACTGCGGATCTTGTTTCACTTGAAAAGTATATTATAAAGTTGCTAGAGGACATTTCAGGGGATTATAAGACAGCAAGGGAGGTTTTTGCCTCTTATAAAGATCTCTCTAAAGCTATAAAAGAAGGATACGATTCTTTGAGTTCTTCTGTTTCTATCAATGAGGCTCTGAATAAAAGTAATCTATATCAAAGTAAAGGTAAAGTGTCATCTGTTGGTGATAGAGCTCCGTCATTCGAAGATGCTTATAAATTAGGCACAAGAAGTAAGATTGATGATGAAATGTTCAATTCTAGCGATAAGTTAGAATATTATAAAAATCTTTTCAACACAGACAGCTATGTAGAAAAACTAAAATCTCTTTTTGGTGAAGATGCTGTAAAGAGACTAAAGGACGCTTTTGAGTACGAACAATTGTATAATAAAACCTATAAGGGAATTCCAGAGCTAAGAGATAGAGCACGCCCAAAACTTTTTCAAGGGCTTAAAGAATATAAAGATATTGGGCAATTTCCGCATGCTGTTGTAAGAATACTAAGAAATGCACACAGGATGACAACAAGCCAGAAAAATCTAAAAGCTCTCCAGAAACTAGATAAAAAAATGCTAGAGCTCGATTCTTTAAAAGTAGGGGGATATAATAACAAACAAGTAGCAAAAATTATTCAAGATTTCATTAATGATTATGAAAAAGGACTTGTAAACAATGATATTGCAAAACGCTTTCATGCTTCTTTATCTCGATTAATGTGGGGAATGATGACAGCGGGATCTAGGAATTCTGAGTAATGCAATAGTGATATCAACAATGGGGAAAGCTAACAAAATGACTAGCTATTATAGTCCTTCAGTAGATGAAGCGATCCGTCAAGCAGCAGCGCGTTATGGTTTGCCAGAAAGCTATTTATACCGTGTTGCGCAAGTGGAAAGTGGTGGCAATCCCAATGCAAGGAACCCCCGTTCTTCTGCGGGTGGTTTGTATCAATTTATAGACAGCACCGCCAAACAATATGGTTTGCAAGACCGTTTTGATCCCATGCAAGCGGCAGATGCCATGGGGCGCTTGACCCTTGACAATCGTAATCATTTAAGCCGTGTTTTGGGAAGGGCGCCTACCGATGCAGAATTGTATTTAGCACACCAACAAGGGGCAGGTGGAGCCGCGCGTCTTTTGCAAAATCCCCATGCTAATGCAGCGCAATTGGTTGGGAGTAATGCGGTTGGTTTGAATGCAGGCAATAACGCAATGCGCGCAAGTGATTTTGTTAACCGTGTGTTACAGATGTATGGGGGACAGCCTTATCGAGCAAGCCCTATTGTGCAAGGTGGTTTTGGCAATAGGGACAACATGTTAGAGGTTTTACGGGCATTATTAGCATCACAAGAAGAGTCTTCGGAAGAAGAAGAGAGTGATGAAGATGATAACCCTTTAATGACGCCATTCATGCGGGCATTTTACGGACCATTTTACCGAAATTAGGATTCATGAGAGATGTCAACGATTTATGATTGGTCGCTTAGAGCGGCGGATAATACGCGTTGTGATGCTTTAATTGACTGGTCAGAGGGACAGCATCCTAGCAGTGTAAACAAGAGCGCCCGTGTGATGATGCAGCGCGTGCGAGAATATTTATCGGATACGGGTGGAGCGCTTGAAGGCATTGTTATCAATGACCATGTTCAACAAACGAGCACAATAAGACTTCAAAGCCAATCGCAATTTTTAGAGTATAAGAATGGGATTGTTTTGCGCTTTATGGCAACGGGCAGGAATGTTGGGGCGACAACGATTGTCTTGAATGCTTTAGATGGCAAGCCGGTTTATAAAGCAACAGAATTAGGGGTTGGTCCTTTATTGGGAGGGGAACTCCAAGAAGGGTGTGTTTATACAGTGGTGTCTTGTGAAGACTATTGGCATCTTGTTAATCCTACCCCTATGCCAAGAGAAGAAGAAATCAGTCTTTATCCTACTGGATTTATAGGCACGTTTGGTATGCGTGATGTTCCAAAAGATTGGTTAATTTGCGATGGGAA
The DNA here is from genome assembly GCF_000196435.1 of Bartonella tribocorum CIP 105476. Lineage (NCBI taxonomy): Bacteria > Pseudomonadati > Pseudomonadota > Alphaproteobacteria > Hyphomicrobiales > Bartonellaceae > Bartonella > Bartonella tribocorum. The sequence goes on along the minus strand of NC_010161.1, from coordinate 2,247,407 downwards.
GGCTTATTTGCGTCGTGACTATCGCGATTTATTTGAGACGATAGGAACGGTTTGGGGAGAAGGAGATAGTGTAACGACATTTAATGTTCCGGATTTTCGAGGAATGTTTTTACGGGGAGTTGATGGTGGAAGTAATTTAGACCCCAATCGTCGGTTTGCAAGTGTTCAGACAGATTTAATCCAGTCTCACCAACATGAAGGTCAAACTCTTTCGATGCCTCATTTTACCAGCAACGAAAACTTTTGGGATGGGAATACGACGGAGGTATTAGGTTATCGTCTAGGCTTGTTTGGAGGGGGAGCTCTAGCGAATTTTATGGGTATAGAGAGTGAGAATTTAAAGAGTCACGTTGCAACTCCCTATTCCTTTGATGAGAATCAAGAAGTTATTTTGGAAAGCACTGGAGAAGGTGAAACGCGTCCAGTCAATGTTTCTGTCTTGTTTGCGATTAAGACATGAGGTTTAAGATGTCAACGATTTATGATTGGTCTTTGAGAGCCTCTGAGAATGCGTATTGTGATGGGTTGATTAATTGGTCAGATGGACAGCGCCCTAGTAGCGTGAATAATAGTGCGCGTGGGATGATGCAGCGTGTGCGTGAGTATTTATCGGATACGAGTGGTGTGATTGAAAGCACGTTTACGGTTGATGTTGGACAGCAGACAACGTTGATAAGACTTCAAAGCCAATCGCGTTTTTTGAAATATAAGAATGGGATATCGCTTTGTTTTAAAGCGAAGAGCAAGAATGTAGGGGCGACCACGATTGCTTTGAATGATTTATCCGCCAAGCCCGTTTACAAGGCGACGGAATTAGGCATCAGTCCTTTATCGGGAGGGGAATTTCAAAAGGGGTGCATTTATAGCTTGGTCTATAGAGCAGATGCTTGGCATGTCTTAAATCCTACGCCGGTTTCTTTACCATCAGAGCCGATTCTCCCCGTTTATCCTGCAGGGACGATAGGGATTTTTGGGATGCAAGTTTTGCCGGAGGGCTGGTTGTTGTGTGATGGTAAGGCTTATTTGCGCAGTGAGTATAGTGCTCTTTACAAAGCGATATGGATCAGGTGGGGGGGCAGTGATAGTGTTACCCATTTTAACGTTCCGGATTTGCGTGGTGTTTTTTTGCGTGGCGTTGATGATGACCGCGAGATAGACCGTTTTCGTTATTTGGGTACTTTCCAGACTGATAGCATGAGAAAGCATGAACATGGGGGTCACACCGTTACGATTTTTAATGATGAAAATGAGGAAGAGAGTTGGTATGGTGATATGACGATCATCTGGGGTTATACACTTAATGACCAGCAAAGGTTAAAGCTAGCCGAACGTTTGGGGGTGAGAGCAGAGGATATACGGGTTCGTCATTCGCTAGCTTTTCCTCATACACACCTTCATATGCGTGATGTTGCGTTGACCAGTTCCGGTGTCAGTGAGACACGTCCGATTAATATGAGTGTTGTGTTTGCGATCAAGACGTGAGGTTAAGATGTCGACGATTTATGATTGGTCTTTAAGCGCCTCCGAGAATGGTGGTGCGGATAATCTGATTAATTGGTCAGAAGGACAACATCCGAACACGGTCAATAATAGTGCGCGTTTTATGATGCAGCGTGTGCGTGAATATTTATCCGATATAGGGGGTGTGATTGAAGGCATTGTTACGTTTGATGATAAACAAAAGACAAGTGCGATACGTCTTCAAAGTTCCTCTCATTTTTTAGAGTATAAGAATGGGATATCGCTTTGTTTTAAAGCGAAGGGCAAGAATGTAGGGGCAACTACGATTGCTTTGAATAATTTAGCCGGCAAGCCCGTTTATAAGGCAACAGATACTGGTTTATTAGCTTTAACGGGAGGCGAAATCCAAGATGGCAGTCTTTATAGAGTTATTTACGATGAAGATATAACCGGTTGGCAAATTCTCAATCCCACAAGGGGAAAAGTTTCTTTCTTAAAACGTTTACCGTCTGGTTTAATCGGTCCTTTTGGCATGGAACGCTTGCCGGACGGTTGGTTACCTTGTGATGGGCGTGCTTATTCGCGAAGAACGTATAGAGCCTTGTTTGATGCGATAGGCACGACGTGGGGTCAAGGGGATGGTGCTACGACGTTTAATGTTCCTGATTTTCGGGGAATGTTTTTAAGAGGCATGGACTATGAACGCAATTTAGACCCTTGGCGTTCTTTTGCAAGTCAACAAGCTTGTTCGTTGAAAGCGCATGAACATGTTATTGGTCCAGAGTCTTCAGGTGATCATTCTTCTCGAAAGAAACGGGATGTTTCTTCTTCTCAAGCGCCCTTGAGAAGGCGCAAGAGAGCTATAGACGAAGAGTGTTTAGGCTTGGATGGGGATGCCTTGGCAAGCTGTAATAAAGAATTTGACCAAATAGCCGGAAGTCCACAGGTAGAGGCTCCCTTTTGGTTCACAGAAAAAGATAAGCCAGCTCGTTTGCCTTGGTTTATCCGGAGCCCCTTTGCAAACTTTTTATATTATTCGACGCCGATCAAAGAAGGCGTCATGACAGCGCATCATGAACATCACCTTATGGCGGAGAGTGTTGGTGGTGTTGAGACGCGCCCGGTTAATGTGAGTATCGTTTATGGGATCAAGACATGAGGAGTTGAAATGACCTTAAAACCGTTTGCCATATCAGAGCTTAGCGACCCGTCTCAAGTACGGGTCGTTTTGTATTCGGGGGATCATTTTGTTCACGCCCCGCTTCATGGTGTTTTTGATTTACTGAAAACAGCTTTGAAAAGCGAGCTTGATGGTTCGTTAAAAGATTTAGAGAAGTGCTTAGAAGCCTTAAGGGAAGAGGTTGAAGACTTGAAAGAGTGTTCATTGGATGAAGCTCTCTGAATGATGTAAGGAGGAAAGCAGATGAAGATACCCGATCATAGTCATGAATATTTGATACCGGTAGCAACACAAGAGGAAATCAGAGAAGGGATATCGCAAGATACGGTTGTTGTTCCGAAGCTTTTAGGAACGGCATCTTTGTATTCGTATGAAACCTTTGCGCCGTTAGAACAGGTTGTAAATGCACGTCAAGAGTCTGAAAAAGCCATGGCACGTGCAAATGGAGCGCAACAGGTTGCCGAAGAATCGAAGAGGGTTTCGGAACAAGCGCTTAGCGAAGTGACAAAAACAGTTCAAACAGCCACGACGGCGCTTACGACGTCTCATGAAGCGAAGGAAGAAGTTAAAGCAGCCACGACAACGGCTAGTCTTGCGAAAGATACAGCGGATACAGCGAAGGGCTTAGCAGAAGAAGCCAAGAATGCTTCTGATGCTGCGAAGCACATGGCAGAAGAGGCAAAAGCAGCAGTCGATAGAGCCTCAGGGGAAATCAATAGTACGAAAGGTTCATTGGATACGGCATTGCAAAGTTTTGAAGAGGTTAAGCAGGTAAGTGAGAATGCCGTTAATATCTCGACCGAAGCCAAGAGGTTAGCTGATGAATCGAAGATCATTGCAACCCGTGCAGAACAAACAGCAAGAGAAGCTTCACAAACGGCAAACGAGACGACGCAAGTATCCGCGACGGCGGTAGCAACGTGTCATGAAGTTAAGACTGTAGCCATGCAAGCCAGTCTTAAGGCGGCTGGCGCCAAACAGACAGCTGATGATGCCAAGGATATGGCGGAAAAGGCAAAAGGGTTATCGGAACGGGCGACGGATTCAGTTACAGAACTTACAAAAACAGTATCTCAAGTAGAAAAGTCAGTAGAGACAGCTTTAACAGAGGTAAGAGAAGCCAAGGAGAAATCAGAGGAGGCAAAAGGCGCAGGCGAACAAGCATTGCAAACAGCTTCAGAAGCAAAGGGTATTTCTGAAACCGCTAAAGGGTTATCGGAACAAGCAACGACGGTATCTAGAGAGGCACAAAAGACATCAGAGCAAGCTCTCAGTGAAGCTAGAGCAGCGAAATCAACGGCGGATAGTGCGTCTAACACAGCTATGGATGCGAAGGGGAGTGCTGAGGAAGCTAAAACATTATCAGAAGAGGCAAAGAAACTTGTTCAGGACAATAAGAATGCTTTTGATGAATCGAATAAAACCCTTGAAGCAGTTAAAGGATTAGCGGAAACGGCATTATCAACCGCCAATGAAGCCAAGCAGAAGGGGGAGGAGATAAGCCAACAAAGCTCAGAAGCATTAATGAAGTCTGGTGAAGCCAAGAACTTAGCAGAGGAAGCGAAAAATTCTGCGGATAGTGCGCAGACAAAATCAGAGCAAGCGCACCAGAGTGCAACCGAAGCAACGCGAATAGCTTCTGAAGCCAAAGCAGCGGCAGAGGCAGCAGCGCGTTCAGGAGAGAGGTCAGGGCAGATTGATGCAGAGGCGTTGAAGGGTATAGCTATAGCAGCAAAGAGTAAAGCGGAAGCAGCAGAGCAGGTAGCAGAAGAAACGAAAGGTGCTTTGGATGGTCTAAAACAAGTAGCAGGTAGTGCGAAGTCGACAGCCGAAGAGGCAAAGAAGGTAGCCGATGGTGCACAAAAGAAGGCATCACAGGTAGAGACAGTAGCGGGTGAAGCTGAAAAGATAGCGAAAGAAGCCAAACAGACAGCCGGTTATGCCAAACATGATGCTGGACAAGCGCGTAGTGAGGCAGAAAATGCAAAAAGTACAGCGAGTACAGCGTTGAGTAAAGCCTACGACGCGAAGGAAGTGGCGGATGGAGCCAAAGTTCGAGCAAGTTTAGCGGAAACAGCAGGTGAAGAAGCCAAGAAAATAGCGGAGAAAGCCAATAACTACGCGTATGAAGCTAAGGGTGAAGTAGGGAAAGCCAAGGAATTAGCGGAGAGTGCGAAGTCCATAGCCCAATCTGCGGAGAGAGCGGCTGAAGAAGCTAAGAAAACAGCCAATACAGCATGGTCAAAGGCGGATGAGGCGAATGATGCGGTAAAGGCTATAAAAGATACAGCCGGTTATGCTAAACATGAAGCAGGACAGGCGCGGTCAATAGCAGAAAAAGCAGAAAAAACAGCTTCATCAACGATGAGTCGCGTTATAGATATCAATCAAGTTGTTGATAATTTTAAAGCTCCGGTAAGTTTAGCGCAGATGGCATCAGAAGAAGCCAAGAAAAGAGCTGAGGCAGCAAATTCCCAAGCGTATGAAGCCAAGAGTGAAGCAGAGAAAGCCAAGGAAACAGCTGATAGAGCGAAAAGGACAGCCGAAGAAGCCAAAACAGTAGCAGAGAAATCGCAACAATCGTCGCAAACGGCAATCACAAAGGCTGATGATGCTTCTCAAGTTGCAAAGGCAGCTAAGAGTGTTGCAGAGCAAGCGACAAAAGTAGCGAATGAAGCCAAAGCGGCAGCAGAACAGGCGGCGAGTGTTGACAGACAAGCGGTAAGTGCTGGCGCAGAAGCATTCAAGAGCCTAGCGGAAGAAGCAAAACGAACAGCAGAAGGAGCCTCCACTATAGCTTCAGAAGCGTTATCGAAAGCCAATGAAAGCAAAACGACAGCCGGAGAAGCAAAAGGTTTAGTGGAAGAAGTAAAGCAATCGGTAGCTACAGCGACAGAAACAGCAGAAGATGCGAAAAATTTAGCAAAGAAAGCGACAGCAGATATTCTTTCTATAAAAGCAAAGGCTTTAACAGCAGAAAGCGTAGCGAACGAAGTCAAAGGTCGTTTAGAAACGGTTGTCATGGCGTCTTCTGAGGCAAAAGCTCTAGCCGAAGAAGCCAAAGAGCTAGCGGAGGAAATGCAAGATGAATCGAACGAAGCGAAGCTTGCCGCTAATTCGGCAAAATTGACAGCTACTTCTGCGGCAACAGATGCTGAAGAAGCGCAAGAAGAAGCAAGAGAAGCCAAGAAAGCTGCTGATCAGGCGAAGGTGCTAGCCGAAGAAGCCAAAAAAACAGTCGATACAACAAAGCAAGAGCTTGGTGGTATTAAGCGTTCTCTCGCAACGGCAACAGCAGCTCAAACAACAGCTACACAGGCAAAAGCACTAGCAGAAGAGATAAATACTTTACTAAAACAGTCCAATTTAGCAATCCTTTCCATTTCGACGCCGTTTCTTATTGCGACAGGAAAAAGTCAATTAACGTTGAAAAAAGGAACGCGTATAACCTTGGCATTAGACAATGATATTTTAGTTGCAAGTTATACGGTAGATACAAGAATAAGTACTCCTTCTCTTTCTGCGGGCAAGGATTATTATGTTTATTTGGTTTTTGATGGAGGAGGGGCTCACAAACTGGTTTTATCAGAAAACTCTACTTATCCAAGGGATTACACAGTTAATAACTCGCGCAAGATAGGAGGGTTTCATACGCTCTGTACGGATGTTGGCACGATTTCCGCTCACCCATTGTCTGGTTATAGGGCAGGGGATATATTACCCCATTCAGTTTGGTGTTTGAATCACCGCCCGTATAGTAGTCCAGAAGGGATGGTGTATGACCCCTCCCAAGATCTTTGGGTTGATATTTATCTTCAGTCAGGGACGGGTGAAAATACCCGCTCTGCGTATAATGTTCCGATCACAACGGGTCGTATCTATACAGACCATGTAGCAGATATGTTGCGTGTCAAGAAAACGTTACTAAGTGATGTGGAATTTGCATCTGCGATGTCTGGAAGTAATGACAAAACAAGTATTACGGGCAAGAAGGCACCCTCTCCTAAGACTTCAGGAGGTCACGTTGATACAGCCAATCGTCGTATGATCTCGCATATCGGTTGTGAGGAAGGTTGTGGTTATGTTTGGCAGTTTTTATCAGGAACATTTCCTATGCAAATAACGAATAGGGGGCAGGCTAGGCTAGAAATGAGATGGTTATCAGGAGGAGGAGGGTGGAGCCATGGTGTAGATAGCGGATGTTTTGCACGTTCCACCATATCTTCTGCTAGAGGTAATGAACAATTATGTGCGCGTGGTTGTAGCCGTCCACGTTATTTTGTTTAGGGAGGATGTAAAGATGATAGATTATCCAGAGCACTTAAATAGCAAAGAAGATTATCTGAACATGCTTTCTTTTGACAAAATTGAAACAGTAAGAAGGCTAGAGATGCTTTTATCAACGCGTTTTTATTGGGTCTTTGTTAAAGAACTCAGTGAAGGAGAAGAGGGGATAGAAGATGATACACATAGGGTTTGTGTAGAAACAGAAACGCCGGTTGATTTAGACGGTCCTTCTATAGCAAAGCGTTATCAATATGAATTACAGGAAAGTGAATATGCGCCGATATTTAAGCTTGGCTTTCGTGTTGACGAAGTGGAACAATTGATCAAAGAGCATAGTCAATAGAGATCATCAAAGAAGATTTTTATACCGCCCCACTGATGTGGGGCTTTTTTTATGGAGGATGGGATGAGAAAGATATCCAAAGAAGGTTTGGAGCTAATCAAACAATGGGAAGGATTACGTTTAGAAGCGTATAGAGATACGGCATGTATCTGGACCATTGGTTATGGTCACACCAGCAATGCTGGTAACCCGCTTGTCAAAAAAGGCATGCGTATTACGAAAGAGCGAGCAGAAGAAATCCTTTGTGAAGACTTAAAGCAATTTGAGAAGACGGTAGAGGAATCGGTCACGGTTTCATTAACAGATTGCCAATTCGCGGCATTGGTGTCGTTTTGTTATAATGTAGGAACAACAGCTTTTTGCAAGTCGAGTCTTTTGAAAAAACTGAATCAAGGGGATTATGAAGCCGTTCCAGCAGAATTACAGAAATGGAATAAGGTCGGTGGAAAGCTTCTTGCGGGATTAGCCAACCGTCGAGCAGCGGAAGCAGGTTTGTGGGCGAAAGGGTCTTATGTTTCTTCAAACTATCAAAGAGTGGAAACGAAAGAGGCGAGAGGTCTTTTCAAAGTAGAAGCACTCGCGCCGATTATAGGGTCTTGTTCTGGGTTTGGAGGATTATTGGTCGGCAATGGACCAATTCAGTGGGCTTTAGCAGGGATTATGGTTTTAGCCGCTTGTACAGGTCTTGTGATTGTTGCCAAGCGTTTTCGGGAGCAGCGCTTGTGATTTTTTGGTTCAAAAGAAATCTGTCTCTTCTGTTAGCGGCTTTAGCCGTTTTTTTAATGGCATTCGCCAAAGCCTTTCACCTTGGCAAGAAAAGTGAGCGGAACAAGCAAACAGAGAAAGCTTTAAAGACAGCAATCACCCGTTTTGAGGTTGAAAATGAAGTTAATCAAAAAAGTGATACTGGTGTGCGTTCTGCTTTGTCTCGTTGGGTGCGGGGCAAATAAGTCTGTTTCTTGTGTTGGTTGGTTACCCATTTATTTAGATAAGCAAGATATCAACGTCATCAGTTCCAACCTAGCAAGAGATATCTTGAAACATAATCAACAGGGAGCACGCTTATGTGGTTGGCAAAATGAGTAAAAAACGTCATGAGGAACAAGATCTCTCACAAACAGAACGACAGTTGCTTCATGAGATGATAGAGACCTACCAAGGCTTAAAGATGATGTCACGCATCATGAAGTGGATAGCCCTTTTTATCTTTATGTGTGTTATGGATTTTTCCCGTTTCATAGAAACCCTAGAGAATACCTTCTCACACCTCAAAAAATGGATAACAAAGGCTTGAAAGTTTAATCGATTATTTATAATGATCTGTGACGCAATGAATCCTTTTTAATAATATCCATAAAAGTGCTATTTCGTAATTTTGCATTCTCCAAAAGAGTTCTTGGAGATACAACTTGTATACAAGCGTTGAATTCAGACCAATAATTCCGGTAATACTCTCCTTCTGGAGAAAAAATTTTAGTGAAATGATTTGTAACACATAATACTTTCGAGAAAGCGTCATCTATTTCAGCAATGAGATAAAGATATATCTCCCCAACACCCCATTGCTTAAGTGTTTCAGCGTAATACATTAATTGAGCGACGCCTGTATTTTTATAATCTGCTACAGGACTTTTAAACTCTATTAAGACAGCCCGTTTTCTTTCCTCAGAATCAAAATACAGAGCTATATCAGGTCGACTCAATAATCTTTTATTATTTTCTTCAACACTAAGCGAAGCTGAATTAACGTTTAAAAGAAAGCTCTTTATATTCCTCTCACTTTGTAAATAAGTATAGCTCATTAAGTTGTCATCAAGTATCCATAAATTATTTTCTTTTAATGCTAAAGGTGAACTTTTACCAGCAGTACATTTTTTTTGAATAAATAAATTATGAATTTCTTTTTCCAAGGTATTTGGTTGTAGGAAATTAGAAAATTGGCATAGAATATGATCTCTGAATTCGATATATTGAGTTAATTCTAGACTAGCAAATTTTTGTGCTTTTTTAAAATTCTTTTCTGCTATTCCTTTACCTTCACGAAGAGTTTTTCTGAATTCTAGTTTTCTTTTTGAATATTTTTTTTCTGCTTTTTCAATCAATGAATCTTCTGTAAAGATGCCTCCGATTACATCTTTTGTATCTAAAAATTCCACCAAGTAAGGATATTCTTCAGAAACTTTTTCGAGAAGAGCAGCTTTTTCTTCTTTAATTTTTGGAAAATGACAGTTAATTATTTCATCTAGAATATTCTCTAATTTTTTATTAATATCACCCCAACTTAGTTGTGTTTCTAAGTCAGGTTGTTTTTCATCAATATCAAAGTTGTTTCTTTCATCGTTAACATACTCATTCAAAATATGAGACTCCAATAAAAATATCATTATAACATTTTTTATTGGATTAATTTTTATAAACTCTGAAAAAGGCATAACAGTACGACTATGAGCACAGTAGAATGCTTTTATTTCATCACTATAATTTTCATTATCTTCAAAATAATAGGAAAGGGTGAAAGGAATATTTAAACAACTGATTTTGAAAGTTTTATTTGATAAATAAGGTAAATCCTTCGTTTTTATTGTGCTTTTCTTTAATCTTTTTACTGTTTCTAAATTTTCTACCTTTCTTAATTTATGTAAGTCTTCTAAATCTTCTGCTTCATGTACGTAAAAATTAATTTCAATATCTTTTTCTTTATTTAAAAAAAGTAAAGGAAGAAGATGATAATAAATTTCATCACGAACTATACTTATATCTAAATCATTTTGTTGAGAAGGTTTTTCAAAAAATAATTGTGTAGTCCACCATTTATCTCGTTTAGCATTCTCTTTTTTAAAAGAATCTTGTGTAAAATCTGGAGTGAAATTTAATGAAACTCGGACATTATCTTCACTTGCATTAAAACTAGTAATTTCAACTTTTTCAAATACTTTTAAGTAAGTAATACGTCCAACACCTTTACATCCTGCTTTAATTTTGTAATCACTTTTATAGGTAGAAAAAGATTTGATATTTTCTGTTGTGAAACCATCTCCATTATCAAAAACGCTAATAGAAAAAACTTGTTGATTCCCCCATAAATCTGGATTGCTGCTATAAAGTTGGAGTAAAATATCAATTTTTGTTGCATGAGCTTGTATAGAATTAACGATAGATTCCTTAAGGACTGTAAAGATATTCGTTTTTGAGGAAAGATCGCGAATTATAGCGTTTAGGTTAACAAGCATGAGACACCGATATAAGCTTTCATTTTATTTGTTTTACTGAAAGAGGTAAAAAATTCCCACTAAATATTTATATGCTTGATAATTGCCTTTGTATAGAGACATCAGACGATATTTTTCTTATTTTCAGCAAAGTCATCCAAGGGAAGTTTGTTTTGAGTCTGAATGATTGTGATGCGGTTCGAGAGATCTTTAAGGATTTTGACTTTTTAGAAGTTGAGACGCTTTGGACATCCGGTATGGCAAAAAAACACCCCGAAAAGAAGTTCTGATTCGCAATTGCAATATATAGATGATGATGCTATTTGGTAGCGTTACAGATTCTATCTATAAGGTGGTTCAAAAGGTGGTTTTGTTATTTGATATTTTTGCTAACTTATTGAAAAATATTGTGAAGTTATCATGAAATGGTACCGACCACCCGCACCATTTCATGAATATTTCCCTTTATCCTGTTGTGTCGCATTACATTAATTTAAAAATTTGGCGGTTTATCAACCCCTAGGATTTATAAAACATTGATGTATAAAGGGTGTTCATTGGTTTTCCTCGTGAATGAATGACCTCGAATATCGCAGGCTTCTCTTATTTCAAGTCTGTTTATCGCAATCAATCAAAACCATGTCTTTTGTACATTGCAAGAAGGATGTTTTTATGTGGTGTAAAATTGTACAAAAAAAGCATGCCTTTTCACGAATCTTATTAAGAGTGAAGGGGGACCCATTAGGGGAAAGTATGTGACGGTGTGCGTTTGCATCTTTGATGAAGTATAAAGGGGGGCGCAATAGATTTTATTCTTCATGGCTGCTGTTGCAAAATGGATTTGCCGGTTTAATGTTTCTTGAAAATAAGCTCGTGCATGAGCAAGTGTTGGGCGTGTGTTTGGTTTTGAGCGCTCTCCTATGCCGTGAGGGGTGTGATCCCAAACAGATGAAAAACAAAAGCGTGAGGTTCATGTGTAATCTCTCTTTTTTTTAAGACGGTGCTTGTTTACGAATCTTATTGAGAGTGAAGGGGGACCCATTAGGGGAAAGTATGTGATGGTGTGCGCTTGCATCTTTGATGAAGTATAAAGGGGGGCGCAATAGATTTTATTCTTCATGGCTTCTGTTGCAAAATGGATTTGCCGGTTTAATGTTTCTTGAAAATAAGCTCGTGCATGGGCAAGTGTTGGGCGTGTGTTTGGTTTTGAGCGCTCTCCTATGCCGTGAGGGGTGTGATCCCAAACAGATGAAAAACAAAAGCGTGAGGTTCATGTGTAATCTTCACTCTTTTTTTAAAGACAGCTTGTTAAAAGAGCGTGCTTGGTTTTTGCTTGTCGAAGCAGAAGGATAAGAAGAGGAGCGGATTGGAAACGGGGTTTCAAAAATGGTTTTTGGGTTTTTACAACTTCATATTCTTTCTAAATGAGATTATCTTTCTCGTTTTAGAAATGACACAAACAGAGATTGGCAATATCCTTGCTCTGTTCTGGCATAAAACAGTTGTAAAACGTCCTCTTTTAAGGCGTTTAGGGCATGGCGTTACAGAATAAGTAAACGCAAAGCCAGTTGTTGTTATGGTGGTTGTTTGGCAAATCGTTTTGTAAAAAGATGAAATATTTCTCCAATCCATAGGGGGGTATTAGCGGTTTTATGATTTTTTTGCCTAAAAAAGCTTGCATCTGCTGCTTTTAAATCAACACCCACCCCACCACCATGCGCAGCATGTTTTAAGACACACATTGAGACGGATAAGAGCTCTATGAGCTGTTCCTTCTTTTGTATGCTAAAATGGGGCAAGCGTATTCTATATCTCTGTTTGAGGCATTTTTGAAACAGATAAACAGCCTCGTTAAGGAGAATATAAAGCCGTAAAGGCACAAACTATTTTTCATCTTTAGTCATCATCCTTTTATTTGGCTTTATGGCTTCCAAAAGCATCTTAATTAATATCTTTTAAAGAGTGGAGAGTACGCATTGCCGCACGCTTTTGTTTTTCACCTGTCTTTTTTTGGGCACGCTCCTCATGCAAAACAATACTATTGGATTGCTCATTCATAGGATTTTTTTAAAGAAATATTTTTAAAGGCACATTACAGCCATTTTGCGTGGGGGCTCGTGAATGGTATACAAGTAAAGTGTCTCCATGGAAATAATATAAAATCTATTGTGTTCCCTCCATTTTTGCGCTTATGAAGAAGCAAGCCGTCACCATCGTCTACTTGGGGCTGCCCTAAAATGTTGCGGACAAACCATTGGATCTTGAGGACGGTTCAAAAGGGACATCATGCCTTTCTTGTACAATTTTACACTAGGTGAGATCATCCTGCTTATGACGTGCAAGAGACATGGAGTTGATGGGTTCAACAGATACAGATTTGAAATGAGAGAATCCTACGGTATTTTAGGTTTTTCATTCAATATGATAAATTATCATTATAAATCAATGTGTAATAATTTACAGCGATAAATATCGGCAATATCCTTGCTCTGTTCTGGCGTGAATAGCTGTAAAATGTCGTTATTTAAAGTGCGATGCGGTGATGGAAGGTAGCTTTTTTGAAACGTTTCAGTATTTTTTTCAGTACCATATGGAATATTCAGTCAGGGCTTGACTATAGCATTTTTAAATTTAAGTAAAGCTCTATGAAATGGGAAATCAAGAAAAAACCGCTTAAAAATTGTCGTTTCTTTACAAACCAATATTGGTTTTTTTTAGAGGCTAAGTAGGGGGAAAATGGGGTTTAAAATCTTTGTTCTTTGAAATGTGGCGAGAAAAAACTCTCCTCGTTAGCTTATACTCTTGTTCGTTTATAAAGTGATCTTTAAGAAAAATAAAGATGAGAGGTGAAGTGGCATTGAAAAAAACGGATTGTTTGTCAATGAAGAAGCTTTATTGGGGGAGGCGTGGAGAAGAGGTTGAAAAATGAACGCATACAAGCTTCTCTTTTATGCTGTTGTCCCGTTATCATCATCAGCTGTACTTGATGTGCAATATCCGTATTTGCTTTTAAAAAATATCATGGCACTCAGTTATTTCATGAGGGCGCCAATGGACCAGTGGTGTGATGGTAAAACACTTATCATTCAAATGCGTCCTATAAAAGGATGAGAGGATAGAAACTTGTTGAGATGCTGGATTGTTTTGCGATCCTTTGTTGACAATTTAGCGTTGGTTTTTAAGAACTTCGTTTTTTAGGGGGGAGAGCCATAAAAAAAACCCTGTTTTAACAGGGCTTTTTTAAACGTTTCATTTTTTCTAAAAGATATTAGAATTTATAAGCGATACCAAGGCGAAAATTATGCGTTTGGACGCTCATTTTAAGTTCATCATTTGCAAATTTCTGTTTAAAAAAATCGGTATAACGATATTCTGTACGCATGATAATGTCATCTGTCATGGCAAGATCAAAGCCACCACCCACAGTATAACCAATCATTGTTTTTGTTTTATCGAATACATCACCAGAAGCAAATACCGTCGAATCTTCTTGCGATTTTGTTAAAAGGGATAGGATATATTGCATCTGTGTATAGGCAACACCCCCTGCAATATAAGGCATAAGGCGATGGGAAGCAAAACCAATACGCGCGCGGGCAGCTCCAGCCCATTTTTCTTTCAACGTTACACTACTTACAATAATATCACTATAGTTGGGGATTGTTTCATCTTGAACTTCAGATGTTATAATAGGAATCCCAGCGTCGTGAAAGGCAGCATGAACAGAGTCTAATTTATCGAGAATTTTTTTTCCATTGTCCGTTTGGGTATTTTTCTTCCCCGACCAGATCATATCCGTATCAAAACTGACAACAAGGCTATTTCCTAAATCAATATTAGAACCTGCATAAAAACCGGCGACAAAGCCTGTTGGTTTTGGTGATAAACCTCTATCGACCAAAGCCCATTTTCCGCCTTGGGATTCTGGTGCGTAATTTAAAGTGCTTTTACTGGAAAGATGTCCAAGTTGTCCGCCAAAATAAAAACCAGACCAAGAAAAAGGTGCTGAGACAGTAACCGGTGAGAGCCGTGATGATAAACTACTTGGCGCTGAAACACTCGGTTGTGATTGCTGAGAGATTACCGTATCGGCGGCTTGCGCTGTTGAAGTGGTCATGAAAGTGAAAAGAGATAGTACAAATAAACATTTTGTTTTCATAAAACGTCCCCAATTTATTTAAATAACATTATTCATTATGCATGAATTGGTTAAAAAAATCTATATTTAATTATCATTATGAAAAATAAAATGCTCTAAAAAGCTATAATTTTTCATTGTTAAGCTTTTTTTGAAACGTGTTTGTCTTGCTATTTTCCCATATAAACCTTAGTTTTAATGATTTTTTGGGGTGGATATATTTCCTTCAGTGTTCTCTGTGTTTAAAAAAATTATTTTATAATAAATAAGCTTTTCGTTTTTTTTAAATATTGTTTTGTGTATATAGAAATATCTTTTATTATTTTATGACAAATATATAATCCATAATGGTTATTATGCTGAATATATATATATATATAAATATATTATAATATGGATGTGCCTCGTGTTAAAAAAGTGCATGGCGGTTTCTCGTATTCTTTGCCAGTTTTCAATATTGTGAATGCCTTTGTATGGCGAATGCTTTTATATGGCGATAGCCTTGGGGATGTGAGAAGAAGAGCAATTATTTTTTATCGATAGGCTATGTTTGCTTGTGATAATCCAAGCGTATCGTTGGGATTGATTCAATGGGATAAAAATAAGCAAGGGAGGATATCAGAAATAAGCAGGGGGGAACATGAAAAATAACAAGGAGCAATACGAAGAATAAAAAGAGAGGCGCGGGAGAGCATTCTTCTATGAAGGTTTCTCATTCATGTTCATGTGAAATGATAAACTATTCTTCTCGTTCGTCTCAGTTTGGAGCTAAAAACCGAATGTCATTAGCAATTTTAAAGAGAACAGCACATGGATTGAGGCTTTGGGGAGCAATGCGCAAGAGTAACCATGATGGGTAGCGCTTCAAATTGATTGCACGTTACCCAAGGATATATCTCTGTGAGGGTGCGGATTTTTTTGAGCAGAGGCAAAGTTAAAGTTTTGCGGGGTGTTGTATTTTGTTCCAACCGTTGTTTTTCTATTGCACACACTCATCTTTGGCGTTTCATAAAAGAGAAAGCCGGCATATCATACACTTGGTATACACTTTGGGGGCTGCTTTAAAGGGCTCTAAAATGTTGTGTTCCCCCTTGGTTCTTCAGACGGTTCATGAGAAACATTTTTTAGTCCTTGTCTCATACAATTCTACGCCACATACTCACTATGCTTATGATGTGCAAGCAGGTGATTTTGATTGATTCAACATAAATGGATTTAAAATGAGAGAATTTTATCGATATTTAGGACTCTCATGCAAGCTGGATAATGCTATAGTGTCATTATAAATCAATATATTATTTTATTTTACAAAAGCTGGAATGGGGATAAGCGTTTAAAATATTGTGGTCATATAATCGGAGCGTGAGCGCCGCGATAGTTTTGATGAATAAGATTTAAGAAGTTTGCATTTTCTCTTAAGGATTCTTTGATTTCGGAGCAATCATCTTTTTGGGATCAACCAGCCGGTCATAATCTTCTCCAGAAACACCTGCTTTGAGGGCTTCGGTGCGTAGTGTTGTATCATTTTTATGCGCTGCCTTAGCAATTTCCGCGGCTTTTTCATAGCCAATTTCTGGGGCAAGAGCGGTGACTAACATCAGTGAGCGCTCCATGAGTGCGTGAATATGAACACGATTGGCGCGTAATCCTTGAATGCAATGCATATCAAAAGAACGCATGCAATCACCAAGAAGGGTAATCGATTGTAAAACGTTATAGCCAATAACGGGTTTATAGACGTTGAGTTCAAAGTGCCCTTGGCTGGCGGCAAAGGTTACGCTGGTATGATTACCAAAAACTTGGGCTGCAACCATGGTCATAGCTTCACACTGGGTGGGGTTGATCTTGCCGGGCATAATAGAAGAGCCAGGTTCATTTTCAGGGAGGTTGAGTTCGCCTAAGCCGGAACGGGGGCCAGAGCCTAAAAACCGAATGTCATTGGCAATTTTAAAGAGATCAGCAGCGAGGGCATTCAAGCTTTTGTGGAAATGTGCAAGTGCGCCATGATAGGCAAGCGATTCAAATTTATTGTGTGCCGTTTTAAAGGATATTCCTGTGAGGGTGCTGATGGTTTGTGCAAAGGCAACGTCAAAACCTTTCGGGGCGTTGTGTTCTGCTCCAAGAACTCTTCTTCCTTGGGGTCAAGAGCTAGAACGGGATAAGCGTTTAAAATGAACACTGGGGAGAATCATAATCAAAACTATCGGGGCGTGGGTGCCGCGATAGTTTTGTTGGATAAGATTTAAGAAGTTTGCATTTTCTCTCAAGGATTCTTTGATTTCGGAGTGATCATCTTTTTGGGATCAACCAGCCGGTCATAATCTTCTCCAGAAACACCTGCTTTGAGGGCTTCGGTGCGTAGTGTTGTATCATTTTTATGCGCTGCTTTGGCAATTTCCGCGGCTTTTTCATAACCAATTTCTGGGGCAAGAGCGGTGACTCACATCGGTGAGCGCTCCATGAGTGCGTGAATATGAACACGATTGGCGCGTAATTCTTGAATGCAATGCATAATGAGGGTGCGGATTGTTTTGAGCAGAGGCAACGTCAAAACCTTTCGGGGCGTTGTGTTCTGCTCCAAGAACTCTTCTTCCTTGGGGTCAAGAGCTAGAACGGGATAAGCGTTTAAAATGAACACTGGGGAGAATTATAATCAAAACTATCGGGGCGTGGGTGCCCCGATAGTTTTGATGAATAAGATTTAAGAAGTTTGCATTTTCTCTTAAGGATTCTTTGATTTCGGAGCAATCATCTTTTTGGGATCAACCAGCCGGTCATAATCTTCTCCAGAAACACCTGCTTTGAGGGCTTCGGTGCGTAGTGTTGTATCATTTTTATGCGCTGCTTTGGCAATTTCCGCGGCTTTTTCATAACCAATTTCTGGGGCAAGAGCGGTGACTCACATCGGTGAGCGCTCCATGAGTGCGTGAATATGAACACGATTGGCGCGTAATTCTTGAATGCAATGCATAATGAGGGTGCGGATTGTTTTGAGCAGAGGCAACGTCAAAACCTTTCGGGGCGTTGTGTTCTGCTCCAAGAACTCTTCTTCCTTGGGGTCAAGAGCTAGAACGGGATAAGCGTTTAAAATGAACACTGGGGAGAATTATAATCAAAACTATCGGGGCGTGGGTGCCCCGATAGTTTTGATGAATAAGATTTAAGAAGTTTGCATTTTCTCTTAAGGATTCTTTATTGCGGAGCAATCATCTTTTTGGGATCAACCAGCCGGTCATAATCTTCTCCAGAAACACCTGCTTTGAGGGCTTCGGTGCGTAGTGTTGTATCATTTTTGTGCGCTGCCTTAGCAATTTCCGCGGCTTTTTCATAACCAATTTCTGGGGCAAGAGCGGTGACTAACATCAGTGAGCGCTCCATGAGTGCGTGAATATGAACACGATTGGCGCGTAATCCTTGAATGCAATGCATATCAAAAGAACGCATGCAATCACCAAGAAGGGTAATCGATTGTAAAACGTTATAGCCAATAACGGGTTTATAGACGTTGAGTTCAAAGTGCCCTTGGCTGGCGGCAAAGGTTACGCTGGTATGATTACCAAAAACTTGGGCTGCAACCATGGTCATAGCTTCACACTGGGTGGGGTTGATCTTGCCGGGCATAATAGAAGAGCCAGGTTCATTTTCAGGGAGGTTGAGTTCGCCTAAGCCGGAACGGGGGCCAGAGCCTAAAAACCGAATGTCATTGGCAATTTTAAAGAGATCAGCAGCGAGGGCATTCAAGCTTCCGTGGAAATGTGCAAGTGCGCCATGATGGGCAAGCGCTTCAAATTTATTGTGCGCTGTCTTAAAGGATATTCCTGTGAGGGTGCTGATGGTTTGTGCAAAGGCAACGTCAAAACCTTTTGGAGCGTTGAGCCCTGTTCCGACAGCTGTTCCACCTTGAGCAAGCATTTGAACATCAGCAAGGGCTGTTTCAATACGACGAAGATTGGCTTCTAGGGCGACCCGATAGCCTGAAAATTCTTGTGCAAGCGTTAAGGGGGTTGCATCTTGTGTATGGGTGCGTCCAATTTTGATAATGTCGGCAAATTCTTCTTCTTTTTTCTTGAAAGTGGTAATGAGTGCTTCAAGAATAGGAAAAAGATGTTGGCGCGTTTGCAGCGTGGTGGCAATGTGCAGTGCTGTGGGAAAGGAATCGTTTGATGATTGACTCATATTGACATGGTCATTGGGATGAACAGGCTTTTTGCTTCCCAGTTTGCCCCCCAAAAGCATGCTCGCATGGTTGGCAATCACTTCGTTGACATTCATATTGCTTTGTGTCCCTGAGCCTGTTTGCCAAACAGAAAGGGGAAAATGCGTATCGAAGGCGCCAGAGAGAACTTCATCGGCAGCAGTGACAATCGCTTTTCCAATCTTGGGGGAAAGTTTGCCTTTGTCCATATTGACAAGAGCAGCCGCTTTTTTGATAAGGCTTAAGGCATAAATGATGGTAAGGGGCTGCTTTTCAGTGCCAATATTAAAATTATGCAGAGAACGTTCAGTTTGTGCCCCCCAATAACGATCTTGGCGGACCGAAATCGTTCCAAAGCTATCCGTTTCCTGACGTGTTTCAACCATGATAAGATCCTTTTTTGTTCACGGGTTCTTAAAAAAGCTAGATAACGCGAAAGTGCAAGAAGAAGCAAGACATGGAAGTCTCATTTATAGAGAAATTATTTTATGGCTATCCTTGACATTGAGAAAAGCCGATTTTATATCTTGGATAGTGTTAGCACTCATGACTTAAGAGTGCTAGCAAGAGCTTTCTAAGATTAATGCAATTATGTTCAGTTTTAAGGATTTAAAACATGGCTAATATACAATTCCGCCCACTTCACGACCGTGTCGTTGTTCGTCGGGTTGAATCTGAAAATAAAACCGCTGGTGGGATTATCATTCCGGATACAGCAAAAGAAAAACCACAAGAAGGTGAAGTTATTGCTGTTGGCAATGGCGCTCTCGACGATAACGGAAAGCGCGTGCCTTTAGAAGTCAAAACAGGGGACCGTATTTTGTTTGGAAAATGGTCTGGAACTGAAGTCAAGATTAATGGGGAAGACCTCTTAATCATGAAAGAATCTGACATTATGGGAATTATGGGCTAATTAAAAGCGCTCAAATTTTCATTGTGTACTATTTTGAGAAAAACTCCAAGGAGAAATTAAATGGCTGCTAAAGAAGTCAAATTTGGCCGTGAAGCGCGTGAGCGTTTGTTGCGCGGTGTCGACATCCTTGCTAATGCGGTTAAGGTGACACTCGGCCCTAAAGGGCGCAATGTGGTGATCGATAAATCATTTGGTGCGCCGCGTATCACAAAAGATGGTGTATCCGTTGCAAAGGAAATCGAACTGGAAGATAAGTTCGAAAATATGGGTGCGCAGATGTTGCGCGAAGTTGCTTCTAAAACCAATGATATTGCTGGGGATGGAACAACAACGGCAACTGTTTTGGGACAAGCTATCGTACAAGAAGGTGTCAAAGCCGTTGCTGCGGGCATGAACCCTATGGATCTTAAACGCGGAATTGATGCTGCTGTGGATGAAGTGGTGGCTAATCTTTTCAAAAAAGCTAAAAAAATCCAAACTTCTGCAGAAATTGCGCAAGTTGGAACCATTTCGGCCAATGGTGCTGCTGAAATCGGTAAAATGATTGCTGATGCCATGGAAAAAGTGGGCAATGAAGGCGTTATTACCGTAGAAGAAGCTAAAACGGCTGAAACGGAATTGGAAGTCGTGGAAGGAATGCAGTTTGATCGTGGCTATCTTTCCCCTTACTTCGTCACGAATGCTGAGAAAATGGTTGCAGATCTTGATGATCCTTACATTCTCATTCACGAAAAGAAACTGTCTAATTTGCAATCCTTGCTTCCCGTTTTGGAAGCCGTTGTTCAGTCTGGCAAACCCCTTCTTATCATTGCTGAAGATGTGGAAGGTGAAGCTTTGGCAACGCTCGTGGTCAACAAATTGCGCGGTGGTTTGAAAATTGCTGCTGTAAAAGCGCCTGGCTTTGGTGATCGTCGTAAAGCAATGCTTGAAGATATCGCTATCTTGACATCGGGACAGGTGATTTCTGAAGATGTCGGCATTAAGCTTGAAAATGTCACTTTGGATATGCTTGGACGTGCAAAGAAAGTGAATATTTCTAAAGAAAACACCACCATTATTGATGGTGCTGGACAAAAGGCTGAAATTACCGCACGCGTCAATCAGATTAAAGCGCAGATTGAAGAAACAACTTCTGACTATGATCGTGAAAAATTGCAAGAAAGACTTGCTAAACTCGCTGGTGGTGTTGCTGTTATCCGTGTGGGTGGCGCAACAGAAGTTGAAGTGAAAGAAAAGAAAGACCGTGTGGATGATGCGTTGAATGCAACACGGGCGGCTGTGGAAGAAGGTATTGTTGCTGGTGGTGGTACTGCATTGTTGCGTGCAGCAAGTGCGTTGACCGTTAAGGGAGGTAATCCTGACCAAGAAGCTGGTATTAATATCGTTCGTCGTGCTCTCCAGGCTCCAGCACGCCAAATCGCCACCAATGCTGGTGAAGAAGCAGCGATTATTGTGGGTAAGGTGTTGGAAAATAATGCCGATACATATGGTTACAATACCGCAACCGGTGAATTTGGTGATTTGATTGCTTTGGGAATTGTTGATCCTGTGAAGGTGGTGCGTTCTGCGCTTCAGAATGCGGCTTCAATTGCCAGCCTTCTGATCACAACAGAAGCAATGGTGGCTGAAATGCCAAAGAAAGATACTCCAATGCCTCCAATGCCGGCTGGTGGAATGGGTGGAATGGGCGGAATGGATTTCTAAGCTCTTTTCCCTAGAGATAATCAAGAAACGGGTCTTTTTGACCCGTTTTTTTTTGTCTTTTTCTTTTCTTCTTCTTATTCTTGATAACACATTGATTTATAATGATAATCTATCGTTATTTATATTGAATTAGACCCTCGAATAACGCAAGATTCTCTCATTTCAAAGCTGTTTATGTTGAATCAATCAAAACCACTCATTTGCACATCACAAGAGGGATGAGTGTGTGAATCAAATTTGTATAAGAAAGGAGTAAAAATGGCTCTTATGAATCGTCTGAAGTGCCAAGATCTGTCGGCAACACCCACGGGTTGGCAAATAGTGTGATGGTGCCGGCTTGCTTCTTCATAAACGTAAAGATGAAGGTGCTTAATGGATTTACTGCTATACCCTTCACGGGCGCCGTCGTGAAATGGGATTGGGTGCGTTGCGAAACGTTTCTTTAAAACAAGGCCGTGAATGGGCAACTGGGTGGCGTTCGGTTTTACGTGAGGGGCGTGATCCTATTCAAGAACGCAATAAACAAAAGCGTGAAGCAATGCGCCATCTTCATTATTTAAAAGATATTGTCATGGATGCTTTTGAAAGCCGTAAAGCCGAATTAAAAGGTGATGGTCAAAATGGTAAATGGTTTTCACCTTTACGTCTTTATATTCTCCCTAAACTAGGCTGTTTACCCGTTTCAAAGATTACACAAACAGAGATACGAAATACCCTTGCTCCTCTTTGGCATACAAAAGCAGGAACAGCAGAAAAAGCACTTATATGCCTTAATCCTTGTCTCAAACATGCGGCTGCATGAGGCATCGAATAGGGACAATGATTGCAGCCCGCACTGCAATTTTCATTACAAATTACAATATTATTGCCCATGAAATTCCTTATTCAAGTTCATATAATCCAATACTAATTGTTTCATGAAAATATTTTGGTATAGACAAAGATCAGAAATTTTTTTAGCCACAAACGCTTTTATCATTGGTAAAGCTTCATCCTTTGATATCGACAGCAAATGAGAAATATAGTCTATCCGTTCTTCTAAATTGAGAGATAATCTTGGACTGGTGAAAAATGTTAAGATATCCAATTCCGGACTGGCTTCTTGACATAAATCCCAATCCACGACCATAAAAGAATTCTCAGGAGTAACAATGATATTATCAGGATGTAAATCTCCATGTGATAAGATTATATTCTTGCTTAATCGATCTTGAAAGATCTTATTGATTTGATCAATAATCGCCTTTTGATGGAGCAAATCCATTTGGCTTAATACAGTACCCCGGATAAACTCCCATTCGACGACTTCATCGCAAAGTGTTATCAAATTTGGTGCAGGATAGAGACTTTGTCGAAAAGAGCCATCCTTGATGTTTTCATTAATGCACGATGCTTCCGGATAAATTTGCCCATAGCAAAACTCTTGATGCTTGCGTTTCAAGAAATGTTGTTTTGACGATTGTGCATTTTCAGGCTGTAACCAAATGATTTCTTGTTTTTTGACAAAAATAATTAAAGCAGACACCCCAAAAATCACAGCCATAACCACTGCCAACCACAAATTAGCTTGCCAGAATGTTGAAAAAATATGACCGTATAAAAAACTGAATGCAAAGGATACAACAGCTGTAATAATGGCTGTAAATGATAAAACAGTCGCGATAGCTTTGGGATCAATCAGTGAATTTATAAGAAGAGACGACAAATAAGATCGATAAGCAGATTTAAAAACACATAGCAGTAAAAATCCTAATATAAGAGCCCCAATGATTTGAAATGACATGAGAAAAAAAGCAATGGTTACCATACAACCAATCATTAAGACGGGAAAAATAGGATTTTGAAACTTTGAAAAATACTTCTGAAACAATATATTGGAACTTGCTGAAAAAAAATTCCCAATGATAAAAATAATCGAAACCAAAATAGCAGGTTGAAATGGCAAAAAATCAGAAAATGCGATAGAAATAGTTCGATTATTAACCAAAATAGCAAAAGCTGAAACTGCACTTAAAAAAATAAGAGTGAAGCGATAAGGATTTTTGACTTCTTTACGGCTGGTGCACAGAACTGTGAAAATACTCGGATGAGCGTTGATATGAAAACTATCTAATCCCTTCGTCAGTTTTGAAAACATAAAAATAGCAAAAATTAATGAAAGGACTTGAAAAATCACAGGCAATGCAGGATGTACATAATAAAGTATTCCCCCTAAAAAAATAAGTACCGTTGTCACACTATAGGTAACAGCAGCCACTTCAGACTTAACGGAAAACAGTGTGCGATGCTTTGGGACTACAGAAAAAAGTAAACTATCTTCCGCACCTGAGAAACAAGCGGCTGCTAATGTAATACACAACAAATAAGTGGCGTAAGCAAAATATGCATAATTCATAAAAAGAGCTAAAAAACCGCAAAGAAAGAAAAACAGCCCAGTATAAATAACGCGCTTACTTCCATAAACATCTGATAATAAACCCAAGGGGACTTCTAAGATCAAAGGAAGCAATAAAAAATAACTCCCGATTAAAACAATATCCGCTTGCGACAAATGCAATTTTTCCGACAAAAAAAGTGGTAAAACAGCAACCACGAGAGCAGTAGACTTGCTAACACTATAAATCTTAAATTGCTTAACCTTATCCACAAAATACCTTCCCACGACATCCGCTCCATGCACCAGATTCTTTCAAAGATTTTAAAACGCTTTGAGCAGACCAATCTATTGCCTCATAATTTTGTAGATTCCCAAAAGCTTCTGAATAAAAGCAATTTTTTAAATCTCCATTATCGTCCAATACCAAGGATGAAAATGGAAATAAACACATTAACGGCGACGAAACGTACGTAGAATTTTCGCCTAAGTAATAATTAATACAATTTACAAAATTTTGTGACGTCCATGAGATTTTCCTTTCTTGGAACTTTTTATCTATATAAATCTGGAGGGGGGATTCTTTCCTTGATAATTCATCTCTCAAATGAAAAAGTGAAGCGTTTTGCGGAAGAATTTTGTTTCTTAAAGCCTTAGATCGATCGTTTGTATTATTTTTTCTAGAAAAACTAAATGACGATGTATCGAGCGGGCTGAATCCGATATAATCGACATCTTTGCTTATACAAAAATCAATAAAATTAATAATATTTTCTAGAATCTCTTTGGTAACTGTCGCTCTTATTCCTATACTTTGCAGAGGTTGAAGATTCTTAACTGTTTCAATGTTTTTCCACACGCGATCAAATTTATTCGCCCCCCGTATATCATAATATCCTTGGATACTCATCGAATCCATAGAAATAACAATTTCTTTTATGTCATACTGTGAAATCCATAAATTTTTATGCAATAAGATGCCATTGGTATTTAATTCAACAGGCAGACCTAGTTCATTTAACGTTAATAAAATATCTTTAAGCTTCGGATGCATTAAAGGTTCTCCCCCAGAAAGCATCACTGAGGCCGCTCCTTTTTCTTTCAACATTCTAAATAAGGGGATTAAACTTTCTGGAGTATGCCAATTTTTTTCCTTAATCTTCCAGCAATCGCACATGATACAAGGGCTATTGCAATTCTGGATAATATGTATAATAGGTGTTACAGGTACCCATAATTTTTTAAGATCAAAAATCGAATCTGACGCACTAATCAAGTTTTCCTTCTTTAAAAGAAAAACCATTCTTTTCTAGTTCTCTTAACAAAATTGAAAAATCTGATGCTAAAATCTCTGTCTCTACATTAAGCTTTGCCGCAACAGTATATCCTCCTCATATTGTTATTATGTACCTTATTTATATTCAAGAAAATTAGTCTTTTGTAAAAAGTCTAAAGATTTACAACTTTATAATTGTAAAATCAATTTAACTGTATTACGCAATATTCGGTTTGGAAAAAACATTGGCCTATACCGGTATAAATCGAAAAACTCTTGTGCTCAGCTAATTTCCATTTTAATTATTAAGTTCATTCAAAAAGTATTATTCCTTATTTCAATCGCAATAAGAAATATGCAATGCTCTGCTTTATCAAGTAATTTTAAAAAGGTTTTTTGGGGGTTGAAATAAAGTATAGTTGTTGCGTAAATCAGCTTCTCAGAAGAAAAATTTTTCAATTATTTTTTTGTTCTGGAAAGCGGTTTTTTTACGTGGAAAAAAAGCTTCGCCTTATCTTTGCTTTAACCCTCTATCTTTAATAGTCTATCCTTATAGCTCCCAATATATCACAGCTCTGATGTCTCTACGAGCAGCACGCTATTTCATCCCTTTCATTTGTGCCTTTTTCCAGACCTCCCTTATTACACCCGTCATTTTTCTTACAAAGTGCACATTCTTATGGTTCATTTTACAGCTCCACGTTTTTACGATTTTGCAAATTTACAGAAAGCAGTAGAAAAGAGACCTTGTGCTTTCAAGCCTATTGCGTGATGGCACTGGTGCGTGGTGCTGTGGTACGGGGGCTGGTGCGTGATGGCGCTGGTTGGTGTGCGTGGTGCGGGAGTTGGTGCTGTGGTATGGTGTGTGGTGTTTTTAGAAGTTACAGTTAATTGCTGGTGTCTTGTAAAAACTTCCCAATAAAGGTTGCTTTGCGTGTCATTATTCTTTTGCTCTTTTGAGAAAAGGAGCCGTGGTGCGAAAAAGTAAATTGTGTTGCAAGAGTTAAAGTGGGTTGTTTGTGCCGGTGTTTTTCCTTGGTAGATGGTTTGGGGTTTGTTTTGAGATCTTGTTTTGTTTTTTTTGATAGAATTTTGTTGGTGGAGGCGGGGGGTGGGTTGATGCACAATAAGCGTGGTTTATTGCGGTTGTGTTGGGGATAGAGGCTATGGTGTCTGTCGTATAGGGGGTGGTGCGTTGTGCGAGGGTTGGTGTGTGGTATGGGGGTTAAAGTGCACATTCTTATGGTTCATTTTACAGCTCTACGTTTTTACGATTTTGCAAATTTACAGAAAGCAGTAGAAAAGAGACCTTGTGCTTTCAAGCCTATTGCGTGATGGCACTGGTGCGTGGTGTGCGGGGGATTGGTGCCGTGATACGGGGCTGGTGCGTGGTGCTGTGGTACGGGGGCTGGTGCGTGATGGCGCTGGTTGGTGTGCGTGGTGCGGGAGTTGGTGCTGTGGTATGGTGTGTGGTGTTTTTAGAAGTTACAGTTAATTGCTGGTGTCTTGTAAAAACTTCCCAATAAAGGTTGCTTTGCGTGTCATTATTCTTTTGCTCTTTTGAGAAAAGGAGCTGTGGTGCGAAAAAGTAAATTGTGTTGCAAGAGTTAAAGTGGGTTGTTTGTGCCGGTGTTTTTCCTTGGTAGATGGTTTGGGGTTTGTTTTGAGATCTTGTTTTGTTTTTTTTGATAGAATTTTGTTGGTGGAGGCGGGTGTTGGGTTGATGCACAATAAGCGTGGTTTATTGCGGTTGTGTTGGGGATAGAGGCTATGGTGTCTGTCGTATAGGGGGTGGTGCGTTGTGCGAGGGTTGGTGTGTGGTATGGGGGTTAAAGTGCACATTCTTATGGTTCATTTTACAGCTCTACGTTTTTACGATTTTGCAAATTTACAGAAAGCAGTAGAAAAGAGACCTTGTGCTTTCAAGCCTATTGCGTGATGGCACTGGTGCGTGGTGTGCGGGGGATTGGTGCCGTGATACGGGGGATGGTGTGTGGTATGGTGGGTGGTACGGGGGTGGTGTTTTTAGAAGTTACAGTTAATTGCTGGTGTCTTGTAAAAACTTCCCAATAAAGGTTGCTTTGCGTGTCATCATTCTTTTGCTCTTTTGAGAAAAGGAGCTGTGGTGCGAAAAAGTAAATTGTGTTGCAAGAGAAAGTGGGTTGTTTGTGCCGGTGTTTTTCCTTGGTAGATGGTTTGGTTTTTTTTTGAGGTCTTGTACTGGTTTTTCGATAGAGTCTTGTTGGTGGAGGCGGGGGGTGGGTTGATGCACAATAAGCGTGGTTTATTGCGGTTGTGTTGGGGATAGAGGCTATGGTATCTGTCGTATAGGGGGTGGTGTGTGGTGCTGTGGTATGAGGCTGGTTGGTGTGCGTGGTGCGGGGGGCTGTGGTATAATGCTTCCATGAAGTGTATGGAACTTATAGGAGATTCCCTTTATGCTTCATAAAAGATGGAGGGGTGTATCTCATAAGATGATTTTTGTTGCTTACTGATGCGTTTATTTAAAAGAAAACTCTTTGAGTGGTTTTAATGGTATGGATGATGAAGATAAAATTCTCTGTATATCAATACGTTATTTAAAAAAATGCACGTTGGCATGTTTGTTTTTCAAGATTATTCTCTTGCATTCGCTTAAGTTTCGTCTGCATGATTTTTTTTAAAATCTCTTTTCATGCCGATAGCATTAATGTCGCTATGATGCCTGAAAATTCATCACATAATAGCGTTTGTAAAGCGTGTAAACTTCTTCATGAGACGTGAAAAATCATCAATAAAAACTCCCTATTTTCAAAAAATAATGGATGTTGTTTAAAAAAATTGAACACGTCTCATGTTTGATTGTTTATTTTAGAGCTGAATATTTGATTTTTGTGTAAAAATACTTGCTAACGCATCCATAATGCGTGAAAAATCAAGCACTAAGAGGAAAATAATGAATATAATCCATTTCGTATAGCGTGACATCACTTTGATACTTTTATAAGTCATGATGATTTCTTGAAGAATTTCTTTTTCCTTTTCTGTAAGCTCTGTTTGTTTTTCTACTTTTTTTCTAGCCATGTTTCCACCCACACAAGCCTTCCCCTTGTTTGTTATGCTTTAAAATATCTCTGGCGAGATTTGAACTGATGTTTTTGAGATCTTTTTGGTCTAAATAAATGGGCATCCAACCAATGCAAGACGAAGACTCATTGATTGTTTTTATGGCGCAACCAGTGAGTAAGAGCAGCCCGTACATCAGGATCACTTTTTTGATTAATTTCATTTTCCACCTCTAGCCGTGTTGTTGATGACTTTAGCGTTTGTTCTGTTTGTTTTTGCTGTTCAATCTTCTTTCCAAGTGTAAAAGCTTTTGCTAAAGCGATAAAAGTAGCCGCTAGAACCGCTCCTGTTATCGTCAAATTTTTTTTCATCCATCCCATCATAAGCGCTGCTCCCGAAAGCGTTTTGCTACAAAAAAAATGCCAACACAGGCGGCTAAAATCATGATGGTTGCCAAGGCCCATTGGATGGGACCATTGCCTGCTAATAAGCCTCCAAGTCCAGAAAAAGAACCAATAATGGGTGTTAAGGCTTCTGCTCTGAAAAAACCCATGGGTTCTTTTGTTTCCACGGTTTGATAGTTGGGAGAAACATAAGCCCCTTTTGCCCATAACCCCGCTTCTGCTGCACGACGGTGCACAAGACCGTGAAGACGCTTTCCTCCTGCTTTGGTCCACTTTTGTAATTCAGAAGGAACAGCTTCATATTCGCTGTTATTAAGTTTTTTGAGCAGGGTCGACTTGCAAAATGCTGCTGTCCCTACATTATAGCAAAACGATACGAGTGCAGCGAATTGTTCATCTGTTAAGGAAACCGTCACATTTTTTTCAACGGTATTCTCAAATTGTCTTAAATCGTGAGAAAGAACTTCTTCGGCTTGTTTTTCCGTGATAATCATGCCTTTGTGAACAAACGGTTTACCAGCCGTGCTGGTATGACCATAGCCGATTGTCCACACCCCGATGGCATCTTTATAGGCCTGTAAACGCAATCCTTCCCATTGTTTAATGAGTGCAAGCCCTTCTGATGATATTTTCCTCATTTGCTTCTCCATAAAATAAAGCCTCACTTTAAAGTGAGGCTGGTTGACAGATTAAAGATGAATTTTTTCACACTTCAAAAATAGAAGAGACGTGAAACTGTGATGAAATCAAAAGGTTGGTTATGACATTTCAAGTGAATAATAGTGGCCAAGTGAATAATGGTTTGTGCCGGTGTTTTTCCTTGGTAGATGGTTTGGGGTTTGTTTTGAGGTCTTGTACTGGTTTTTTTGATAGAGTCTTGTTGGTGGAGGCGGGTGTTGGGTTGATGCACAATAAGCGTGGTTTATTGCGGTTGTTTGGTGACTGGGACTATGGTGTCTGTCGTATAGCGGGTGGTGTGAGAGGTGAGAGTGTTGCCGATATCGTTGTTGATGGGGGGTAGTTATCGTAGGGATGGTGGTATGGGGTGTGGATTTTTAGAAGTGGCAGTTAATTGCTGGTGTCTTGTAAAAACTTCCCAATAAAGGTTGCTTTAAAGGTTGCTTTGCGTGTCATCATTCTTTTGCTCTTTTGAGAAAAGGAGCTGTGGTGCAAAACAGTAAATTGTGTTGTAAGAGTTAAAGTGGGTTGTTTGTGCCGGTGTTTTTCCTTGGTAGATGGTTTGGGGTTTGTTTTGAGGTCTTGTACTGGTTTTTTTGATAGAGTCTTGTTGGTGGAGGCGGGTGTTGGGTTGATGCACAATAAGCGTGGTTTATTGCGGTTATGTTGGTCGTATGGCATGGAGGTGCTTGAGATAAAGCGGGCACCCTTAGAAAACAAGACGCAGGTTTTTGCCGAAGATGAAAGTATTTCATAGGTCCAGCGTTTTACCTATCTCAATAGGATCGTTGTTAAAAAGAGCTTTGAGCCAATAAGAGCTTTGGAATTTTGATATAATTTAAAGAGAGGGGGCTTTTAAAAAGCACGTTGTTTGCTCTTTTTGTTTTACGAACATGAAAGCTGGTGTGCTTAGAGAAATCTTCACTGTAAAATAGCATTGCTTCGTTCTTTGATGAAGAGCGAATAGAGAAAAAATGTCAATTACATCATTAAAGATTTGTATTCCGTAATCCTTTTTTTATGGGGAGAAACAGAGACGTTTTTTGCTCCTTCTTCCTTTAAGTTTTTTTCAAATCTCTCTCTTATAGTTTCACCTTTTTTGTTGACTGTTTCATCAATCGCTTGCGGATTGGTTTTTAGATATTGTTCAAGACGTCTTCGCCCTTGCGTATGTTTGTACAAACTAACGGGTAGATAGGAATCTAATTTTTCAGCAGATAAAGATGAATTGGGGTCACATAAGACACCCTTAACATTATCCTTATGCAGTCTTTCTAATTTTTGAGATTCGGTATGAAGCTTTTTGGCAAGGCTTAAACTGAACATCCCACATTCAGAAGAGCTTCGTTGAATATCCATTTCCGCCATGGTAAAAGAATAAGGAGGCAGTTGAAGAGTTTCCAGGGTTTGATTTATTTTTATCCCTAGTTTCGCAGCAGCGATATTTTGAAATGTTGTCGGTTCAAACATGATCAAAGAGATTTTGTCATCAACGATTTTATAATCCATCGCTGCAAAATGGATTCTGCTTCCCATATTGACAATAAATTGGCAAGATCTTGCGCCGCTCTCTATTGTTTCTTTGAGGGCGTAGGTAAGTTTTTCAGCTGTAAGAGCTAATTTCAGATTCATGTCCGGATATTTGCGATTGGCTTGTTCCACGAGAGCGGGCATCACTCTAATATCGGTATCTTCATAATCGGCAAAAATCCAATGACCCGTGACGAGATCATCTTCTAAGCCGGCAATAATCACTTTTAATTCTTCAGAATGAGGGGGAATATTTTCTTCTTCTAGGGCGTTTTTTTGTAAACGAGCAATAAGGCTTGCTAAGGATTCATTGGCATTTGTTTCTTCTTGTGCACTTGCCCCTTCTTGTGTTGGTGAGGAACGAGGGGAAACGTCTTTTGAATCTTGTGGTTTCATTCTATGAACCTTTGGATTGATAATCGGTAGAGAATAATTATTTTCTTACATTTTGGCTAAACAATTTTTTGAAAAAAAGCCTTTATTTTTGAAAAGGTGAGGCGATAAGAGCGTCTTGTCGAGCTTTCATCAGGGTGCGGTGGAGCTCTTCAAACTTTTAAAAGATAGGCTTTAAAATGCGCGGATTTTGATAAAATAAGGGTGTTTTGCTCTTAACAGACAACTTGTTTGCCGTTTTGTCTTTTCTTCTTACAAATGAAAAGAAGATGTACGCACAGTAACCCTTGCCGTAAAGAAGCAGCGCTTTGTGCTTGATGAAAAAAATATCCATTATATTGTCAAAGATTTGTATTCCGTAATCCTTTTTTTATGGGGAGAAACAGAGACGTTTTTTGCTCCTTCTTCCTTTAAGTTTTTTTCAAATCTCTCTCTTATAGTTTCACCTTTTTTGTTGACTGTTTCATCAATCGCTTGCGGATTGGTTTTTAGATATTGTTCAAGACGTCTTCGCCCTTGCGTATGTTTGTACAAACTAACGGGTAGATAGGAATCTAATTTTTCAGCAGATAAAGATGAATTGGGGTCACATAAGACACCCTTAACATTATCCTTATGCAGTCTTTCTAATTTTTGAGATTCGGTATGAAGCTTTTTGGCAAGGCTTAAACTGAACATCCCACATTCAGAAGAGCTTCGTTGAATATCCATTTCCGCCATGGTAAAAGAATAAGGAGGCAGTTGAAGAGTTTCCAGGGTTTGATTTATTTTTATCCCTAGTTTCGCAGCAGCGATATTTTGAAATGTTGTTGGTTCAAGCATAATCAAAGAGATTTTGTCATCAAATTTTTGATAGTCAAGGACGGCAAAGTGGATTTTGCTTCCTGAATTGACGATAAATCGGGCAGATTTTGCGTCGCTCTCAACGACTTCTTTTATTGCGTGAGAAAACTCTTCTGCTGTAAGAGCCAATTTGAGATTCATGTCCGGATATTTGCTGTTGGCTTTTTTGACGAGAGCGGGCATCACTCTAATATCGGTATCTTCATAATAAGAGTTAATCCAATGACCCGTGGCAAGATCATCTTCTAAGCCGGCAATAATCGCTTTTAATTCTTCAGAACTAGGGGCAACATTTTCTTCTTCTGTTTGAACGGAACTGTGCATTAAACGGGCAATAAGCTCTTCTAAAGATTCTTCCGCGCTGGCTTCTCCTTGTGCACTTGCTCCTTCTTGCATGTGTGAGGAACGAGGGGGGGATGAATCTTGTGGTTTCATACTATTAACCTTTCTCTTGAGGGGCGATAGGCCAATATTATTTTCTTAAATTCTGACCAAATGATGTTTTGAAAAAAAGCCTTTGTCGCTTGAAAATTAAGGAAAAAAGATCATTTTTTAGCTGTTTTTGTAAGAAAGTAGAGGCGGGGCTTTCCAAAACTTGCGCGTGCTTTTTGTTGCTTCAAAGTTTTAAAATATGGGCTCTGGGCTGATTTTTATAAAATTTTGTTAGAATAATGACGGTTTGTCTTTAAGAAGACAAATTTCTTGTCTCTTTATCTTACAAATGGAAAAACCTTTTTGCTTATCGCAATCTTAGCCGTAAAGCAGCATTGTTTCATTCTTTATGGATAGAGTAAATTCATTACAGCATGAGAGATTTGTATTCCGTTGCTCTTTTTCTGTGTTGTGAAATAGAGGCTGTTTTTGTTTCCGTTTTCACTAAGTTTTTCTCAAATCTCTCGACAAGAGTTTCCCCTTTTTTGTTGACTGTTTCACGTTCAGCACCCGGATTGGATTGTAAATATTCCATAAGGCGTCTTCTTCCTTGTACGTGTTTATATAAACGAGGAGGAAGATAGGGATCTAACTTTTCAGCCGGTAAAGGCGTGTCTGGTTCAAATAATACGCCCTTAACATTATCTTTGTGCAGTCTTTCTAATTTTTGAGATTCAAGGTAAAGCTTTTTGGCGAGGCTTAAACTGAACATCCCACATTCAGAGGAGCTTCGTTGAATGTCCATTTCCGCCATGGCAAAATGAATAGGAGGAAATGGGTAATGCTCAAGGGATTGTCGCGTTCTTAATGCGAGTAATGCGGGAAGTGTGTCACGCAGTGAGGTCGGTTCAAAAAAGATCAAAGATATTTTATCATCAATGGTTTGATGATCAACAACCGCAAAATGGATACCTCTATCATGTGCATTAACAATAAATCTGGAAGATTTTATGCCGCTTTCGAGTGTGTCTTTGAGGGCGAGGGCAAAGCCGTTAGGAGGGCTTGTAAGTTTGAGATTCATCTCTGGATATTTACGATTTGCTTGATCGACCAAAGCTGGCATCATGTAAAGATCTAAAATATCATAATAGTTTTTAATCCAACTTCCATCGGCATTATGCTGTTCTAAACCTGCAATGATATCTTTTAATTCCGCACGGTTGAAAGGGGTATAATTTATTTTTTCGATATTAAGCTGTTCTAAATGTGTTGCAAGGCTTTCTAATGAGGCATCTGCACTTGCACCTTCTGGTATTTGTGATGAATGAGGGGGGGAGTCTTGTGAATCTTGTGGTTTCATCATATCAACCTTTTTCTTGATGATCGATAGGCTATATTATTTTCTGATATTTTGACCAAATAATGTTTGAAAAGAAAGTCTTGGGCTCTTGAAAATTAAGGAAAAAAATCGTACTTTTGGTGTTTTTATAAGCAGGATTTTAAAACCAAAAGCTTTCTTAATTTTAAAAATCTGCGGATTTTTTACAGTTGTAAAATCTGGAAAAATTGTCAGAAGTCTAGAGGGCAACGTTATCTTTATATTTTAAGTTATTTCTATTGCATGGCTCATTTCAATGAAGAGATGATAGCTTTTTTCAACAGTTTTCCGTGTGAAAAAATGAAATTATCCGCAATCGGTGTTTGTTATACAACAATGCCTATTTTTTTAAGAACATTCTTTTGGATTTTTTTCCGGAAAAATCATCATGTTACCAAATGATCCCGCTATGCTGTAAAATACTGCTATGCCGTAAAACACGGTCCTTTGAGGTGTTGTGATATAAGATAAGTCTCCTTGATAGGTTTTTAGTATCGTTGAAGGGTAGGGGGCTTTTAGAGTGGCTGTTGATTGGCTCCTCTCTATAAAAATTTTCCCATAAAGGTTGCGTTGCGTTTCATAATTCTCTTGCTCTTTTGAAAAAAGGGGCAGTGGTGCGAAAGAGTAAGGTGTTTCCCCTGGGAGAGATGGTTGGTATTGGTTTTGGGACCTTGTGTTTTTTTTGATGGAGTCGTGTTAGTAGGGGCTGGGTGTTGGGCTGATGCATGATAAGCGTGGTCCATCGCGGTTTTGTTGGTGATTTTGCTGGTGATTGGGTCCCATGGTTTTTGTCGTATAGGGGGGCTGTCGTATAGGGGGGGACGGCTAAGATTGTTGCCGATATCGTTGTTGATAGGAGAGACTGGTGTGGTTATCGTGGGTATGGTGGTGAGGGGCGTGGGTCTGTTTTTAAGCTTGTTTTTGGGCGCGTGTTTTAAGTTTGCAAATCCAAAAGTCCGATAAAAAGGCAAATTTTCTGTGGATCGCAAGTGTTAAGGTTGTTACGGCATGACCATTGGAGGCTGGGTGTTGGGCTGATGCATGATAAGCGTGGTCCATCGCGGTATTGTTGGTGATTTTGCTGGTGATTGGGTGCCATGGTTTTTGTCGTATAGGGGGGACGGCTAAGATTGTTGCCGATATCGTTGTTGATAGGAGAGACTGGTGTGGTTATCGTGGGTATGGTGGTGAGGGGCGTGGGTCTGTTTTTAAGCTTGTGTATTGTGCTTTTAAGTCTTGAGTGAAGAGCATGGGGAAAGGGAAAGGTTTGTGGATCAAAAGTGCAACTTGCTAAAAACCATTGTTTCTTTACAAAGCGACGTGGATTTAAAAGCCGCATCCTTTGAAGTGTGGGAGCTTTGAGGTGTGTGGCTTTGAGGTGTGTGGCTTTGAGGTGTGGGGGGCTAAAAAGTGCCGTGTATCAATAGAAACAGCCGTATTCATCTTATTGCTGTTTGCGTATTGCTCACTCTTTTTGTGATCTATTGAAACGATGTTTTGTTGCGGGTGTTTTATGAGAGGGGGGCGTGGATACTGTTTTCCCTGAATATCTCAAAATACTGGTTTTTGTGATGCAAAAGAAAGATAATTTAAAAAAAGAAGGAAGATGCCGTCAGACAGTAAACTTTTAAACCCTTAGTTACGGGTTAATCTTCTCAAATGATAAAAATTCACACCATTTTATACATTGCTGCAAAACACACTGTTTTATAACAATCTATAACAGCCTCTCACAAGAGAAAAATTTTATGATGAAATTAGGATACAAATACCCCTCTACCGCATCTGTCATTAAATACGATTTTTCATATTTTGTCAACAGCAAAACGATTATTTTTGCTTTTTTATCGCAGAAATAAATCTATAGAAAAAGCGCATTCATTGATTGTACCGTAAAATATGCTGTCTTTATGGAAAAGTTTTTTGATGCGGCAAAACACATTTTTTCTTTTGAACAAGGAAAGGCAAAAGGGGAGGGTAAATTGTGGTGTTGAAGCTCTTGGTGCTTTATTGATGGAACGGTGAGGTTGGTCGATGTTGGGATTTGGCAAGTTGAAATTTGGCAGCTGTTGGTGGGGAATTACGGCAAGGCGAGATCATTGCAATTGTGTGGGCGATTGAGGCTTATGGTGCGGTTAAGTGGAGAGGGGGGGATGGGGGATTGTGGTCAATATAAGGGGATAGGGGAAAGCCCCATTTTTTCTTTTGAACAAGGAAAGGCAAAAGGGGAGGGTAAATTGTGGTGTTGAAGCTCTTTGTGCTTTATTGGTGAAACGGTGAGGTTGGTCGATGTTGGGATTTGGCAAGTTGGAATTTGGCAGCTGTTGGTGGGGAATTACGGCAAGGCGAGATCATTGCAATTGTGTGGGCGATTGAGGCTTATGGTGCGGTTAAGTGGAGAGGGATTGTTGGTGGAGCTTTTTGGGGGGTAAAAACATTGGTTTAAAAACATGAGCTTTTAACTTTGTAAAAAAGTTAAGGTGTTGTTTTCAAGATCAATAGATTGATTTATAATGATAAATTTATCTTTATTCATTTTCAATGGGAAATCTAAATAGCGTAAAATTTTCTCATTTAAAACGCATGTTGAATCAAAATCATATCTTATCTCTCATGAGAGAGTGGAAGTTTTATGCACCTATAGAATTGTATAAGAAAGAACTTAAAATGCCTATTATGAATTGTCTCAAATGGTCAGATTGTCGCGATATCAACATTGGGGGTCCAAGTGTATGATACGTGCGGCTTGTTGCGACACAGCGAGATATGTGAAGAAGGTGCTCTTGTTGTACCGGAAATAGTGTCTTTTGAGGTCGTCTGTTTCTTGGGGTGGTTGTGAAGTGCTTTTGAGGACGTGGTGGATGTTTTGAGGCTTGTTTTTGGGCGCGCCGTTTTAAGTTCGCAAATCCAAAAGTCTGATGAAAAGACAAACTTTCTGTGGACTTCAAGTGTTAAGGCTGTAACAGCAATGACCATTGGGGGCGGTGTGTATGAGAGGAGCGGCTGGTTACAACGGAGGGGATGTCTGAAGAGGGGGGCTGTCTTGTTACACCGTCTTGTCCTTTGAGGGCATATGTTTCTTGGGGTGGTTGTGGTGTGTTTTTTTAGGGCGTGGGGACTTTTTTAGGCTTGTTTTTTGACGTGTGCATTTTAAATCTGGAAATCCGATAAAAGGGCACGTCAAGAGTTTTTTTTAAGTATCCCTGTGTTGAAGAGGGGGGCAAACGCAGCGGAGCTTATCGAATCTTTGTTCTTTTGGGGGGAGGATAACGAGGGATATTTTAGCGAAGGCGCTTTTGGCTGGAACAGTCAAAATGTTTATAAAGGGCATCAAGAATAATACGCAGTGAGCCAACAAGCGTTGGCAGTGGTTGATCTTCACTTACAAGATATTGTAATGCCGCATGAAAGTTGTGTTGACGATGCAGATATTGGGCTTCTTTAATGGCTTCTTGCATCGCTTCATAGCGTTGAGTTGCTCTTTCAATCCATTGCTTTTTGGCTTTCTCATCAGATGTGCTAGGCTTAAAGCCATCATAATAGCCGTTTGGTAAACCTTTGGCACATAAATAGTCGTTTCTGATTTGCAAGTATTGTTGCGCTGTGTCATATTGCTCTTTACTGATGCCTGATGAATCCTCTTTATAGCCAAGCAAACAAAGACGTCCAATATAGGTCCCCACAAGCGGATTTTTCGCTTCTTCAAGGCTCAAACCAAAGCGTTTTGCACGCATTTCAATGGCTGATTGAGATGCAGATTTTCGGAGACCTTTGGCACGTGAAATACGGCCATTGGGCTCTCTCAGTTTGCCTGTTATTTTCGGTCTACCGTGTTTTTTACCTATTTTCATGAACTTAACCATTTGAATGAAAAATAAACTGTCTACTTTTGGGGGACAGTGATTGTAAAAAGCACTTGAAGCAAATATTGAGGGGGGGGGGGAGAAAATAGTGAGGGGAAGCAAATACGGGGGACAAATATTGTGGGGAAGAAAATTCTTTTTGGGGGGATAAGCCGCGTTGCAGAGCAAAGGAGAAACGAAGTCTTTAAGCGTAAAGAACAGCAACATGATAGAGCGAAAAGATCATCTGGTGTTTCCTAGCATTGTCTTGACCCTATCAGTGTTATTTTCCCCCATCATGCTTATTTTTATCTTTTGAGCATCGATAGCCAAGGAATTTGCTTTCTACAGATTTCTCAACTTCTTTGGAAAAAGTAAAAGAAATTTTTGTCAAATGTGAATGAAAAAATAAAGCTCTATGGGGTTGCTCTCCTTATTTTTTCTCATAAAGTCTTTTTTCATAGAATGATTGAGGGCTTATTGGGAGTTATCTGGGAATGATTGGGCTTTTTTTTACGCGCGCTTTGCAGAAACTTTTTAATTCCTCCTTTGAAAAGGTTTTGTTTTTTGGGGGGCTATTGGGGGATTGGGATTTTTGTTTTTGAACGCAGGACCAAGATACCTGATCTCCATCACGCTGTTTAAGCAGCTCTTATTCTTTATGAGTCGTCCTTTATAGATAGAGCCTTCTTTAAAGGTTATCCTTTATAGAGGAACTTCTCTTGGTGTTGAAGGGGGAGAGAACAATAGAAAACGAACTGACCCACTTTTATCATTATAGCATAAGACATCCTCTATTTTCAAATAAAATAATCGTTTATTGGTTCAAAATAAATTGTGAAGGGTCAAGTGATCTGGTGTGGCGTCTTCCTTTTATGGTCATCATTTATAGAGGATAATTTTTTTCGTTTTAATGGATTTTATCATAAGAAGGGGTGGCTGTCGCTTTAAATGGCGCGCTGCAATATCCAAAGAAGCTTTATAAGAAGATATCTTGATAAGAGAGGCTTTTATAAAGCTGGGGGGATTTGTATAAAGCTGGGGGGATTTGTGAGATACGAGACATTTCTTTATTAATTTTAAAAGAGGCGCTTTTTTAATTTAAGAAATTTTAAAATGAGAATTGAAAAATTTTAAAGGTGCTGTAGCTGTATTTTAGATAATCAATTGTTTCTTTTGTTCTATGGGGGCACATCTCTTCCGTAAAACAGAACGTCTCAAACCACATACCCAAATCACATACCTTGGAGCTGCGCATTCACGGGCTTGTTTTAAAGAGGCATGTCTTAAAGTTCTCGACCTCAATTTCGCGACGGAGCCCGTGAAGAATAGAAGGGCTCCTTAATAAAGGATAAAATGCCCCATGAAGGATTTATTGAGCCCTCTCATTTTAGGTTTCATAAAAAGAGTAAGCTGGCACCCCCTCTTTGCTCGTTCCCAATTTACGGGCTTTGGCCACTCTTCATGAAAAGG
The DNA here is from genome assembly GCF_000196435.1 of Bartonella tribocorum CIP 105476. Taxonomy (NCBI): domain Bacteria; kingdom Pseudomonadati; phylum Pseudomonadota; class Alphaproteobacteria; order Hyphomicrobiales; family Bartonellaceae; genus Bartonella; species Bartonella tribocorum. The sequence goes on along the minus strand of NC_010161.1, from coordinate 2,208,369 downwards.
CATGTCTTTCTTGTACCGTTTTTACTCCACACGGGCTTCTCCCTCTTGTAATCTGCAAGCGATATGGTTTGGGTTGATTTCAGTATGGGGATGTGATGAAAGAATCTTACAGTATCGCGGTGTGATGATTCAATGTGTTGTTTATCAAGACACAAAGAGCTTGTGAAAATATTTTATCCTTTTATGTTATGCGATAAAATACTGTCATTTGAGGCGGTGATATAAGGTTCATAAGGCATACAACGCTTGATCCGTTAAATATTTAAAATCTGCAGCGAATATTAAATAAAGAACTCGTTTGTAGAGCCTTATGCAAGTGGAGCCCATAAGTGATGAGCAGGTGGAATCCACTAAGAGCAATTAGATTGTTTACAAATTGATATGGGTTTTAGAATCTTTGTCCTTTGGAGGGCAGAGATCATTATCTTTTGTCTCGTATAGGTGCGGTTTCATTGAAGCGGTGGTAAACATGTCGTTTATGGCGGGCAGGTAAAATTTCTCCAGGGGATGTTTTTTTTGAATTAAAAAGTGTTGTTGATTGAGTTTTGTCAAACAGTGCCCTTTAAGGGGAGGTCCTTTAAGGTTATGTGATCAATCAGGAGGGAAAAAGGCGCGTTTGGGCTTATAAGCCGTGGGAGAGTGTCTTGTTGTCTCATATTCAAGGCATTAAAAAAAATACTTAAAAGGAATTATTAACGCTTGCTTCATGATGAGAAGAGTGCTAAGCGGTTTCGTCACGCTGATCGCGTGGTGTCAAATATTGAAGCGTGGGAATTTTAGACATGGGGGATTATCCGTATGATGAGAGATCAATCACAACAGCCATCTGTCCATGAGGGGAGTAAGGCTTTTGTCTCCAAGCCATTGTCGGATCAATTGGCGGCTTTCAAAAAAGGAATGCCTCTCTCAACAAAAGATTATGTCATCATTTGTTGCTTAGCTATCCTCTTATTTGGGCTTTTTGCCGCGTCTACTTATATGCAGCCTTTGGAATTTTTTCACGTTATATCCAAAGAACAGTTTCAAGCAATGGGGAAAATAAAACAAGAAGATATTCAAAAAATGTTTCAGGAGAGCCTTGCACAGCCTTTTAAAAATCCGATCATCGGGTATGTGCGTGATGCGGGGTGGAATAGTGTTTGGGCTTTTTTATGTCTTATGCCGCAAATAATTTTTGGCACTCTTTTCGCGTTCTTTCCATTCTTTTTTATTCTCCTCGCCATGGTGAAACGGGATGTGAAACAAATGATGCAGCTGTGGGAAACAGAGCCAGAGCAGCAACAGTTAGACAATCAATCTTTTGACAGAATATAATAGGGGGAACACGTGAGCACCTCTTTAATCATTGAAAGGTTGATTGGCGCAGGGCTAATTATCTTTATTTATGCTATATTTTTCTCGGTATTCTTTTCCACCGTGATGACAATCTTGGCACTTTATTATTCTTTTATAAAACGAACAATCTTGTTATGGGCCATGTGGCGGAAATTACAAAAGGGTGCAGCAGAGGATTTGAGGTATGATCAGGCAGAGGGACGAGGACAGAATATAGTTCCTGCAACACAGTTCAGTGTTCTTTCTTTTAAAGAATCTTTGGAACTTTCAAAAAAAGATTATTCGATACTCTTTTCGATCACTTTTGTTATGTTTGTGCTTTTTACAGTTCTTATTATTTTTGCGGTTTTTCTCCCAAAATCTGCGATTTTTTTGCGCAATCATGCACCTTTCTTGCTTCACATTGGTTCTTTGGTTGCGCAGCTGCTGTTTGGGTTGTGGACGTGTATTGTTGTCACTTTGCCTGTCATTTTAATTCTCCATAATCTCCTTTTATTATGGCGTGAAAAAAGCAGTGAAGAAATGAGAAAAATTTGCTTGAGTAGAAAGTAAAATGATGATTGCACATCAATGCGATAGGGAAAAAGAGGGAACGTTATGATAGGACATTTGGTTTTTTTAGTCCTCATCATTATTGTCATTTTAATATTGATGGTCATTGTCAGGCTGCCTTATCGGTTGATCAGGCATGTGAGGTTGTCCTTTAAACTTACTCAAGAATTGAAAAAGAGGACGACGCAACAAAAGCAAGCCATACAACAATTGCGCAATGATCAGGGAGAGATGAAAAGACACAATCTTGCGCTTGAGATCCTTGATGCAAAAATGCGCTTTCTTAACTTCAAAGAATCTCTGTTTCTTTCTTCAAAAGAATGGAAAATAATTCTTTTTGTCTTTATCCTCTTTTCTCTTCTAGAATCGGTTTTCTCTATCGCAAATTTGGCATGGTGGAAAAGTGATGGGATTGGCTTTATCATGATGCTGTTGAGCGTTATATCGATAGCAATTCTTCTCTTGTCTCCGATCATTGGCATGGTGTGCATAAGATTAACGAGAAAATTGAGAGAAACGCTTCAACAATTGGAAGAAGCAATCAAACAACGCGACCAGGAAATCCGTATGCAAAATGTGCAAGGGGGACAAAATGACGAGTAGTATGATAGTATTAGCAGCCCTTTCTTGCCTAGTCTTTACGCTCTTAAATGCTTTAATATGGGTACCAATTTTGGTCATTTATTATCTGTTTATCAAGCGTGCACGGCTCTATTGCCGCGTAAAAAAGGAATTGAAATGCGTGTTGAATGAACGCGATATCGCCTTAAAACAGATCTCGCAAAAATGAAAAGCAGCAGCCTGTTTGATCAAAAACAGCTTTCGCTTGTTTGGCAAGATTACAAAAAAATATTCACTTTTTCGACCGTCATGGTGACACTTCCGACAATTATAACGGTTCTCGTGAAGATATGGAGAAAGAAGGGCTTTTTTTCTGCGGCTATATTAGAGCCATTGGCATGGATTCTTGCCGGTGCTTTTTTATTCTTACCCGTTGTTTTTATGATGCTTTTAATCGTGACACGTCAGTTGAAGAAAACGGTGCAGCAACTAGAAGAAGAGGTTGAGCAGAAAAAAGCACCAGTCATACTATACAATGTGAGCGAGGGAAAAAAGTAAAGAAGGACTTTTGTTGTCATAGGCATTGTTTGAATTTGTTCATTAAGGAGCATGAGACGTGGTTGCGTTTTATGCTTTTTTTAATGCTTGGGTTGTGTTTTGAAAAGGGTTGGGGCTTTTGCCTTGTGAGTAGGGAAAAATGAAGAGGGGGCTTGTGAGCCTTGGCTTTGATTGATTGATGAAAAGGTGTAGGGGATTTATTGATGAAAGGGTGTGAGGCGCCCGCTTGCATTTTACGCTTTTATTCCCAAGCGAGGGTGTTTTGAGAAAAGTTGATGCAGTCGCATAATGAGGGGAAAAAAATGAAGCGCTTTAGCGTACAACTGGAAGAAGAGGTTGAGCAGAAAAAAGCACCAGTCATACTATACAATGTGAGCGAGGGAAAAAAGTAAAGAGAGACTTTTGTTGTCATAGGCATTGTTTGAATTTGTTCATTAAGGAGCATGAGACGTGGTTGCGTTTTATGCTTTTTTTAATGCTTGGGTTGTGTTTTGAAAAGGGTTGGGGCTTTTGCCTTGTGAGCAGAGAAAAGTGAAGAGGAGACGCTTTGCCTTTGATGTGTTCATTAAAGGAGCGTGGGGTACCTTGGTGTTTTATGCTTTTATTCCCAAGCGAGGGTGTTTTGAGAAAAGTTGATGCAGTCGCATAATGGGGGGAAAGTGAAGTGCTTTAGCGTACAACTGGAAGAAGAGGTTGAGCAGAAAAAAGCACCAGTCATACTATACAATGTGAGCGAGGGAAAAAAGTAAAGAGGGACTTTTGTTGTCATAGGCATTGTTTGAATTTGTTCATTAAGGAGCATGAGACGTGGTTGCGTTTTATGCTTTTTTTAATGCTTGGGTTGTGTTTTGAAAAGGGTTGGGGCTTTTGCCTTGTGAGCAGAGAAAAGTGAAGAGGAGGCGCTTTGCCTTTGATGTGTTCATTAAAGGAGCGTGGGGTACCTTGGTGTTTTATGCTTTTATTCCCAAGCGAGGGTGTTTTGAGAAAAGTTGGTGCAGTCGCATAATGGGGGGAAAAGTGAAGCACTTTAGCGTATTTTTGGGCGCTATCGTTTTAGCTATCTTTTTTTCTTCTTTTAAGAAAGAAGGGGCTTATTTTGCTTTTATCAAAAATTCCAAGCGATAAAAGAATGAAAATCTGTGCTTAAAGCAAAAGATGCAGTGGTGGGAGAGGGGCAAGAGAGCCTATTTTCTCCACAGCGCATGGAGCAAAAGTGCATGAGGCAAAAGCATATGGAGAAGGTGAGCCAAAAGCATATGTTTTGGATTTGCATGTTTGAGCCCATAGAAAGGGCAACGGTGTTGTTAAAAAAGTTTGAGTTGGAGGGGCAAAATTGAAGGAAAAGGAGATCATTGGGCGCTCTTCTTTTTACCAGATCGCACGGGCCAAGTTTCTCTTTGGATGAAAAAGATTTTGCGCAATTTTATTGTGTCCTTTGATCGTGGAATTGTGGTGGTCTCTGGTCGATAGGCTATTGCTACCCTTATTATTCTGGAGCATTTCTTGCTCTACAATTCGATTTTAAGGCAAAGGGGATGGATTTTAAGGCTTTAAGATAAGGGGGGTGGGTTTTAAGGCAAAGGAGTGGATTTTAAGGCAAGGGGCGTTGGAAATTTTTGAAGAAAAGGTAAGCCGTGCAGGTTTAAAGGTGGTAGAGGTTAAAGGGGAAGATCTTCGCAAGGTGCTGGGCTCTCGATAGGGGGCACCCTTGGAAAAGGAAAAAACAAAGTATTATACTCTGTGAGCATCTTGGGGCGTTAGCATGGATGGGGGTGTTGAAGTCCTCTGATCACAACCGCTGTTAGGGAAGGTGAGAGGCTAGGCTTTGAGACCTAGGCTTTGAGATAGGCATCGAAAAAATTCATTTCGGCTGCGTTTTGGTGATGGTTCAAGCCGTGGTACAAGACAAAAGCAACACAGTTATGATTTTCTTGAACCGGTTCGTTTCTCTTGTGAAAGGAACTTATCTCCTGAAAATAATCAAGAGCAGTACTCAGAATTTTAGAGCCAAAGCTTCACAATTGTGCAATAGAAAGATATCCCTAATCAAAAATGGCTTGAGGAGAAAAAAACAGACATTAAGACAACAGAGACATATTATGCGTGAGGAAAACATGATGTTTAAAGTTGATAAAAAAAAACGTTTCTCCGATATTGTCTTCATAAAAAAGATGGAAAAAGAAAAGCGTTTGATTTAACAAGTGATTGATCGTGATACATTGATATAAAAATTGAATTCATTGGGGAGGACAAAAGTTTTAATCAATGAAAAGAGCTTAAAATTTTAGACAAATGAGGGGGCAAAAAATGAGGGGCAGTGGGGGAAATTCAATATCGTCTAAAGAACCACGGTCTTTTTCGTTTGAAGAAGCGTTTCTGACACGCAAAAATTATAAAGTTATCTTTTGTATTACTTTTATGATTGAGGCTTTTAAGATAGCACTTGTGCTGTTATTTGAGTGGGATTTGACAGGGTGGTGGAATTATAGCCTCTTCATTCTCATCTTAATATTGGTTTTTATATCAGCGCTTCTTTTTTTATTGATCCCTGTTGTCGTTGTGGTTCGTATCCTCTTTACGCGTTTGTTGAAAAAAAAGATTGATCAGCTGGAACAAGTAATCTGGCAGCGAAGAAAAACCATTTATTAACAAAATAAGCGCGTGAGGAAGAGGGGAGAATGAAAGTTGGTTTTTCTATATTTTATATATTATAAGGCGCGCTTTTATTGGTGTGATGTTTAGAGGCAAGGGAGAAGACGCTATCGCGCATAAAAGATGAGGAAAGACCAAGTAATTGATCTAACAAGCGATTGATCATGATACATTGATATAAAAATTGAATTCATTGGGAAGGACAAAAGTTTCGATTCATGCAAATGGCTTAAAATTTTAGACACATGAGGGGTAAAAAATGAGAAGCAATGAACAAAATGCAACATGGGGTAAGGAACGAAGGCAACCACGGTCTTTTTCGCTTGAAGAAGCGTTTCTGACACACAAAAATTATAAAGTTATCTTTTATATTGCTTTCATTATTTCAATTTTGAGAACGGTTTCCATAATACCCATGTTGTTTGAGTGGAAGTTGACGGGATGGGAAGGGAATATCTCGATAGTTTTATTGTTCAGCATGGAGTTTATATTAGAGTTTTTTTTGATGTTCATCCCGGTTGCTTTTGTTTTTGTGGTTCGTGTCATCTTCACGGTTTTGTTGAACAAAAAGATTGATCAGTTAGAGCAGGCAACTTGGGAGCGGACAGCGGCTGCGTATCGACAAAAAAGCGCGTGAAGGAGAGGGGAAAATGAATACGGGGCTTTATTTATTCTTATGGGTTGTCGCAGCGGTGCTCGTCACCCTGCTTTCTGCTCTGTGCACGATGTTTATTTGGGCATTGTATTATTCTGCTTTCAAGCGGGAGAGACTGTATTGCCAAGTGAGAAAAGAATTAAGACGTGTACTTAAACAACCGGTTGCGTTTGAACAGCACAGTGGCGAAACACTGACGATTAAGGCATCATCTGAAGTGGATCAAAAAACACGGATTTTTTCGCTTGAAGAAGCGCTTCTGACACGCAAAAATTATAAAGTTATCTTTTGTATTACTTTTATGATTTCAACTTTGAGAACGGTTCTCGTCGTACCATTGCTGCTTGGGTGGATATTGACAGGGTGGGGAGGAAATGTCGCGGCTGTTTTCTTGTTAATCATGGAGTTGATATCAGGGTTTATTTTTGTGTTCATCCCGGTTGCTTTTGTTTTTGTGGTTCGTGTCATCTTTACGGTTTTGTTGAACAAAAAGATTGATCAGTTAGAGCAGGCAACTTGGGAGCGGACAGCGGCTGTGTATCGACAAAAAAGCACATGAAGGAGAGGGGAAAATGAAAGATATCCTTGTTGTATTCTCATGGGGAGTGGAATTGATGCTCTTCACGCTGCTTTCTGCTCTGTGTACGATGTTTATTTTGGCATTGTGCTGTTCTGCTTTCAAGCGGGTGAGACTGTATTGCCAAGTGAGAAAAGAATTAAGACGTGTGCTTAAAGAACCGGTTGCCTTTGAGCCGCTTGGGGAAACACCGATGCTTAAGCCGTCATTTGAAGAAAAAGCGTTTTTTCTTTCTGATGAGGAAATTGTCACGCTGGAAAGTGCAACGGCACTTTTAAAGAGTTTGGGGGGGAGGGTTAAAATTGAAGGAAAAGGGGATTATTTGGCAACCTTCTTTTTACCAGACCGTGAAGTACAGTTTCTTTATAATGCTAAGAAGGGGTATCCGCAATTTGATTGTGGAATTGCGGTGGTCTCTGGTATCCATGCGGCGGCTTGTCAAACGATAGACCCTTATAATTCTGGAGGCTTGATTGCTCTCGAATTGAGTTTTGATGTGAAGGGATTGGAAATTTTTGAAGAAAAGGTGAGCGTAAAGCGTTTACGCCATGCACTTGAGAGAGCTTTAGAAAAAGCAATGAGCGATGTTGATCTTGGCAATATGCTCCGCTCTCAATATCGCACCCTTCCTTGGGAAAACGAAATTGTAGTTCCGCAATTGACTCCTTATTCGTTGCGCTATCTTGCGGCTCTGGCTTTGCTGGGGGATGTTGAAACTCTACACGCTTATCACAAAAGCTTTATGGAAGGTGAGAGGCTGGGCTTTGAGACAAGCATTGAAGAAGAGCACTTGGCACGCGCGCTGGTGATCGCTCAGGCGGTAGAAAAGGCAAAGCAATCCAGTTACGATTTGCTTCAGCAGGCGGCAAAAACCTATTCCCTAGAGGTGGAGAGTTATGAATATTTTAGAGCCACAGATCCAGACTTGTGCAATAGAAGGCGCTTTATTTACGAAAATTTGATCGAGGAAAAAAGACAAGAATTAAGGCAACAGGGATATACTGTTTACGAAAAAGACACGGTTTATGAAGTTGATGGAAAAAACGTTCGTCCTCATATTCTTTACATGAAGGATGGGGAAGTAAGATATATGGATGTAAAAATTGGGATTAATGAAAAAAATTATTGAGAAAAATAAAGAATTTACATACATTAAAGAAAGCTTAAAATGGCGCGTACAAATAAGAAAAACAGAGGGGATCAATGCAGGAGAAAAACGCAACATTTGAAGAGTCTTTCTTTTCATTCAAAAAAATTAAAATTTCTTTAGGCAAAAAAATTACGGTCGCTCTAGGAGAAGTCCGTAAAGGGGGGAAAAGCTTAAAAATGATAGGGCGTCGCTTTTTCATGATGTTTGGCACATGCCTTATCATGATGGCTTTAAAAGTCCCTGCGGGTGCAAAGCCTTTGGTACAGCCGTTGCAGTGGGAAAGATGGGAGGGAATTGCTTCTCTTATTTTTCTCTTACCGGTGTTGATTTGGTTTTGTCTTCTCACACCTCTTCCTATCCTTTGGGGGCTTCATCGTTTTAAAGAGCGAAAATTGGAAAAGATAAGGCAAAAACTGGAAAAAGAAACAAAGCTGCTCAAGATCAATCGGTGAGGCGCTCGCCATGAAGAATGAAGCCGTGCTTTTTATTTTTTTTCTGCCGTTTGGACTTTTTCTGCTCGAGACCGTGACGATTTTTGCTATTTTTGTCAATATGCTTATTGTGGCGCCTTATTATTGTTTAATCAAGCGTTTGAGGTTCTATTTCAGAGTGAAAAAACAAAGACGCTTGATGAGCGAACAGCCACAGCATTTTTGTTTCTCTAAAAAAAAGCTTAAAAGAAATTGTGCAACAAAATTTAGCACTGGATACAAAAATAAGTTCCCATTCATTTAAAAAATGGCTCGCTTTTTCGCGCAAAAATTATGTCATTCTCTCATGCCTCTCTCTCATCATTATGGTTTTCAAAGTTTATGTCTCTATGATTTTTTATGAAGAGATAAATTTTGTGACAGATGAGAACAGATTTATCTCTCTTACCATTTTCTTTTTTTTCTTTGTTCTTTTATGGATATGTATTTTAGCAACGGTTCCTGTTATTATCATCCTTCGTGAAATTTTAACCTCTCGGCTCAACAAGAAGATTCAGCAATTGGAAGAAGTGACTAAAGCACCCCAATCAATCAATTTATAAAAGGAAGAGGATAAAATGCATTACGGTATGGCGGTAGCGTCCACGGTGGTTTTGGTGGGTTTGTTGGGGGGCATTCTTGATTTTTTCTTAATAATACCTATTGCGGCACTGTATATTTCTTTTATCAAGCGTTTGATCTCGTATTATAAGGTTACACGGCAATTAAATGCAGCAATGAAAAAGCGCGTATAACCTTCATTCGTCTCTTCTTTTTCCCACCATCCTTCTCACAACCTTCGTGCTCTTGATAAAGAACACACACCCTGCCTTTACAGCTCCACACTTTTACGATTTTGTTTATTTACAGAAAAGAGTAAAGAGTTGATAACCATTCCAAGACTATTGATCACCAGCCTTTCTCTCAACGTCCCCACACCATTGCAACCTTTCTACCCGTGTCGTATCCAAACCTTTATGCCTTCATATCGTGGGGAGATACAGAGGGCATATTGTTTCTTTCCATTTTACGTTTGCCTTTGTTTGAAGAGGCTAATGCTAATAACAGGTTTAAGCAATAGGTTTGGATAATGAGTTTGGAATGGTTATCAGTTTGCTACTCTTTTCTGTGAATGAGTAAAATCGTAAAAGTGTGGAAACGTAAAGCTAAGAATGCGTGCTTGGTCAAGAGTATGGTGCTCGTGGAAAGGATGGTTGATCGAAGAGGGCGTAAGTGGAGGTGTAAAGGTAAGTGGAGATAAGATATTTGAGAGAGGGTTGTAGTGCTGCGGGTAAAAGATAGAGAGCATTTAGGGAAGAGGCGTAAAGGTTGGAATGGTACGGAAGTGAAAAGGTTACAATGGCATGTGGGAGCATTGGGAGAAAGGCTGGTGATCAATAGGTTTGGGATGTTTATCAGTTTGCTACTCTTTTCTGTAAATAAGAAAAATCGTAAAAGTGTGGAAACGTAAAGCTAAGAATGCGTGCTTGGTCAAGAGTATGGTGGTCGTGGAAAGGATGGTGGGGAGAAGAGGGCGTAAGTGGAGGTGTAAAGGTAAGTGGAGATAAGATATTTGAGAGAGGGTTGTAGTGCTGCGGGTGCAAGATAGAGAGCATTTAGGGAAGAGGCGTACAGGTTGGAATGGTACGGAAGTGAAAAGGTTACAATGGCATGTGGGAGCATTGGGAGAAAGGCTGGTGATCAATAGGTTTGGGATGTTTATCAGTTTGCTACTCTTTTCTGTAAATAAGCAAAATCGTAAAAGCGTGGAAACGTAAAGCTAAGAATGCGTGCTTGGTCAAGAGTATGGTGGTCGTGGAAAGGATGGTGGGGAGAAGAGGGCGTAAGTGGAGGCATAGAGGTAAGTGGAGATAAGATATTTGAGAGAGGGTTGTAGTGCTGCAGGTAAAAGATAGAGAGCATTTAGGGAAGAGGCGTAAAGGTTGGAATGGTACGGAAGTGAAAAGGTTGTAATGGCATGTGAGAGCATTGGGAGGAAAGGGGCTGTGTGGAGAATTGGGTGATGAGAAAGTCGTGTGTAGAGCATGAAATTTGAGGCGGGGGGGGGGAGGGGCGCTGAAAAGATAAGGAAGATGGGATGTCAGTAGGGGGATTTAAAAGAAGGAAAGGAGCGTAGTTTTTTTCTGTGTTTTGGATATTCCTTGATGGTTTTCTGAACGATAGCGGTTGTGGCGCTGTATACTTCTTTTATCAGATGCTTGATATCGTATTACAAGGTCATATGGTCATGAGATGCAGCAATGAAAAAGTGCGTGTAGTCTTCATATCGTGGGGAGATACAGAGGGCATATTGTTTCTTTCCATTTTACGTTTGCCTTTGTTTGAAGAGGCTAATGCTAATAACAGGTTTAAGCAATAGGTTTGGGTAATGAGTTTGGAATGTTTATCAGTTTGCTACTCTTTTCTGTAAATAAGAAAAATCGTAAAAGTGTGGAAACGTAAAGCTAAGAATGCGTGCTTGGTCAAGAGTATGGTGGTCGTGGAAAGGATGGTTGATTGAAGAGGGCGTAAGTGGAGGTGTAAAGGTAAGTGGAGATAAGATATTTGAGAGAGGGTTGTAGTGCTGCAGGTAAAAGATAGAGAGCATTTAGGGAAGAGGCGTACAGGTTGGAATGGTACGGAAGTGAAAAGGTTACAATGGCATGTGGGTGCATTGGGAGAAAGGCTGGTGATCAATAGGTTTGGGATGTTTATCAGTTTGCTACTCTTTTCTGTAAATAAGCAAAATCGTAAAAGCGTGGAAACGTAAAGCTAAGAATGCGTGCTTGGTCAAGAGTATGGTGGTCGTGGAAAGGATGGTGGGGAGAAGAGGGCGTAAGTGGAGGCATAGAGGTAAGTGGAGATAAGATATTTGAGAGAGGGTTGTAGTGCTGCAGGTAAAAGATAGAGAGCATTTAGGGAAGAGGCGTAAAGGTTGGAATGGATAGGGATGAAAAGGTTGGAATGGCATGTGAGAGCATTGGGAGGAAAGGGGTTGTGTGGAGAATTGGGTGATGAGAAAGTCGTGTGTAGAGCATGAGATTTGAGGAGGGCGTGAGGGGCGCTGAAAAGATAAGGAAGATGGGGGACATGTGCGGTGCCGTTTGCTTTTTTATTAAACGTTTGAATTTTACAATGAAATCGCGTGGTCATGAGAGGCAGCGCTGAAAAAGCTTGTATCGTGCTCGTTATGAGGGGTGACATCATTTTAGATCATGCCTTTGTTTGAAGAGTGCTGATGTAAATAATAGGTTTGGGTAATGAGTTTGGAATGGTTATCAGTTCTCTACTGTTTTCTGTGAATGAGTAAAATCGTAAAAGTGTGGAATTGTAAAACCAAAAGGTATGTGCTTTGTTAAGTGCGTGAGGATCGTGGAAAGAATGGTTGATCGAAGAGGGCGTAAGTGGAGGCATAGAGGTAAGTGGAGATAAGATATTTGAGAGAGGGTTGTAGTGCTGCAGGTAAAAGATAGAGAGCATTTAGGGAAGAGGCGTAAAGGTTGGAATGGATAGGGATGAAAAGGTTGGAATGGCATGTGAGAGCATTGGGAGGAAAGGGGTTGTGTGGAGAATTGGGTGATGAGAAAGTCGTGTGTAGAGCATGAGATTTGAGGAGGGCGTGAGGGGCGCTGAAAAGATAAGGAAGATGGGGGACATGTGCGGTGCCGTTTGCTTTTTTATTAAACGTTTGAATTTTACAATGAAATCGCGTGGTCATGAGAGGCAGCGCTGAAAAAGCTTGTATCGTGCTCGTTATGAGGGGTGACATCATTTTAGATCATGCCTTTGTTTGAAGAGTGCTGATGTAAATAATAGGTTTGGGTAATGAGTTTGGAATGGTTATCAGTTCTCTACTGTTTTCTGTGAATGAGTAAAATCGTAAAAGTGTGGAATTGTAAAACCAAAAGGTATGTGCTTTGTTAAGTGCGTGAGGATCGTGGAAAGGATGGTGGGGAGAAGAGGGCGTAAGTGGAGGCATAGAGGTAAGTGGAGATAAGATATTTGAGAGAGGGTTGTAGTGCTGCAGGTAAAAGATAGAGAGCATTTAGGGAAGAGGCGTAAAGGTTGGAATGGTACGGAAGTGAAAAGGTTGTAATGGCATGTGAGAGCATTGGGAGGAAAGGGGTTGTGTGGAGAATTGGGTGATGAGAAGGTCGTGTGTAGAGCATGAGATTTGAGGCGGGGGTGAGGGGTGCTGAAAAGATAAGAAAGATGAAGATCGGTGGGGGAGATGCAAGAGAAGGAAAGAAGCTTAGTTTTTTGGGGGGATGATATTTTTTATTTTCTGCAAATTTGCAAAATTGTGAAACTGGAAAGGGATGCTTTTTTCTCAATAGAGTCGGTGCATCATGACTTTGATTTGCAGTAGTCTTTTTCTGTGCTTTGGATATTCCTTGATGGTTTTCTTAACGATAACTGTTGTAGCGCTGTATACTTCTTTTATCGGTCGCTTTTTACCATAAGGTCACGCGGCAATGAGATGCTGTGCTGAAAAAGTGTGTATCGTATTCGTTATGAGGAGAGATATCATTTTAGATCAAGCCATTCCTTCATGGTTTTGAGGGGTGCATAGGGAGCATGATGTCATACGGTGTTTTTTCATTTTACGTTTGCCTTTGTAGAACATGAGATTTGAGAGGGCGTGAGGGGCGCTGAAAAGATAAGGAAGATGGGGGATATGCGCGGTGTTGTTTGCTTTTTTATTAAACGTTTGAATTTTACAATGAAATCACGTGGTCATGAGAGGCAGCGCTGAAAAAGCTTGTATCGTGCTCTTTATGAGGGGTGGCATCGTTTTAAATCATGCCATTGTTTCATGATTTTGAGGGGAATACTGTTTTTCTTATCGCAAGTTATTCTGGCATCTGTTTGAAGAGAGCGGATGGCAATAATAGGTTTTGGCAATAGGTTTGGGTAATGAGCTTGGGATGATTATAAGCTCTCTACTGCTTTCTGTAAATCAATAAAATCGTAAAAGCGTGGAAACGTAAAGCTAAGAATGCGTACTTTGTCAAGAGCATGGTGGTTGTGGAAAGGATGGTGGGGAGAAGAGGGCGTAAGTGGAGGCATAAAGGTAAGTGGAGATAAGATATTTGAGAGAGGAGCTATAGGGTTGCGAGTAAAAGATAAAGAGCATTTAGGGAAGAGGCGTAAAGGTTGGAATGGTATAGGGATGAAAAGATTGAAATGGTGAGGGAACTGGCGGAAAGGCTGGTGATCAATAGTTTTGGGATGGTTATCTGGTCTCTACTAATCTTTGTAAATATGTAAAATCGTAAAAACGTTGAACTGTAAAGCAAAGGGTGTGTGTTTTGTTAAGTGCGTGAAGATTGTGGGAGGATGGTTGGGAGAAGAGGGTGTAAGTGGAGGCATAAAGGTGAATGGAGACAAGATATTTGAGAGAGGATTGTAGGGCTGTGGGTGCAAGATAGAGAGCGTCTAGGGGACCATTGTAAATAAGTTGGAATGGCGTGTGGGAGCATAGGGAGGAAAGGGGTTGTGTGGAGAATTTTGTGATGGAAAAGTCGTGTGTAGAGCATGAGATTTGAGGCGGGGGTGAGGGGGGCTGAAAAGATAAGGAAGATGGGGGACATGTGCGGTGCTGTTTGCTTTTTTATTAAACGTTTGAATTTTACAATGAAATCGCGTGGTCATGAGAGGCAGCGCTGAAAAAGCACGTATAGCCTTCATTCGTCTCTTCTTTTTCCCACCAGCTTTCTCACAACCTTCATGCTCTTGATAAAGCACGCATTCTTAGCTTTACGTTTCCACACTTTTACGATTTTGCTCATTTACAGAAAAGAGCAGAGAACTGATGAACATTCCAAGCTCAGTATCCAAACCTATTGCCTAAACCTATTATTGGCATTAGCCTCTTCAAACAAAGGCAAACGTAAAATGGAAAGAAACAATATGCCCTCCGTATCTCCCCACGATATGAAGGCATAAAGGTTTGGATACGACACGGGTATAAAAGTTGTAATGGTGTGGGGGCGTTGGGAGAAAGGCGGAGGATCAAATAGTCTTGGAATGTTTATCAACTCTTTACAGTTTTCTGTAAATAAACAAAATCGTAAAAATATGGAAACGTAAAGACAAGGGAGGGGTGCTTGGTCAAGAGCATGGTGGTCGTGGAAAGATTGGGGCGAAAAGCGCGTGAATAAAGGCATAAAGGTTTGGATACGGCAAGGGGGGAACGATTGCAATGGCGTAGGGGAAATTTGGTGATGAGAAAGTCGTGTGTAGAGCATGAGATTTGAGGCGGGGGTGAAGGGTGCTGAAAAGATAAGGAAGATGGGGGACATGTGCGGTGCTGTTTGCTTTTTTATTAAACGTTTGAATTTTACAATGAAATCACGTGGTCATGAGAGGCAGCGCTTAAAAAGCTTGTATCGTGCTCGTTATGAGGGGGACATCATTTTAGATCATACCTTTGTTTCATGGTTTTGAGGGGAATACTGTTTTTCTTATCGCAAGTTATTCTGGCATCTGTTTGAAGAGAGCGGATGGCAATAATAGGTTTTGGCAATAGGTTTGGAATGGTTATCAGTTCTCTGCTCTTTTCTGTGAATGAGTAAAATCGTAAAAGCGTGGAACTGTAAAGGCAGGGATGTGTGGTTTGTTAAGTGCGTGAGGGTCATGGGGGGGAGGATGGGGTAAGGAGGGCGCAAATGGGGGCATAAAGATTGGAATAGTACAGGGGGGAAAGGTTGGAATGGTGGAGGAATTGGGCGGAAAGGCTGATGTAAAGTCATCGATTTTAATGGGGATGGTTATTGGAAATTTGCTTTTTTCTGTAAATGAGTAAAATCGTAAAAATGCAGAACTTTAAAACCAAACGGGCGTGCTTTGTCAAAAAAAGTAGGGATTGAAATTATACATTTTGTTTTTTCATGTGGTGTTTTATGGTGTCCAAGATCTGCTGGCTTATCTCCTTATGGGTTAGCCAGCGTAAACCTTTTGATGTTGTTTGTTGTCCTAAGTGAATGGGGATGAAATCAATCTTGTTTTTGCGCGCGCACTCAATAATCATTTGATCATGAATGTTGGAACCAAATATATGAAGAATACACGGTGGATGAGGCAAAAGAGCCAACTGCTCAATTAACGCGCAAGAAAATGCATGGGCGGGCGAATGAAGCCATAATATGCAATATTTTAGATCACGCCATTGGCTTACGGCTTCTAAAAATTGTGTTCGTGATGTTGCACAATCATAATCCAACGGTATGCACATATGCTGTTTTTGTAATGCTTCAAATTGGACTTTATGCGAAAGAAAGCGGGCTGCAATAATAACTTCTTTTGGCTCTAGCGATTGACACAAAGGAGCAAGCATTCCTGTGCCGCCTACAATGAGATAACGATAGTGCGGATTCTTTTTTTTCATGTCCCCTCCCTCTTTGCTTGAAGCGCGTTGTTTTAAAAATGTGCACTTTTCATCAGAAAGTCATTCACAACCTGTTTGTATCTCTTTCCTTATAACTTGCCAAGTATAACCTTCGTCATATGAGGCAAAATCCTCGTTGGAAGAGGCGATTTGACATTGGAGGGCATACCCGTAAAGCGTGCGCACGCGCAGCAAGAGATGCTCACACGGTTGTGTACATTTTGGGGTGGTTCTCCTATGAGAGATAAGTCCAACAAGGTTATTTAAAAAGGCATTATAGGCTAAATTATCAAGAGAATTTTTTAAAACACTTCAATATGAGCCTTGATAAAGGGGATTTGTGAGAAGAATACCCTCGAGCCGCTGCGATGGTTTTTACAAACTAGCGGACCGTAGCGCTTGGAAATGAGTCTTATCTTGATGATGATCGGGATTTGTTATCGGCAAGGGGGCTCCGCAAATCAACCCAATAAAGGGATGCACCCCGCTTCACGAGGCAATCCGCTAAATAATTGGCTAATATTCATGAAAATTGACGCACAGACCCCAAAATAATTGCTCTATTCAAAAGCTTTCCCCCTTTTTCATGATAAGTTTTATGCAAGGCTTATGGCGGATTGGAAAAAAATGATGCATATCACTCTGCTGTTTATAAAGAGCCATTGTGTTTGTATCGCATGGTGATCGAATGAAGCGACTTTAACAGTATTTTTGAAAAAACAACACCTCAAACTTGAAAGAAAACGTTAGCGCTTTCATTCATGCTAAAACACTTTATCACAAAAAGAGCTGTTGTTTCAGAGGGTGCGTCTATTGGCTTGCAAGATCCCCAATGAAAATGAAAGAGCTCTATTGTGAATGTTTATGATCATTGGCTCTTCGTTGCATGAGAGTGCATTAAAATTTTCTCATCACAAATTTTTTTAGATTGAATTTTTTAGATTGCATAAATCACTTTCTTGCATGTCATGAAATTGGGGTAGGGAGAAATGACTGAGAAAAGAATAAAAATGCCTTTTATGAACATTCTCAAAAAAGTTGTTATGGCAGCAGCAAGAATAGGCTGTTGCAGCCGCCAATGGGGTGGCTGTTCGTGTAGCAGGGTGTTGTTGTCCGTGGAGGCGAGGTGGTGTTTGTGGGGGCGAGGTGGCTGTTCGTGGAGCAGGGTGGTTGTCTGTGGGGACTGGGGTTGTTGTTTGTGGCGGTGGGGGTAGCTGTCCGTGGAGGCGAGGTGGCTGTTTGTGGCGGTGGGGGTAGCTGTCCGTGGTGGCGGGGTGGCTGTTCGTGGAGCAGGGTGTTGTTGTGGAGGCGAGGTGGTTGTTTGTGGCGGCTGGGGTGGCTGTTTGTGGCGGCTGGGGTGGTTGTCCGTGGCGGCGGGGTGTTGTCCGTGGAGCAGGGTGTTGTTGTTCGTGTTGCATGAGAGTGCATTAAAATTTTCTCATCACAAATTTTTTTAGATTGAATTTTTTAGATTGCATAAATCACTTTCTTGCATGTCATGAAATTGGGGTAGGGAGAAATGACTGAGAAAAGAATAAAAATGCCTTTTATGAACATTCTCAAAAAGGTTGTTATGGCAGCAGCAAGAATAGGCTGTTGCAGCCGCCAATGGGGTGGCTGTTCGTGGAGCAGGGTGTTGTTGTCCGTGGAGGCGAGGTGGTTGTTTGTGGGGGGCGGGGTTAGGTGGAGGTGTTATGATGGCGCTGGATAATCCTTTTAAAGCGATGGGGGTAATGGTTTTTTATAGAGGGGATATATTGAGCAGAGTCTTATCGTTATACCCTTCATGAGGACCCATGGCGTGCTTAGGGGGGTATCGTCATGAAATGGCTGTGGAGGGCTGTGGTGTGGGAGTGTTGAGAAGATGGTTTTTTTAACAAGAACGTGAATTGAAGGCATTTAAGGATTGGCAACCAAAATATGCATCACAAGCACTTTGCAATGCACGTATCTTGTGAAGCATTCTATTTAATGACTTCTATCTATTAGATAACTACGGATTTTACTTTAGAGATTATTTGTGTCAAGAAAGAAAAAGAATAACTCATTGCGTAAACAAGGAAGAGCAAATGAAGGGAGAAAATTCAATGGGGGGGCAAAGGCTGCGTTCTTTTGTTCTTGAAGAGACCTTTCTTTCTTATAAAGAGCACAGCATCATTTGCCTTATTTCTATCCTGATTGGGATAGGTCATAGCGCTCTTTTGATGCCCTTAGAATTTAAATGGAAATTGACTGTCGACCAAGATAGCACGCTTTTGGCACTCTTTGTGCTGCGTGAAGTCATCATGGTGTGTGTGTTTGCTTTGATGCCCGTTCTCTTGGTGTTTTATTTCATCTTAACGCGTTTGTTGAAAAAAAAGATTCAGAAGTTGGATGAGGTTCTTCGAGAACGGGTCTTAATGGGGGGGCGACAAAATAATCCCTCAAAAAACGATAGAGAAAAAATAAACCGTGTTTTTATCGTATTCCTTTGCTTTATCGTTTTGTTTGAAATGTTTTTTACGGCGGGGATTATCATGCTTATTCTGGAGTTTTATTATTTTGTCTTCAAGCGCGTGAGAATGTATTGTCGCCTGAAAAAGGAATTGAAACGCGTGAAAGAAGAGCCTAACAGAGCGCTTGCGCAGTGATCGTGAGGGAGAAGAGGCAAGGTTTACGCATTCTCGTGACACAAGAAGAGGGGGGAGAAGAAGCATCAGGCAAAAAGGGGCAAGAAGTCTGAGGGGAAAGAAGCCCATTGTCGTTGGTGATAAGGAGGAGGCTCTTAGCATTTGGAGAGCAAGAGCGTTTTTTTAATCTGGGGAATTTACCACAAAACAAGGGAATGGCATATATCGCACTTTTCGTCGTGCTTAGAAGAACGGGCGTGAGAAAAGAAATATGTTTGTCTAAAAAGGGAAGAGCAAATGAAGGGGAAAATTTCAAAATTTTAACGGACTGCACGATTTTTTTGAGCAAGAGTTTTTTTCTGTGCGAGAATGTGTTGTTCTTTGTTTCCTCTCACTCATCATTGAGCTGGGGAACAGGATTTTCTTTTTTCCAGCTTTGGAACAAGAAAAATTGACAGGGTGGCAGGATACACCCCTTTTTCACTCTTTCTGCCTACTTTGGGAAGTGAGTGTCGTGTGTGTTGTTGCCTTGATTCCAATTATGTTGATTGTTTGCATAATATTGTGGCGTTTGTTGAAAAAAATACTCGAAAATTGAAAGAAATACACCGGCAACGGGGGGAAATAACCCGTCACCAAAAGCATCGGTATAAAAAGGGTGATAGGATAAAAATAGATGATATTCTTGTCATGGTATTTGGTTTCGTACTTCTGCTCGTGACACTTTGGATTGCGTGTTTTCCCATAACGATTTTGGAACTTTATTATGGTGTCTTTAAGCAGGTGAGAAAATATTACTGTTTAAAACAACAACTGAAAAGCGTGTGAAAGAACAGGAGATAGCGTTTGAGGAATCATGAGCGGGCAAAAAATGGTTGAAGAAATGATGAGAAATTCGAGATTGATGGTTATTGCTCTCTATCACATTTTGCCTCTTAAGATGTTTTGATGTTCGTTATGGTTTTGTCCTAAAACCTTGTTCTAAGGAGCAGCGTTGAGGGTGGACTTTTGGGGAAGAAAAAGCTTGAATTGTTGACGGTCATTGTTTAAAGGCAATGCGGTGATTAAAAGCGGTGTGGGGATTAAAGGCAATGCGGGCTGAGAGGTATGAGGTTCTAAAGCCTAGAGTGAGAAATTGGGATTTCCTTCATCGTTTGAGTGGGGAGGAAGGTCAAAGAGTGGTTTTGGGACAGCGGGTGATAGGGGTGTAAAACTTTGCGTATAGGGTGTTTTATTTGATAGGCAGGGCTGTTTGTTGCGCCTTGGAAGTGAACCTTATGGCGTGGTGGATGCCAAGGGAGTTTTCTTGAAAAAAAGGGGATTTTTGGGGGAAGAAGAAAAAGCTTGAATTGTCGACCGCCCTTGATTAAAGGCAATGCGGTGATTAAAAGCGGTATGGGGATTAAAGGCAATGCGGGCTGATAGGGTGTGAGGTTCTAAAGCCTAGAGTGAGAAATTGGGATTTCCTTCATCGTTTGAGTGGGGAGGAAGGTCAAAGAGTGATTTTGGGACAGCGGGTGATAGGGGTGTAAAACTTTGCATATAGGGTGTTTTATTTGATAGGCAGGGCTGTTTGTTGCGCCTTGGAAGTGAACCTTATGGCGTGGTGGATGCCAAGGGAGTTTTCTTGAAAAAAAGGGGATTTTTGGGGGAAGAAGAAAAAGCTAAATTGTAACGATTGTTTACAGATTGGTGCGGTTTGAAAATATTTGACTTTTTGAGTGGGGAGGGTAGTCAAAGCGGGTAAGGCACCGCGAATATTATTACTACTTATGATTTTTATAAATGGCCATAACGGTCTGGTCCCTTTTCTTGATTCCGGTGATATTGCGGTTTTGTATGCATCATCATGCGTAAATTGAAAAAAAGATCCAGAAACGAGAAAAAACAATCTTTGTGCGAGAGCAAATAAGCTCTCTGCTGTGTGGGCTTTTTTAAAGAGTGAGAGGGAATAAATGCAGGAGCAAAATTGGGTATCAGAGCAAGAAGCGCATAAAAGAGCGCATTCTTTTTCGTTTCAGCAAGCGTTGCTTTCAGCAAAGGATTATAAAATTATCTTCGCTATTGCGGTTATCATTGTCATCTGGAGAATGATGCTAGAAATACCAGAGGTCTTAAATTGGCAGCTGACAGGATGGCAATATGTTGTGCATGCCGTTATCCTGAAAACAACGCTTGTCATAATCGGTTGTGCCCTTTTATTGATTCCGGTGATGTTATGGCTTCGTGCCAAAGTGACGTGTGAATTGCAGGAAAATATTCAAAAACTAGACCAAGCGCTCTCTGAGCAAGAGCAAATAAGTTCTCTGTCGCACGGGCTTTGTAAATAATGAGGGGAAAAAATGAACATTGATCCTATCGTCGTACATGTCTTAGATCCCGCATTCTGGGTGATTATTGCTATTTTCATAATTATTATCATGCTTGTTTTGGCTCTTTATCGCTCTGTCTTTAAACGGATGAAAATGAATGTCCAAGTGAAAGGCGCGTTGGAAGAAGTGCTTAAAGAAAATGATCTCGCGCTTCAGCAGTTTTGGAAAGATGAAGGCGTGCTGCAGGAGAGGCGTTTGAAACTAAAGGAAAAGGAACCCTTTGGCGATTATGATGATCATGAAATTCTCACGATAGAAAGTGCAACAGCGCTTTTAAAAAGCTTGGGGTGGTCCGTGGACATTGAGGGAAAAGGAGATTATTTGGCAACGCTCTTTTTACCTGATCGCGAAGTGCAGTTTCTCTATAACGAAGAACAAGTGGAAGACTTTTCACCCTTTGATCGCGGGCTTCTCATTATGAGTGGTATTTTTGCGGCTGCTTGTCAGACCATTAATCCTCATAATTCTGGGGTTTTGCCAACGGTATTTATCAATTTTGTGCCCAATGGATTGCAAATTTTTGAAGAAAAAGTAAGCGTTGCACGTTTTAAAAAAGCCCTTGATAAAACTTTAAAATGGACAATGGAAGATGATTGTTTGCATGAAATACTTTGCTCTCAATATCGTATTCCACCTTGGAAAAAAGACTCTTTAACATGGTCAACGGCTGAAGCAGAGTTGGCTCCTTATGCTTTGCTGCATCTTGGTGCTCTTGTCTTGCTGGGGGATGTGGAGACTTTAGGTTCTTATGACGAACGTTTTACGGCAGGCGAGACGCTTGGCTTTGATGAAACCATTGAAAAAGTTCATCTGGAACGCGCGATGGTAATGGCTCAAGAGGTGAAAAAGGCTGGAAAATTCAGTTACGGTCTGCTGGAACAGGTTGCTCTGATGTTCTCTATAGACGTGGAGGGCTATCAGATTTTTAGAGTGAGAGACCCTAATTTGTGCAATAAAAAACGCACTTTGCATAAAAATTTAGTCGAGGAGAAAAAACAAGAATTAAGGGAACAAGGATACGCTGTGAGTGATAAACCATGTGTCTTTGAAAAAGGGGGCGTAAAATATTCTCCGGATATTACCACTATCAAAGATGGCGAACCTGCATTTATGGATATATAAAAATTGATTAGTGTTCTACGCTTTTGGTGGAGAAATGCTTATGATTTGAAGAAAAGCATTCTTGTTGAAAGGGGGAAGTGCCACCATTGAGATGCTTTGATACCAAAGCAAAATAAAAGGGCTCGAAAGAATCAAGAAGTACAGCATGTTTTAAAAAAATAATCTGCAAATAATTTGATTCTTAAAAATAGGAGCGAATGAATGATGGAAAATTTGTCCTTTTATTGTTTTTTTTAAGTCTATTCTTTTTTAGAAGACGCGCTTTATGCTTTCATTATATGAAAAAAAGCACGCTAGAGATAAGAAAATATTCTGCTGAATAAAAGTAGAATACATCATGATTGACTGCGTAAAATGCTATGGTTTTCAGTGGGGTGATCTTTTACACATTTTGGTGTTTTTTGTAAAAGTGTGTGATGAATATTTGAGGGCAAGATTTTCTCATAGAGCTTATGAAAACACTGTTGTTTCCGGCGTGGGGGTTGAAGCGTGCAAGAGGCGAAAACGATTCAAGAAAAACTAGATTTTTTACGGTTTGACACAAGTTGAGAAATTTCGTCCCTTACGGTGGAGAGTGCTAGGAGAGTGCCCCAGGAGAGTGCCGGGAGAGCGCGCCAGGAGAGTGCCAGGAGAGTGCGCCAGGAGAGTGCCAGGAGAGAGAGTGCCGGGAGAGTGCGACGGGAAAGAGTGCCGGGAGAGTGCGCCAGGAGAGTGCCGGGAGAGCGCGCCAGGAGAGTGCCGGGAGAGTGCGACGGGAGAGTGCCGGGAGAGCGCGACGGGAGAGAGTGCTAGGAGAGCGCGACGGGAGAGAGTGCCAGGAGAGAGAGTGCCGGGAGAGTGCGCCAGGAGAGTGCCGGGAGAGCGCGACGGGAGAGAGTGCCGGGAGAGCGCGCCAGGAGAGTGCCAGGAGAGAGAGTGCCGGGAGAGCGCGACGGGAGAGAGAGTGCCGGGAGAGCGCGACGGGAGAGTGCGACGGGAGAGTGCGACGGGAAAGAGTGCTAGGAGAGCGCGACGGGAGAGTGCCGGGAGAGCGCGCCAGGAGAGTGCCAGGAGAGAGAGTGCCGGGAGAGTGCGACGGGAGAGTGCCAGGAGAGGGCGCCTATGACAAAAGGCAAGTCCTTTGAGGCATGGGGATGTTGATCCGAAAATTTTAGGCTATTTTTGTATGTTTAGGTGTTTTGTTCAGCGAGGCTTGGACGTGAAGACTATGGTGTAAGGTGCCAAGGGAGTTTTCTTGAAAATAGCGGAATTGACTGGAAAAACAGTGAGGTTGTGGCCCCTCATTAATGAAAGCAGTATGGAGTTAGAGCGTGGAGGCTAGGACTTTTGTCTTTTGAAATGCGGGAAAGTAAAAACTGTTGTTTTTTAGGGAAGTAATATTGGACCAATAAAAATAAAACTAAAACAAAGGCCCCATTCTAAAAGGGCCTTTTTATTTAAATTTTATAATATATACAAAATGTATATCATTTTATTATAAGAACTTTTTTTATCCTATATTCTAGCAGCAATGAGCTGTATTAAATATATAACAAGTGAGCCTAAAAAGCTAGCAAAGGCGTTTAATAAATTTCTACTTTTTTCATATATATCATTTATTGATGCTTGTTCTGATGCAGTTCTACCGTTTATTCTCAGTATACTCAATGTATCCGATGGGCTCCCTACAGGTTTAAAAAACTGTAAATGTGTTTTTTCTACAGTATAAGGAGCAACAATAGGAGAGGGCTTTTGATTGACTATATGATCAGACTTTTGAATTGCAAGAGCTAAACCACTTGTGATTGCCCCCGCTATGAAAAAATATCTGATATTCATCGTTTTTTCTCCTATATTTATTTCTATAAATAAATATCGATAAACAAAGGCCATATTTTAAAAGGGCCTTTTTACTTCATTTTTAATATATACAAAATGTATATAATTTTATTTTAAGGGCTGTTTATATCTTATATTCTAGCAGAAATTATTTGCATGAAATATACAATAATCGATCCTAAAAAACTAAATATTGCATTCAATAAACTCTTTCCTTTTTCATGTATATCGTTTATTGATTCTTGTCTGCTATTTATTCTAAGTATACTCAATGTATCCGATGGACTCCCTACGGGTTTAAAAAACTGTAAATGTGTTTTTTCACCAGTATAAGGAGCAACAATAGGAGAGGGCTTTTTATTGACTATACGATCAGACTTTTGAATTGCAAGAGCTAAACCACTTGTGATTGCCCCCGCTATGAAAAAATATCTGATATTCATAGTTTTCTCCTATATTTATTTCTATAAATAAATATCGATACGGATCATATATAAATTCACTTTAAATGCCTATAGTAAAAATACAACAGTCATAAAAAAGAATAAACTTTGTCTACATTTTGACAAAATTTTCTCTTATTTGCCTAAATTAATTCTTTTTGATTCTATTTTTTGGATCTTTTAAAAAAGCTTAAAAGCCCTTCCGGAAGTGGAATCCCGTAAGATAGGTGACAAAAGAACTGCTGAAAAAATTCTTTTTGTGCCATTGAGTAAAGATTTGTAAAAATGAGGGTTCATTAAAATGAGATACGATAAAAGTTGAGTTAAACCCTTGAAGGGAAGGATGCACTCTTTTTACGCCTGAGTGCATCTTCTGTGAGATTGGATACATCCCATAAGGGTAGATGTATTCCATGAAGGGAAGGGTGCACTCTTTATGCAAGGCTAGAGTGCATCCTCTAGAGATTGGGTACGTGCCTCATGAGGGTGAGGCTGTATCCCTTGAGGGGAAGGGTGCACTCTTTATGCAAGGCTAGAGTGCACCCTCTAGAGATTGGGTACGTGCCATGAGGGTTAGGCATGTATCCCTTGAGGGGAAGGGTGCACTCTTTATGCAAGGCTAGAGTGCACCCTCTAGAGATTGGGTACGTGCCATGAGGGTTAGGCATGTATCCCTTGAGGGGAAGGGTGCACTCTTTGAGGGCTAGAGTGCACCCTCTAGAGATTGGGTACGTGCCATGAGGGTTAGGCATGTATCCCTTGAGGGGAAGGGTGCACTCTTTGAGGGCTAGAGCGCATCCTCTAGAGATTGGGTACGTGCCATGAGGGTTAGGCATGTATCCCTTGAGGGGAAGGGTGCACTCTTTGAGGGCTAGAGTGCATCCTCTAGAGATTGGATACGTGCCTCATGAGGGTGAGGCTGTATCCCTTGAGGGGAAGGGTGCACTCTTTGAGGGCTAGAGTGCATCCTCTAGAGATTGGGTACGTGCCTCATGAGGGTGAGGCTGTATCCCTTGAGGGGAAGGGTGCACTCTTTATGCAAGGCTAGAGTGCACCCTCTAGAGATTGGGTACGTGCCATGAGGGTTAGGCATGTATCCCTTGAGGGGAAGGGTGCACTCTTTGAGGGCTAGAGTGCATCCTCTAGAGATTGGATACGTGCCTCATGAGGGTGAGGCTGTATCCCTTGAGGGGAAGGGTGCACTCTTTTGAAGGCTAGAGTGCATCCTCTAGAGATTGGATACGTGCCATGAGGGTTAGGCATGTATCCCTTGAGGGGAAGGGTGCACTCTTTATGCAAGGCTAGAGTGCATCCTCTAGAGATTGGGTACGTGCCTCATGAGGGTTAGGCATGTATCCCTTGAGGGGAAGGGTGCACTCTTTATGCAAGGCTAGAGTGCATCCTCTAGAGATTGGATACGTGCCTCATGAGGGTGAGGCTGTATCCCTTGAGGGGAAGGGTGCACTCTTTGAGGGCTAGAGTGCATCCTCTAGAGATTGGGTACGTGCCTCATGAGGGTGAGGCTGTATCCCTTGAGGGGAAGGGTGCACTCTTTATGCAAGGCTAGAGTGCACCCTCTAGAGATTGGGTACGTGCCATGAGGGTTAGGCATGTATCCCTTGAGGGGAAGGGTGCACTCTTTATGCAAGGCTAGAGTGCATCCTCTAGAGATTGGATACGTGCCTCATGAGGGTGAGGCATGTATCCCTTGAGGGGAAGGGTGCACTCTTTATGCAAGGCTAGAGTGCATCCTCTAGAGATTGGATACGTGCCTCATGAGGGTGAGGCTGTATCCCTTGAGGGGAAGGGTGCACTCTTTGAGGGCTAGAGTGCATCCTCTAGAGATTGGATACGTGCCATGAGGGTTAGGCATGTATCCTATGGGGGATGGATGCACTCTTTGAGGGCTTGAGTGCATCCATAGGGGAAGGCATATCTCAAAAAAATAGAGAAAGCCCAGGAGAGCTGTTTTCTATTTCATCTCTATCGGTTTTTACATTTATTATAGATAATTTCGTCTCCTATATTTGAGAGGGTTATAGGGTGAGACTCACTGATCATGTCATTGTAATGAATATTGAGATCTCTATGATAATTAAGATATTTTTGTGCTTTTTTTTTGTTTTTTTTTTGATTTTCTTAAGTCATGCAAGATTCATGAGGCATTTTCCTACAGTTTGGTTTTTGCTTGTACCAATGGCAGTGGTTTAATATTGTAATTATTTCAACGGTTTTATGAATACCGCCCTTAAAGAATGCTGCTTTATCATAGAATAGAATAAACTGTATCAACTTTTGTATTCTTGGAGCGGGACTCAATGAGGGGAGAGGGATGGTGTAGCTATTTTGGGTTTATCTCAGCAGGAAGAAAACACTTTTGGGAAGAATATGAAGTGCTCTGCGCTTTTCTCCATCTTTGTTCTTTATTATTTTATTTGGCTTGAAGGTTGAAATATCTTTTAAAGAATGGCGATGATTCTTTTTTCACATTTTGCGACTTACGCTTTTGTTTTTTTAAGGGAGGAGAGCTTTCATGGGGGCTGCCTCTCATGTAAAAACGGAACGCTCCAAACGGAATATATTTGTGCTCCCTATTCACGGGCTTGTTTTAATATTTCTCGATAGCTGTCGTTCTCATTTCGCGACGGCGTTGGTGAAGGGGGATAAGTCCCAAATGATATAAAATTTATTGCGCTCCCCATCTTTATGCTTCATACATAAAAGAGAAAGGCGGTACGCATTATATATCTTTCCAGTGCTCAATGGGATGATAGTCTGTGGGGGATGATAGTCTGTGGGGGATGATAGTCTGTGGGGGATGATAGTCTGTGGGGGATGATAGTCTGTGGGGGATGATAGTCTGTGGGGGATGATAGTCTGTGGGGGATGATGGTCTGTGGGGGATGATGGTCTGTGGGGGATGATGGTCTTTCGAGTTTGAGAGTGTAGCGTAAAAGGCATTATGAATCTTCATCTTTGAAGTGTTTATTCTCCATGAAATCTCCTGGGGCTCTACTGTTTGTAACGGGATGGTTTGATGAATTTTAATATAAATTAATATAAAATAGCATTGAAAGAAGAAAAGCCGTCGAAAGAAGAGAAGCCTAAGAGCGTTGGCTCTTTTCTGCTAAGATTCTTAAAATGAAGAACAGAAAACGAATCTATTACTCATTGCCATGATACAAGCCTTTCAATAAAGAAAAAATATCAGTGATTCTGTTATGTCGTAAAACAGTGTATGCCGTAAATCTCTTGTCCTGTCAGGGGGGATATAAAGCACCCTGTGTGATAGGTTGAAGTATTTTTTAGGGGAACTGTTTTTTAGGGGGGAAGGTTTTTAATGGTGTGGTGAATATTTTTAGGCGCGTTTATCGCGCTTTAAGTCTTAGATAAATCCTCTACATGGGAAAGCAGAAGTGCGTGGTCAAAAGTGTGTGGGAAGACAAGAGGGATAAAAATGAAGATGGTTCACAGAGGTCCGATTGCATGAAGAACGCGCGTCTTTTGGGGGAGGGAATGTTCAGTCAATTTGACAAAAGAATGATCTATTTTGCAGGGAGACCTCATGGAAGAAGATAACAAAGTTAATACGATTTAAGACAATACAGTCATAAAAAAGCCCTCTGTTATAAACAGAAGGCAATAATAAGGAGGATTTCCAACATTAGGTAGTAAAAAATATCAGAAAAGAATGAATTTTAAAAATGCACTCTATAAAAATCCACACTTAGAAGACTTACTTCTCTATAAATAGCAGAGAATTGAAAATAGAGCAAGATAAAAATACTCCTTTAAAAGGAAAACTTTGTTATTCGTTTCTTAAAACATCATGAATACTTCTTATTTATTGAATTTTTATGCTGAAATTCAATGCCATGTAAGTATTTAAAGATATTATGACGCCTGTAACTCTATTTATTCTTCAATAACCAACCGAACAAATAGAGCGCCTCGTGGTTATAGATCGGCGGGGAGGGAAGGGGCTTTGTTTTTTTAAGAGCCTGCATTTTGATTGCAAGGGTTTTGTGCGCTGCTTTGCGTTCTTTAAGCAGTCTGGTGTCCTTTCCAATGGGGGGGATGGGAGTGCCAGGAGGGAACTGTTTGGCGTGTTGGCGCGTGTGTGGGGCATTCTCCTTGATTGCAAGGGTTTTGTGCGCCGCTTTGCGTCCTTTAAGCAGTCTGGTGTTCTTTCCAATGGGGGGGGATGGGAGTGCCAGGAGGGAACTGTTTGGCGTGTTGGCGCGTGTGTGGGGCATTCTCCCTTGATTGCAAGGGTTTTGTGCGCCGCTTTGCGTCCTTTAAGCAGTCTGGTGTCCTTTCCAATGGGGGGGATGGGAGTGCCAGGAGGGAACTGTTTGGCGTGTTGGCGCGTGTGTGGGGCATTCTCCTTGATTGCAAGGGTTTTGTGCGCCGCTTTGCGTCCTTTAAGCAGTCTGGTGTTCTTTCCAATGGGGTGGGATGGGAGTGCCAGGAGAGAACTGTTTGGCGTGTTGGCGCGTGTGTGGGGCATTCTCCTTGATTG
This sequence comes from Bartonella tribocorum CIP 105476, assembly GCF_000196435.1. Classification (NCBI taxonomy): domain Bacteria; kingdom Pseudomonadati; phylum Pseudomonadota; class Alphaproteobacteria; order Hyphomicrobiales; family Bartonellaceae; genus Bartonella; species Bartonella tribocorum. The sequence goes on along the minus strand of NC_010161.1, from coordinate 2,179,583 downwards.
CAAGGGTTTTGTGCGCCGTTTTGCGTTCTTTAAGCAGTCTGGTGTCCTTTCCAATGGGGTGGGATGGGAGTGCCAGGAGGGAACTGTTTGGCGTGTTGGCGCGTGTGTGGGGGGCATTCTCCCTTGATTGCAAGGATTTTGTGCGCCGCTTTGCGTCCTTTAAGCAGTCTGGTGTTCTTTCCAATGGGGTGGGATGGGAGTGCCAGGAGAGAACTGTTTGGCGTGTTGGCGCGTGTGTGGGAATCCTCCCTTGATTGCAAGGATTTTGTGCGCCGCTTTGCGTCCTTTAAGCAGTCTGGTGTCCTTTCCAATGGGGGGGATGGGAGTGCCAGGAGGGAACTGTTTGGCGTGTTGGCGCGTGTGTGTGTGGGGCATTCTCCCTTGATTGCAAGGATTTTGTGCGCCGTTTTGCGTCCTTTAAGCAGTCTGGTGTTCTTTCCAATGGGGTGGGATGGGAGTGCCAGGAGGGAACTGTTTGGCGTGTTGGCGTGTGTGTGGGGAATCCTCCCTTGAGAGTGGGGCAACGTCGGCTGCTACCCTGAATGGGGGGAGGGATTATTCAGAATGTTTATGGTTTGCATATCCCCAATGAAAGGCAAGTAAGTCTAAACAATCGCGTAAATGATCGGCAAGGGAGTTTTGTTTGCGTTTTGAAGGACTTAATTCTTTGATCGCTTGGCCATAACCGATAACCCGTTCAAGCAGTGAATAGCCAAGAATACCAAGTTGTACTTTGATTGTTTTTAAATGATTGGAGGCTTCTATTTGCCGTTCAATGGGGTGGGTATAGCTTTGGCTACAGGAAACTTTTTCACGGGTGGTGTCAAGGCTCATGTGGAGGTCTGCCTGACTGTGTCGCCAGTAAAAATAAAAACGTTCTGCGGCTTTATATTGTGCCTTACTCAGATGTCCCTTCGCATATAAAAGCGCAATGGGATTGCTTTGTGCATTGACAAGGGCTTTGATGGTGCGCGGGTTGCTGGAACTTTCTGGATGCGTGGGCTGAAAATAAGGGTTGCTGGTTTCAAGGGGGATTTCTTGCGTCTTTAAATGACCCCTATGCTTTTCTTTCTCTTGGGGGGCGTTCTCGTAAGGCTTAAGAAGGGGGGTATTTTTTTTCTCTTGATGGGTCATATCATCTCCTTGAATAAATTATCGTTTGATTTTCGTTTAAAAAAAATGTTGCTTGGTTTTTAATGAAGAGGGGGCGTGAGAGGGGAGGCGTGGAGGAGGAAGGGGGCGTGAAGAGAGGGGGCATGGGTTGGCATGTGTGGGCGTGTATGGGCGCTTAGGTTATTTGCGGGTGCGGGTTGGAGCGCGTGGGTGGTGGCGTGGGCTGCTGAGGGTGTGCGTTGAGGCGTGTAAGGGCAAGTGGCGCAGGGCATGTTCATAAAAGAGAGGATTAGACAGAAGGTGGGGGCTTGGGGGTGGAGAGAGGGGGTGTGGTCTTGGAGTGTGGCTAGGATTGTTGTGCTGTGGGGGGGGGAAAACCATGGATTTGGTTCTTGAAAAGAAGAGGTATTTTGTTGCATTGTCTTTTGTTGTCGTGTGTATATTTTTCTTGAGTGATGTGTTTCTTGAGTAACTTGATGCGGGAGGAAAGTAATGGTGCGCGGGGTTTTGTCTCTGAGGGGATTAGTGTTGAGCGGCATTGTGGTCTTTGTCTCTGTGGCTGTTTATATGGAAATGAAGGCGCTTGGGATGACGTGGGGCGTCTTTTTACGCGCTTTGGCGTTTTATGGCATTCCCGGCATTGTCCTTATGGTTGGTTATGAAGTCATGCAGCGGCGGGGTGTAACAAAGGGTTTGTTCTTCAAGATGGTGTTGTTTAGCATCATTTTGGCGGCTCTTTCTGATTTTATTTATAAGCAAGCTGAGCATTTTGGTTTGGCATGGCTCTGGTTCTCAAATAAATGGGTGTTTAGTGTCCTTTTGGGCATTATCCTTGGTCTTTTCCTTGGGCTTGTTTATAAAGGGGCAAGGCGTTTTGGGTTTAGGATTTCATGCTTTGAAAAGGATTGATATTTTGCTTCCATTGTGGCACTTGTCCTTCTGTTTGCTTAGTCTTGGAGCAAAGCATTTTGATATTCTGCGTTTTGATATTTCAGGGGGGGGAATCTTTTTGCTGGGGTAGGTGTTTTTATGGGGGCTGGTGTTTGTTGTCTTGGTGAAAATATCCTTGGATTTACGGATGAAGAGGATTGTGTTGATGAGGAGGCAAAGCTTCAGTGATCGCGCGTGTTTTTTTGTTTTTGAAAAGCTTTGCCTTGATTTGCTTGTTGGGCTTTATCCTTGGTTTGGCATATGTGGGGGTGAAGCATCTTGATGTGCCTTGGCATTGGGTTTTAAATGAGTGGGGTTCGATTTGCATTTTTGTATTTCTTGTTCATTTTATGAGCACTTTTTTTCATGAGGCAACGCTGTGTGTTGGTGTGATGTTAGATTGGTTCTTAAAAAGGATGGGGTTTTTGCTTACATCGTAGGCGTTTTCTTTCATTTTATTGTTGTGGGGAGATATAAATGTCGCAGGGTTTTTGGCTTGTACTGTTGGTGGTGTTTTTTGGCCTTTTTGCTGTTGCCTTGGTTTTTCTTGATAAGGTGGCTGCGCGTCGTGGGGTTACAAGATGGCGGTTTTGGGGGCGATGGGTGGTCTTTTATGGCTTGGTGAGCGTCTATCTTGGTTTTATTTCTGTGGGTGCGGGGCGTTTGGCTTGGAGCCAGGAGCTGTTGTTGAAAGGGGCGGTGTTTTCTTTTCTTTTTGGTGCTGTCCTTGGTTTGGGGCATTGGGGTGTCACGAGGCTGCCGGTTGCTGGGCAAGGGTTCGTGAAGGCGAGCCTATTTTGTTGTCTGATGGCTGTTTTCCTTATGCTTTTTGCTGTGGGTGTCAGGGATATGGATAGTGTCAGGGGAATGTTCTTGAAGGTGCTGGTTTTTACTGTCTTGTTGAAGGGGCTCTTGGAGTTCTTTCTACGCAAACAGAGCGATACTCTGTTGCAGAGGGCGTTGCGTGTTTTGAATTTTCTGCTGTTTATTTGCATTTGGGGACTTATCTTTTTCTTTGTTTCTTTGGGAGCGAAGCATCTGGGTTTGAGTTGGCTTTGGTTCTCGAATCGGGATGTATTGACCATTATAAGTACATGTTTCTTTATTTTGACTTGTCAGGGAGCGAAGTCTGCGCGTGTGATGAGGAAGGCATTTTTTTAGAGGATCGTGTTTTGGGGTGGATATTCCACATAAACGTAGGTTTGTTTTTTAAAAAATTGAAATGTTGCTTGGGCTATCATGAAGGGGTATGGAGGAAGGTATGTATTGGTGTGTGTGTGGATTATATGAATTCCATGCTGCGGTTCGGGTGTAGAAGGAGATGTGGGCTGATGTGGGGGAGAAGATGTGTGGAAGCCCCGTGTTGCAGGGTGCGTATGCGGAGAGTGTGCGCGTGGGGATTTGTGGGGGGATTGGGTGTTTTTTTGTTCTTGAAAAGAGGGATGTTTTGTTGCACCATGAACGTTTTCCTTGCGTGATTTAATGGGGGAGCTTTAAGTGATGTCGCTTGATGGGGTCATTTTGCCGTTGTTGATGTTTTTAGGCATGATGAGTCTTGCCGTGGCTTCTATTTATATCAGTGCGCGTATCGCTATGAAGCGTTTAGGGCTTACAAAAAAGGCTTTCTTTAGAAATAGTGTCTTTTGCTTCTTTGTGGGTCTTGCCTCTCAGTGGGGTTATGGGATGGCGGAGCATCTGGGTTTGAGCTGGCTTTGGTTCTCAATCCCCTGGGTGTTTTATGTTCTGTGGGGCATGATCTTTGGTCTTGTCTTTGCTCTTGTCTTTGCTCTTATTGATCTAAGGGCAAAGCGTTTGGGGTGACACTTAGGTGTTTTTTTTATTAATTGGGGTGTTGTTTTTAATTAATTGGGCGTTGTTTTTAATTGGGCGTTTTCTTTCATTTTATTATTTGTGGGGAGATATAAATGTCGCAGGGTTTGTGGTTTTTGCTGTTGGTGGTGTTTTTTGGCCTTTTTGCTGTTGCTTTGGTTTTTCTTGATAAGCTGGCTGCGCGTCGTGGGGTTACAAGATGGCGGTTTTGGGGGCGATGGGTGGTCTTTTATGGCTTGGTGAGCGTCTATCTTGGTTTTATTTCTGTGGGTGCGGGGCGTTTGGCTTGGAGCCAGGAGCTGTTGTTGAAAGAGGCGGTGTTTTCTTTTCTTTTTGGTGCTGTCCTTGGTTTGGGGCATTGGGGTGTCACGAGGCTGCCGGTTTTCTGGCAAGGGTTCGTGAAGGCGAGCCTATTTTGTTGCATGATGGCTGTTTTCCTTATGCTTTTTGCTGTGGGTGTCAGGGATATGGATAGTGTTAGGGGAATGTTCTTGAAGGTGCTGGTTTTTACTGTCTTGTTGAAGGGGCTTTTGGGGGTCTTTATACGCGAACAGAGCGATACTCTGTTGCAGAGGGCGTTGCGTGTTTTGAATTTTCTGCTGTTTTGTTGCATTTTGGGAACTGTCTTTAATTTTACTCGTTGGGGAGCAGAGCATTTGGGTTTGAGTTGGCTTTGGTTCTCGAATGAGGATGTCTTGATCATTATAAGTACATGTTTCTTTATTTTGACTTGTCAGGGAGCGAAGTCTGCGCGTGTGATGGTGGGACGTTTTTTAAAGAAAGGGGTGGTGTAGGGGCGTTAAAGATAACGCCGTGGGGGTGGTTGTTCAAAAGAACAGCGATAGCGGTAGGTTTGGGGATCAAACCAAAGACCGACTTTGCCTTCAAAATCACCAGAGCGTTGTTTGGCAATATTCATAATGACACCGGGGCGTTTGGCTAAATCTGCTTTTTCTTGGGCGAGCGAGGCGGCGAAGATTTTGTCTTCTAAGGATCGATTGCGCCAAATGGTGATGATGTTAAAAGCATTGGCACCAATTTCTGAGGCACCTTTGATATCTTCTGTTCCGGGGATATCTTTATCGAGACCCCCTTTGCGGGCATGGGCGACAAGATGAATATGCACACTGTTTAAAACAGCCCAATCCACCATTTTATAAACCGCTTGTTCTTGTCCCCCATAATCATCAGAGGCAATGCCAAGGCGCATCAGACTGTCGATAATAAATTGATCGCAACCATAGCGCGCGCGGCAATAGTCAAAGACATCAAGCAAGGTGTCGACACTTGATTTGCCAACATGTTCATAAAGAATAAGCCCATTGTCTAAAAAATGCAAAATACGTTCAATGGTCTCTTTTGTAGGTTTTTCTAAGCCGCCCGTTTGTTTGGTTAAACGCCGGAGGGATTGTTCTCCTTTCATCTCTAGAGATGCTAAGCAAAGACGGCTGTTTTGTGCAATCCAATGGGGAATACAGTCGGACAACAATTGGCTTTTGCCTGCTCCACTGGCACCGCTCCAAAGCGTTAATTCTGCGGGGCGAAAATGCAATTTGTCCTTCAGTTTCGGATAAGGAACCGTATAGCCAAGATGTTTTTCAGGCTCTGGCCAAAAAAGCCCAATCACTTGATCTTTATAGTCTGAGGCGCGCCGTAAGCCTTCTGGTGCAAAGCTTTTTGCTGAAGAAAAAGCCGCTTTTATGGTGGCAGCATCAATGCCTGCGGTTAAACAATCATTGGCATCTTTGCGGGGTAAGCGGACACGGTAGCAACGGTGGCGTCCAAGCCTGCTGGCAATTTCATGGGCGGCTTCTTCTCCGGGCTGGTCCATATCGGTGGCTAAAAAAATGGTTTCAAAAGCTTCTAAATGATCAAATTCATTTTCAATCCAATTGTGTTTCCCGCCCTTTCCCCCGCCAAAGGGTACAGAGACTGCCGGATATCCATAGGCGGCGAGCGAAAGCGCATCAATTTCCCCTTCCGTGATGACAATGGTCCGGTGTGTTGAAGAAAACGTGGGAAACGACGCGTGATCTGAGGAGCTGTGGTGGGGCGCGTGTGTGGGTTGTGAGGCGTGTGTGGTGGTGTTGGCTGTTGTGGATGTGGGTTGCGATGCATGCGTGGCGGTATTGGCTGTTGCGGGTGTGGGGTGTGAGGCGTGTGTGGTGGTGTTGGCTGTTGTGGATGTGGGTTGCGATGCATGCGTGGCGGTATTGGCTGTTGCGGGTGTGGGGTGTGAGGCGTGTGTGGTGGTGTGGTCTGTTGCGGGTGCGGAGTGTGAGGCGTGTGTAGAGGTGGTGTGGGCTGCTGCGGGTGCGGGTTGGGGCGCGTGTGTGGGTGCTTGGGCTGTTGCGGGTATGGGTTGTGAGGCGTGTGTAGAGGTGTTGGCTGCTGCGGGTGTGGGGTGTGAGGCGTGTGTGGTGGTGTTGGCTGCTGCGGGTGCGGGGTGTGAGGCGTGTGTAGAGGTGTTGGCTGCTGCGGGTGCGGGTTGGGGCGCGTGTGTGGTGGTGTTGGCTGCTGCGGGTGCGGGGTGTGAGGCGTGTGTAGAGGTGTTGGCTGCTGCGGGTGCGGGGTGTGAGGCGTGTGTGGGTGCTTGGGCTGTTGCGGGTATGGGTTGTGAGGCGTGTGTGGGTGCTTGGGCTGCTGCGGGTGTGGGTTGCGGCGCGTGTGTGGTGGTGTGGTCTGTTGCGGGTGCGGAGTGTGAGGCGTGTGTAGAGGTGGTGTGGGCTGCTGCGGGTGCGGGTTGGGGCGCGTGTGTGGCGGTGTTGGCTGTTGCGGGCGCGGGTTGTGAGGCGTGTGTAGAGGTGTTGGCTGTTGTGGATGTGGGTTGTGAGGCGTGTGTAGAGGTGGTGGCTGTTGTGGATGTGGGGTGCGATGCATGCGTGGCGGTATTGGCTGCTGCGGGTGTGGGGTGCGAGGCGTGTGTAGAGGTGGTGGCTGCTGCGGGTGTGGGGTGTGAGGCGTGTGTAGAGGTGGTGGCTGTTGTGGATGTGGGTTGTGAGGCGTGTGTAGAGGTGTTGGCTGTTGTGGATGTGGGTTGTGAGGCGTGTGTAGAGGTGTTGGCTGTTGTGGATGTGGGTTGCGGCGCGTGTGTGGCGGTGTTGGCTGTTGTGGATGTGGGGTGCGATGCATGCGTGGTGGTATTGGCTGCTGCGGGTGCGGAGTGTGAGGCGTGTGTGGGTGCTTGGGCTGCTGCGGGTATGGGTTGTGAGGCGTGTGTAGAGGTGGTGGCTGCTGCGGGTGCGGAGTGTGAGGCGTGTGTGGGTGCTTGGGCTGCTGCGGGTGTGGGTTGCGAGGCGTGTGTAGAGGTGTTGGCTGTTGTGGATGTGGGTTGTGAGGCGTGTGTAGAGGTGTTGGCTGTTGTGGATGTGGGTTGTGAGGCGGGTGTGGGGTGCGAGGCGTGTGTGGTGGTGTGGTCTGTTGCGGGTATGGGTTGCGATGCATGCGTGGTGGTGTTGGCTGCTGCGGGTATGGGTTGTGAGGCGTGTGTAGAGGTGTTGGCTGTTGTGGATGTGGGTTGTGAGGCGTGTGTGGGTGCTTGGGCTGTTGCGGGTATGGGTTGCGATGCATGCGTGGCGGTATTGGCTGTTGCGGGTGCGGAGTGTGAGGCATGCGTGGCGGTATGGTTTGTGGGGTAAAGGGCTTGCCAACCAAATAAAATCGGTTCACATTGGGCGGCTGTAGGTTTTGTTTTTGCTCCCGCTTGAGCGAGTCGTTCTTTGACTAAAGCAAGGGTGCCATCAGGTTTATAAAAGGGGAAAATGATTTTTTCGCCTTCTTCTCCGATGCGGTAACGTTTTATAATTTCTAGCGGGATGCAGCGTTCTTTATGGAGATAGTTTTTTACGAGATTTTGCGGAGTATTCCCTTTAGGAGCCGGCGGACGGTGATAGGAACGATGAGGGACCATAAAGGGTTTGGGGCGTGTCAAATTGAGAGCAGCGCGTGCTTCTTCTAAGGCTTGAGAGAGGCTAATGCCTTTGACTTCACACCAAAGGTCTAAAATATCGCCTCCAATACCTTCTGCAAAATCATACCAAAGGCCTGCTTTACTGCCGCTTAAGCAAATCGATAAACTTTGACCGGCTTCACCGCGTGTGTTGCCAACAATCCAATGATTGCCACGTTTATGCCCTTGGGGAAGAAGCATTTCTGCTATTCTATCTGCTTGTGCGATAAGTTTTTGTTTGATTTCAAAAATTGTGCTCATGGGTCTTCGGGATGTTATTCGTTTTTTTCAAAGATTTATTTTGCTGTGGGGGGCTGTTTTGCGGTTCTCGTGGTTCGATCTGATCGTAAGATCCGTAGCGCTATGGTACTTGCCAGTCCGCTTTAAGGGCTTCTTTGCCACTTTTTGCGTGCCAATAATCGCGAAACTTTTTGGCTTGCCAATGGGCTTGGCTCTCACTCAAACCTTCTGAAACGGCCGCTTTGATGTTTGTTTGCTCGTCTGAGAAGGAAAGCTTTTGCGCAAAAGCGGTGGGGTAAGGTGTATTCGTGCAAGAGTGGGTGGCTGGAGGACGGCTGCAAGGTGTTGTTTGAAGGGCTTGCTCTTTGCTAGAAGTTTCTAAAATTGCCGCCTTGATGTTTGTTTGCTGGCTTGGAAAGTGGAGCTTTTGCGCAAAAGCGGTGGGGTAAGGTGTATTCGTGCAAGAGTGGGTGGCTGGAGGACGGCTGCAAGGTGTTGTTTGAAGGGCTTGCTCTTTGCTAGAAGTTTCTAAAATTGCCGCTTTGATGTTTGTTTGCTCGTTTGGGAAGTGGAGCTTTTGCGCAAAAGCGGTGGGGTAAGGTGTATTCGTGCAAGAGTGGGTGGCTGGAGGGCGGCTGCAAGATGTTGTTTGAAGGGCTTGGTTCTCATTGAAAGTTTCTAAAATTGCCGCCTTGATGTTTGTTTGCTGGCTTGGAAAGTGGAGCTTTTGCGCAAAAGCGGTGGGGTAAGGTGTGTTCGTGCTGGAGGGGGTGGCTGGAGGGCGGCTGCAAGATGTTGTTTGAAGGGCTTGCTCTTTGCTAGAAGTTTCTAAAATTGCCGCCTTGATGTTTGTTTGCTCGTCTGAGAAGGGAAGCTTTTGCGCAAAAGCGGTGGGGTAAGGTGTATTCGTGCAAGAGTGGGTGGCTGGAGGGCGGCTGCAAGATGTTGTTTGAAGGGCTTGCTCTTTGCTAGAAGTTTCTAAAATTGCCGCCTTGATGTTTGTTTGCTGGCTTGGAAAGTGGAGCTTTTGCGCAAAAGCGGTGGGGTAAGGTGTGTTCGTGCTGGAGGGGGTGGCTGGAGGACGGCTGCAAGGTGTTGTTTGAAGGGCTTGCTCTTTGCTAGAAGTTTCTAAAATTGCCGCTTTGATGTTTGTTTGCTGGCTTGGAAAGTGGAGCTTTTGCGCAAAATCGGTGGGGTAAGGTGTGTTCGTGCTGGAGGGGGTGGCTGGAGGGCGGCTGCAAGGTGTTGTTTGAAGGGCTTGGTTCTCATTGAAAGTTTCTAAAATTGCCGCCTTGATGTTTGTTTGCTCGTTTGGGAAGGGAAGCTTTTGCGCAAAATCGGTGGGGTAAGGTGTATTCGTGCAAGAGTGGGTGGCTGGAGGACGGCTGCAAGATGTTGCGTTCCTTTGTGCCGAAAAGATGAGGCGTGTGGGGGATGCGTTGTTGTGATGAGAGCAGAGGGGGGGATGGGGATGCGTTTTGTTGTGTGAATGGCTGCTCCACGGGTTGTTTTTATGCCCGTTGTTGTGCTCAGGGTTGTTGTGTCTGATGTGGTTTTGTTCTTGATTTTGAAACATTGGTGCCCCCGCGTTGTGTGTTTGAGAAAGTGGTTGCGTATGTGATGTCAACACGTGTCGCGATAGTTGATCAGGCTGCGGTAAAGATTCTCGTTGCTCTGAGAGATGAGAGATGAGGAGTCCCACTGTTTTTGCTGTTCTTGCCGTTCGATCTCATGACGAAACCAATTGCGCCATGTGGCTTGCCAGTCTGCTTTGAGGGCTTCTTTGCCACTTTTCGCTTGCCAATAATCGCGAAATTTTTTGGCTTGCCAATGGGCTTGGCGCTCACTCAAACCTTCTGAAACGGCTGCCTTGATATCTGCTTGCCAATCTGGAGGAAGACGGTGCCCTTTGGGAATGCTTGCGATGGTGGTTTTTTTGTTGCTGCAAGCCGGGGGGGAGGATGTGAAGCGGGAGGGCGGAAGAGGGGCGAGGCTTGTTGTGGTTTTTTGTGGGACAATTTGTGGGGTAGGGTCCCCTCGTGCTTCTGCTTGGAGGGCATTGGGGCAGGCATTTTCGTGCTCTGTTTCTTCTGGTGGTGGGGAGAAGGGCGGGGACGAAAGAGCCAAAGTAGCGAGTTGAGTGCTTTGTTCAAAGCGCTTTTGGTAGGAAAGCGAAGTGTCTGACGCATCAGACAAAATTTTCTTTTCAAAAACACCGATAGGTGTTTTCTTTTCTTCTGCCTTTTGAGCTTCTAAGCTTTGTTGATCATCTTTTGTCCGCTCGTTAAGCAGTTGTTGAAACTCAGCATTGATTTTTTTGCGCTTTTTTGCCGAAGAACGCCCCGCAAAGGATTTTTGTTCAAGCAATTTTTCACGCTCTTGAAAAACATTTTCGCAACGTTGGTTCCATAAGCCATTGGCTAAATTTAAAATCTTACCCTCGCGGATCAGCATTTCTAAAACATTAACAAAAGTTCGCTTGTCACAACCGCAAAGACGCGCTAAACGTTCTTCCGATATTTCTAGAGGACGACCGCGTGCATACATTTCATTGAGAAGAATCGTATAGATTCCTATCTCATGGGCGCGCATGCCACGAACACCGCCTAGAAAATCATTTTGATACCAACAAACATATGGAAGCCTAGACGATTCATAGTGAGGAGTTTCTTGTTGATTAGCGTGTTTCATACGGCAATCTTCTTTCTTCTTTCTTATACAGTTTCATTGACAATAAAAGCGCAAACAAAAATTTAGCTCATGTTGCGTTTGGCTCTGCTTAATGACAAAAGGGCTTCTTGATGACGTTTATAAATGTGTGGGTGTGCTTGAAGGACATGAAAACAACAATTTGAGACTGCGGTGATGGAAAAAATAAAGAGGACAACACTTCCCAATCTATCGGCTTTTGGAGGTTGTCTTTTACATCCTATGGTGTGGTTAAAGTATTTTTATGAGTGAAAAATGATTTTTTATTTCCCCCTAAAAAATAAAATTTGTTTCCTTAATTTTATCCTTTTTAGAGGATAATGCAAGCCCGTTTTGTAAAAAGGACGTGTTTTTTTCAAAAGACGCGCTATATGGTGAAATTATGAATATCGATGGTTGGCGTCAAAGGTTAAGGGCTGCTTTGGAAAAAAGCGGACGGTCAAAAAGATCTATCTCTCTCGCTGCCGGTAAAGGCGCGGGGTACCTCCATTCTATTCTTTCTGAAGGAAAAGAACCAACAATCGAATCTCTCTCGCGAATTTGTCACGCAATTGATATCAGTATGAATTATATTCTTTACGGTAAGGAGGTCAGTCCTGAAGATAAAGAATTTATAGAGCTTATTTCAAAACTCTCTCCGGAAGAGAGAAAGGCGATTTTGACTCTTTTGCGGCGACCCATTGGCGAAGCTTCAAAATAAGTTCCTTCTGTGCTTTTGAATCAAGACGACTCCAGTATTCTATTAATATTATATCACTCATTTTATCTCTCCTGTGTTTTTATAATTGCAATTGTGTAAGAACAAATAGAGAACAACAAAAAAACATGAGGGGAATAAGGAACAACAGATTTTTATTTATATATGTCATTTGAGCCCCGCAAAGATTTAAAATATATCTTTTATGAAGGATAAAATGGTTGACATCTCTCCTATAGAGGAGATAAGACTAACGGTATATTTGATCTTGTCAAGATGAAGCTATGCTTTATCAACTATCTAAAGGGGGAAAATCATGAAAAATATTCCATTCGTTAAAGAGGATGAAATCATTATCATTCTTTGCGAAGACGAAAAGCCTGATACCTATGAAGGGCCAATCGACGAAATCGAAGAAGTACTCGAACTGATTGAAGAATCTGAAACGGTTTATAAAGTTTTACGCCTTGATCTTACAACCAATCATGCGGAAGACGTGACAGAACAAATCGCTGATTTTTATGCCGAAAATTACGAAATAAATGAAGAAAATACACAATTGCAGCCCTTCATTTTGAATAGTGAAGCCTATCATGCGTGTTTAGACGAAAGAGTGGCGTGTGATTATGAAGATAATCTCTATGGCTCTTATGAAAAACAGCATCGTTTACGTCCCTGTGATGTCTTGTCCGATTATTGGTGGTAATCATGCCAAGTTATCTCAAGACTTCTTATCAAGGCTTTCCACTTTATTACGCTGGAAAAACTCGAAATCTCATCAGACTCGAACCACAAAAACACAACGCTGTTCTTTTCATCTCGCAAGAGATGGCTGAGATGATGGCAAAAAACTTGGCAGAAGAATATTGCTGCTATGATTTTTTCATCGTGCAGTAGCAGGATTTAAAAAAGGGCTCTCCCCATGAGGACCAAGTTGCCGGATAATTGACGGGACAAGTGTTTTTTCACTGGGGAGGGAATAGGGGTTGTTGTGCTTTCGTTTATTGGGGAAAAATGTTGGGGGGAGAGCCTTTTTGTGGGGAATTTTTTAGCCGATAGGGGGGCGCTTGTCAGGAAAAAGGAGGAGGGGATGAGTGCGCCGCGTGAGGGAGAAAAGTTGGTGGGGGGGTGGTTAATTTTTGGGGATAGGAAATGAGGGGGGTACAGAGGATGATATCATGAGTGGGGCTTGGAGCGACAAGTGAAAGCGTGTTGGAGAACGAAAATGAGGGGGGAGCTAAGGACGTAGGGGGGAGAAAGAAGGGGATCTTGTGCAGCGTTGATGAGGGACAAGCTTTCGTCACAAGGCAAAAGTAGATGGAAAAGTAGGTGGGGGTTGGAGGGGGAAGCAAGCAGGGGGCTTAGTGTGTGTGTGAAAGTATTTTGGGAAGATGGCGGGCGGTTTTAGAGGCAGCTAAGGAGGGGATCAGGAAGCACTTTGGGGCAAGATGTTGGGGAGAGTGAGAGAGGTGCTTAGGCATATTGGTGCAGTTTTGGCGGCTTTTGTATTGTGTGTTCGGAGGCAATGAAAGGCACTCATGATGACCAAGTTGTCGGTTAAGTGTTTTTTCCACTGGTGAGAGAATGGTGCTTAGTGTGCTTTTGTTCATTGGGGAGAAAATAGTGTCTGTCGTACACTCACTCATTAGGGAAAAGTCGTTTGGGGAAGAGACATTTGGGAGGCGTTTTTTACCGATATGGGAAAAGGGAAGAAAGGGTGGGAGCCACAACAGCTCGTTGGGGGAAAGGTTGGCTGTGGTGGTTGATGGGGGATAAGGAAATGAGGGGGATGAAGAGGACGGTACCATGAGTGGGGCTTGGAATGAAGACAAAGCGTCTGCGGGAGGGCAAAACAAGAATGAGGCGGGCAAGAGGGGGATCTTGTGCAGCGTTGATGAGGAACAAGCTTTTGTCACAAGGCAAAAGTAGGTGGAAAAGCAGGTGGGTGTTGGAGGGGGAAGCAAGCAGGGGGCTTAGTGTGTGTGAAAGTATTTTGGGAAGATGGTGGGCGGTTTTAGAGGCAGCTAAGGAGGGGATCAGGAAGCACTTTGGGGCAAGATGTTGGGGAGAAGTGAGAGAGGTGCTTAGGCATATTGGGACATGGTTTTGGCGGCTTTTGTGTTGCCATGTTCGAGGGCAGTGAGAGCTCCCACTATGGCGGGAAAGTTGCCGGATAATTGACGGGTCAAGTGTTTTTTCATTGGGGAGGGAATAGGGGTTATTGTGCTTTCGGTGGAGGTAAATGTTGGGGTGGAGAGCCTTTTTGTGGGGAATTTTTTAGCCGATAGGGGGGGGCGCTTGTCAGGAAAAAGGAGGAGGGGATGAGTGCGCCGCGTGAGGGAGAAAAGTTGGTGGGGGGGTGGTTAATTTTTGGGGATAGGAAATGAGGGGGGTACAGAGGATGATATCATGAGTGGGGCTTGGAGTGACAAGTGAAAGCGTGTTGGAGAACGAAAATGAGGGGGGAGCTAAGGACGTAGGGGGGAGAAAGAAGGGGATCTTGTACAGCGTTGATGAGGGACAAGCTTTTGTCACAAGGCAAAAGTAGGTGGAAAAGCAGGTGGGTGTTGGAGGGGGAAGCAAGCAGGGGGCTTAGTGTGTGTGAAAGTATTTTGGGAAGATGGTGGGCGGTTTTAGAGGCAGCTAAGGAGGGGATCAGGAAGCACTTTGGGGCAAGATGTTGGGGAGAAGTGAGAGAGGTGCTTAGGCATATTGGGACATGGTTTTGGCGGCTTTTGTATTGTGTGTTCGAGGGCAGTGAGAGCTCCCACTATGGCGGGAAAGTTGCCGGATAATTGACGGGTCAAGTGTTTTTTCACTGGGGAGGGAATAGGGGTTATTGTGCTTTCGGTGGAGGTAAATGTTGGTGGGAGAGCCTTTTTGTGGGGAATTTTTTAGCCGATAGGGGGGGCGCTTGTCAGGAAAAAGGAGGAGGGGATGAGTGAAAAGAGAGTGTGTGTGTGAGGCGCTTGCGTAAGGCTTGTGAGGGGGAGGCGTCTTTTGCGTTTACAGCGGTACAATGAGGAGCTGTGCGTTTGGGAGATAGATAAACTGTGATGTTTCAAAGAGCATATGCTGTAAAGCAGCAACAGAGAAAGGAGGAAAACATGCCAATCATTATCGATTGTATTCAGGGAACAGAGGAATGGCAGAAAGCGCGCAATGGTTTGATTACGGCTTCTTTGTTTGAGATGGTCATGGCACGAAAAAAACAGGGACAAAAAACGTCACGATATCATGCGGTGATGATGAAATTGGCAGGAGAAAGAATTACCGGAAAAAACGTTGAAGAAGGAACAACGCTTTCTCAGCGACGTGGGACAGAATTAGAACCAAGCGCACGACAGCTTTATGGAAAACTAACACAGACAGAGCCGGAATGTATTGGCTTTGTTTTAGCAGATGATCGCAGAAAAGGATTTTCTCCTGATGCTTTTGTGGGAAAAAATGGCTTGTTGGAAATTAAAACAAAAAAACCTGAAATTTTGATTCCTCATTTTGCGCAAAAGAACTTTCCAGAAGAACATAAAGCACAATGTCAAGGAGGGTTATGGATTTCTCAACGCGAATGGGTGGATTTAATGCTCTATTGGCCGGATATGCCTCCTTTGATTAAACGGGCTTATCGTGATGAAGCCTATATCGACAAGCTGGAAAATGAAATTGATCGTTTTAATGAGGCTTTAGAGAAGATGGTCCAGCACATTCAGTGTTTCGAGACAGGCTTTAGAATAAGAACAGAGCGTGCTTTGAAGGAGGGGGAAGAAAGGGGGCTTGGAATGAAGACAAAGCGTCTGCGGGAGGGAAAAACAAGAATGAGGCGGGCAAGAGGGGGATCTTGTACAGCGTTGATGAGGAACAAGCTTTTGTCACACGCAAAGAGCAATGCGGAAAAGTAGGAGGGGTTAGAGGGGGGGAAAGCTTCGCGTGATAAGTATTGCTTGGGAAGATGGTAGTGGTGTTTGAAGGGGGAAGCTAAGGACGTAGGGGAAAGAAAGAAGGGGATTTTGTGCAGCGTTGATGAGGGACAAGCTTTTGTCACAAGGCAAAAGTAGGTGGAAAAGCAGGTGGGTGTTGGAGGAGGACGCAAGCAGGGGGCTTAGTGTGTGTGAAAGTATTTTGGGAAGATGGTGGGCGGTTTTAGAGGCTGCTAAGGAGGGGATCAGGAAGCGCTTTGGGGCAAGATGTTGGGGAGAGTGAGAGAGGTGCTTAGGCATATTGGGACATGGTTTTGGCGGCTTTTGTATTGTGTGTTCGGAGGCAATGAAAGGCACTCATGATGACCAAGTTGTCGGTTAAGTGTTTTTTCCACTGGGGAGGGAATAGGGGTTATTGTGCTTTCGTTCAGTGAGGGAAAATATTGGTGGGAGAGCCGTTTTCTAGGGCGTTTTTAGCCGATAGGGGGGCGCTCGTCAGGAAAAAGGAGGAGGGGATGAGTGCGCCGCGTGAGGGAGAAAAGTTGGTGGTGGGGGGGTGGTTAATTTTTGGGGATAGGAAATGAGGGGGATGAAGAGGACGGTACCATGAGTGGGGCTTGGAATGAAGACAAAGCGTCTGCGGGAGGGAAAAACAAGAATGAGGCGGGCAAGAGGGGGATCTTGTACAGCGTTGATGAGGGACAAGCTTTCGTCACACGCAAAGAGCAATGCGGAAAAGTAGGAGGGGTTAGAGGGGGGGAAAGCTTCGCGTGATAAGTATTGCTTGGGAAGATGGTAGTGGTGTTTGAAGGGGGAAGCTAAGGACGTAGGGGAAAGAAAGAAGGGGATTTTGTGCAGCGTTGATGAGGGACAAGCTTTTGTCACAAGGCAAAAGTAGGTGGAAAAGCAGGTGGGTGTTGGAGGAGGACGCAAGCAGGGGGCTTAGTGTGTGTGAAAGTATTTTGGGAAGATGGTGGGCGGTTTTAGAGGCTGCTAAGGAGGGGATCAGGAAGCGCTTTGGGGCAAGATGTTGGGGAGAGTGAGAGAGGTGCTTAGGCATATTGCGATATGGTTTTGGCGGCTTTTGTATTGTGTGTTCGGAGGCAATGAAAGGCACTCATGATGACCAAGTTGTCGGTTAAGTGTTTTTTCCACTGGGGAGGGAATAGGGGTTATTGTGCTTTCGTTCAGTGAGGGAAAATATTGGTGGGAGAGCCGTTTTCTAGGGCGTTTTTAGCCGATAGGGGGGCGCTCGTCAGGAAAAAGGAGGAGGGGATGAGTGCGCCGCGTGAGGGAGAAAAGTTGGTGGTGGGGGGGTGGTTAATTTTTGGGGATAGGAAATGAGGGGGTACAGAGGATGATATCATGAGTGGGGCTTGGAGCGACAAGTGAAAGCGTGTTGGAGAACGAAAATGAGGGGGGAAGCTAAGGACGTAGGGGAAAGAAAGAAGGGGATTTTGTGCAGCGTTGATGAGGGGTAAAATATTCTAAAAAAGGTAAGAACAGGTGGGGAAAAGAGCCCGAACGTATGTTGAAGGAGGGTGCAAGTAGAGGACTTGGGGTGAAGAGGAAAACTTGTTAGGAAAAGGGAGCATGAAGAAAAAAAACGAGGCATGAGGAATAGTCGCGGCTTGTTGTGGGGTAAGGGGGCAAGAGGTTTGACCGGGGAGAAGGAAAGGAACAGTGTTTAAGAAAATGACAGGTGTGTAGAGGGATTACACATGGTTTAGAAGAAGTTGTTTTTTCTTCTTTTTTGAATGTTTTTTGTCGATACGGTCACTCTGCTTTGTGTCGTATAAACGAATGGTTTTGATGGATTTCAATAGAACAGAGGGTGTGAAAATTCTTACTCTATTCGGAAGGCTTATTCAAGAGAAATAACGATATATTATGACTATAAATCAATGTATTATTTTGTAATTAAGAGAAAGATCAGAAAAATCTTAAGGATATATTTCATGGGCAAAAAGCATCTAAACTGTCGATAAATTGGTCAGTGATACGTGGAAAGTGTTTGAGCTTAACTTATAGGAGGCAAAAAAATTCACTTGTCGATACGGAGGGCGGTGGTGTTTGCAAGGCGTGCTTATTTAAAAACAAGAGGAGGGTGCACAAACAATATTTAAAAATAAGAAACAGTGATCTATGTGTAAAAGGTGGATTATGTGCAAAAGCCTTGCCACATGCTCTTGATAATGAAAGGTGCGCATCTTTGATGATAAGCAAAGGATAAATAGTTTGAGTTTGTCAAAAGCGACTGATGATGATCTTTCAAAAAATTTAGACCCAAATAGTTTTGAAGAATAGGGTGAAAAAGAACTCTATCATTATCAAATCGTGCAAGAGATAAAAAATCCAATGCCTCTATGGCAGTATAATCTCTTTATCTCTTTACAGAACCTTGTTCGTGAAGATTAAGAATGATTACAGTTTGTGAATTCATTGCTGAGCGTTCTTCATGCCCTTTAGAAGTATTTTTTTAAAAATGATATAATCGTTTAGAGTTCAGTGAGGATTAGCACTGCGCAAATGTAAAGGGTTGTAATTGCAAGCAAATATGCAGATACTTTAAATTTGAAACGCCATAATAAGCTGATTGGAATAGACATTACCGTAATTATTACAAGTATTACTATGATCCACTCTATTATCCTTTTTTTAAAAAAAGTTTCTTTTCCTAGTTGATTATAATTTGTCTCATATTGAGAATACGATGTAAGATGCCTTATATCAGGACCAAAATTTGGAAATACTGCCTCTTTTGACATGTGATAGTTATTTTTCAACTGATTATATTCTTTTACGTAATCATTTCTTCGTTGTTCGCTCTTTGCGTGATAAGAAAATAAAAGAGTGCTTATTACGATAGTTAAGAAAATAAAGCTTTTAAACATGAGGTATTTTTGTCCGTTATTTCTAAATCGTTTTTAGAATCGCTCCTTTATTGAGCGGATATCCTATGTTTTTTTTGTGTTGAAAGTGTGTGTAAAAAACATGTTTAATGAAAATGGTGATAGTGATACATACCGTATCTAAACGAGGGAAGATACAGTGCAAAACGCTTGAAAATATCGGATATTCTTCATGCTTTTAGAAGTGTTTTTTACAAAAATAGATTAAAAGAGAGACGATAAATCAAAGATAAAAGGCACAGAAATAATAGCCAAGGTTGTCATGATTGTAAATAAACAGGCAGGAATTTTAAATTCAAAACGCCAAAGTAAACGAATGGGAACGGACATGAGCGTTGTTATTATGAAGCCTACGATAAACCATTGCAAAGATAATTTCATTATATTGATTTGATCTTTATGAAAACGATTTTGTTTTAGTTCTTCCTCTGAAATAATCGATAATAGAAAAACCATGGTAAACAGGAAACTCTCCACTTGGACAAGCAGAAACAGAAAATTTTTCAAGCTCTGACCATTCTCTTTCGCGTTCTTGTTCCAATATCTTCTTTTCTATTTTTTGTTTTATATATTCTTTGGAAATACAATGGATCGGAGAAGTACTCCCAACGAAAAAGTCATCTTTTGTACATCCACTTGCTGTATGATGTGTGAACAAAACTGCGCTTATTGCTATAGCAAATAAAATAAACTGTTTAAACATGGGGTATCTTTTAAGCAGGGGGATCTATTGCCTTTTGTTTCTAACGCGCTTTTATAAGTGATTTCTGTTGAATGGATCAATATGTGTTATTTTGATGTTGAAAATATCTGTAAAACGTGTTTAATGAAAACTGCGATAGTGATTGTATTGTATCTAAATAAGGGTGTGGTACAGGCTGAAACCCCGCATACGCGGGGTTTTTGTTCATTGGAAGAAATATGACAGCAGAAAATATGCATAAAATATAAGAGAGGCTCTGTAACCAAAATGCTTGTCCTAGGGTGCTTGTCCTCGCTACGGGCGGGGATAGGGAATATCCAAAAGACTCCAAATGAAATATGCTTGTTGTTGCGTATTCATACGCTTGTTTTAAAGAGACATTGCGCTCTAAGTTCATTTCACACCCATTTCATGCCGGTGTTCATGAATTTCATACTGGCGCCTGCGAATAATATCGTGAGGGGTATAACGATAAAGCTCTGTCAATTATATGCTCTCTCAATTATAAACCCCAGAGATTATAAGCATTGCGCACCCTATCTTTACTTTGTGAAAAAATAAGTCGACACCATTTTGGGATCGTCCCCAATATTGCGATAGGGGGGATTGCGATATGGGCTTTGGCTCTTGAGATCATTCATGCGTGTGTTCACTGTGGGGGCTTATGAAGAGGCATGCTTTTCTTGTACCGTTCCATGTCATAGGGATCTTTTTGCTTGTGAACTGTAAGTGATATGAGTTTGATTGATTTCAATGGAACAGAGAGGGAGAGAATTTTTTGCTCTTCGGGTTCTTCTTCAAGAGGAATAACGCTATCCGTATTAATCACAGTATTCATATAAAAAGAATGCGTGTTGAAAAAGGGGCGGATGAGGGCTTGTGGAGAAGGTTGAACATCAAATTGGCAATGAGGGCTCTTCTTTGAAAAGCTGGGCTGTCATTTTCTGGCGCATGGGGTGTTGGGTTCATGGGGTGTTGGGTTCATGGGGTGTTGGGTTCATGGGGGGGTGGGTGGCTTACTGAAAGTTTGTTGTGGGGAGCTCCTCATAAAAGGCATGCTTTTCTTGTACCGTTCCATGTCATAGGGATCTTTTTGCTTGTGAACTGTAAGTGACATGGGTTTGATTGATTTCAATGGAACAGAGAGGGAGGGAATTTTTTGCTCTTCGGGTTCTTCTTCAAGAGGAATAACGCTATCCGTATTAATCACAGTATTCATATAAAAAGGATGCGTGTTGAAAAAGGGGCGGATGAGGGCTTGTGGAGAAGGTTGAACATCAAATTGGCAATGAGGGATCTTCTTTGAAAAGCTGGGCTGTCATTTTCTGGCGCATGGGGTGTTGGGTTCATGGGGTGTTGGGTGGCTTACTGAAAGTTTGTTGTGGGGGGCATCGTTGCTTGTTATTCTCCTGGTAAGGGATAGGGAGCACAAGGGGGAAATTAAGTTGAGAGGAGGGGGGCGAAATGGCTCTGTTATATCTGTTATCAGTGATGAATAGGATCGGTGAAGCTTATTCTCATTTTTTTTCAGAGAATGCTTGTGCTACATGTCGCTTGGGGTGGACAGAGAGGCTGGAAAGATAAGATGATTTGCGTGCGGCGGGCTTAAGAGGATTAATAGGATATGTTCAAGCAATGGGTTTATCATAATTCATTATCGAAATTGAAATTCAATGAGAGCCCGAAATAGTGTGAAGATGTTCTTATTTCAAGTTTTCTTATTCAAACGCTCTTGTATTGAATCAAGCAAAATCATTTGTCTGCATATTACAAGCGGGGGTGAGCTTGTGGGGGGAAACATTCTCAAGAAATAAAAATATCTATACAAGGTGTTTGTACAAAAGCCAAGGAGAGATAAGGGTTTAAGGGGTGTCGCAACAGTGAGGCTTGACACAAAAGGGGGATAAGGGGGGAAAGGGCATCTTATATGAAGGGAAAAGAGGCATGAAGGCAAGAGAGGGAAGGCAATGGGAGGGGGAACAATCCTTTGTATCACGTCGTGACGCAGAAATTTCAAAAGCTGTAGCGTTTTGGAGATTAAGCGCGTCATTGAGATCATTGATTTTGAGGTCATTGAAGCGCATGCATGGTTTAAAGGATAGAGGGCGGATGAAGCTGATGGAGGCTTATGAGGGAGAAAATCGAGGCTTATAGGCAAGACTTATAGGGAAGAAAAAAGAGGCAAAAGACGAATAAAATGGTGCTGCGAGAGAGGATTGAACTCTCGACCTCTCCCTTACCAAGGGAGTGCTCTACCACTGAGCTACCGCAGCCGTTTTCAATCGTTGCGCTGTCTTGTGCCATATTGTCAGAGAATAGGCAAGAGAACATTTGTATATTCTTGCAAGAAAACGTATCTTATGTCATGACATAAATATTTCTTATACTCTTAATATTAATAAAGGTCATGAGTTGCTTGGATAGAAGCTTGACACTGCTTAAAAGGTTGCGCAATGACACAAATGCATCAAAAACAAAAGCACAATGAAATGAAACAGCAAGACGAAAAAGCAAAACGACGTCAAGAAAGGTTGGCGCAGCAATTGCGGCAAAATCTAAAACGTCGAAAAGAACAAAGTCGAAAAAGAGCGCAATCAGAGCTCTAAAATGCAAAAAAATGTTTTTTGAGAATTTCTTTGCAACCAAACGTCTCAATCATTTGTTCTCATCATTAGAATGCGTTTTTTAAAAAAACGATCAATAAAAAGCATAACTTTTTCAAAGGAGGAAAATCTTTGGAAGGGCAGGCGCAAAGGAAAAGAGGGAAAACACGATGGATTCTATTCAAATTGTTGGTGGGGAAAAACTTAAGGGAACAATTCCTATCTCAGGAGCAAAAAATGCTGCATTGCCTTTGATGATTGCGGCGCTGTTGACAGAAGAAACCCTCACTTTAGAAAATATTCCTCATCTTGCTGATGTTGAATTGCTTATTCGCATTCTTAATAATCATGGTGTTGGCTATGCCGTTGATGGACAAGAGTTTGATGATGATGGTGTCAATTCAAGAACCATTCATTTTACTGCGCAAAAAATAGCGACAACACGGGCTCCCTATGAATTAGTGAAAAAAATGCGGGCAAGCTTTTGGGTTATCGGACCGCTGCTTGCTCGATGCTTCGAGGCTTATGTTTCGCTTCCTGGAGGATGTGCTATCGGGACAAGACCTGTCGATTTTATCCTCGAAGGACTAAAAGCTTTCGGTGCTCATATTGCGATTGAAAATGGATATGTTCATGCAAAAGCCCCAAAGGGATTAAAAGGGGCTCACTACCATTTTCCCAAAGTCACGGTCGGGGGAACCCATGTGCTGCTGATGGCAGCGACAATGGCAAAGGGAACAACCGTTCTTGAGAATGCGGCTTGTGAACCAGAAGTCACAAATCTTATTCGAACCTTGAATGCCATGGGGGCTCAAATAACTGGTGAAGGAACAACAACGCTGACCATTGAAGGGGTAAAAAAACTTCAAGGAACAAGAATACGCGTCATTGCCGATCGAATTGAAGCGGGGACATATGCTATGGCGGTGGCGATGGCGGGGGGTGATGTCTTTCTTAAAAATGCCAATCCTAATCATCTCACAACAGTACTCAAAGTTCTGCAAAAAACAGGACTCGAGATTCAAATAGAACCTCATGGTATTCACGTTAAACGAAATCCAAGGAACACAACAATTATGCCGGTTGATATTAAAACAGGTCCTTATCCTGCTTTTCCAACGGATCTCCAAGCGCAGTTTATGGCGCTTATGACACGGGCTGAAGGAGTTGCGCATATTACAGAGACGATTTTTGAAAATCGTTTTATGCATGTTCAAGAACTCAATCGTTTAGGGGCAGAGATAAAACTCGATGGACAAACGGCGACGGTTTATGGAAAAGAGAAGTTGCAAGGCGCCCCCGTGATGGCGACGGATTTGCGCGCTTCTGTTTCTCTGGTGATTGCGGCATTGGCAGCAAAGGGAGAAACAATCGTTAATCGTGTTTATCATCTTGATCGTGGATTTGAGCGGTTAGAAGAAAAACTAGCGCGATGTGGGGCAAAAATTCAACGGTTAACCGCGTAAATCTTGTCAAAGCTATGCTGACATTGAAGAGGCTGAGAGAGTATTGAAGAGGCTAAGAGAGATTTCTTGGGGGAAATTATTTTGGGGGAGGCATGATTTTTAAAATTCCCTCTTTGAGGAGCGTGATTGCTCATGAGATAAAACACGGCTTTAAATTTTATTGTAAATCTTTCGAAATTACTTTATACCTTAAAGAGTAACTTTGGTCGTCTACGCAGCGATCAGTAGGGTCTGAAAGCCCTAAGGTTTGGTACGTGAATTTAACCTACTTTTGTGGGTATCCCGGAATTCCGGGAGTTTTTGCTATGTCCAGGTGTGCTTGCACACTAAAAGCAAAAAAAGCTGATCCAAACTCAGTACTTTCAGACTCCCGGAATACCAACGCGAGGGCGCTCGCACTTGGCGGGGGCATGAAATGCAAACCAAAAATCCATATTTTCCAAGTAAAAATCCACATTCTAACGACATTTCGTGAGGTCGAAAAATTCGCTTTAGAAGAAAAATGTTGAAAATTTCTCAAAAACAATTAGGGGACCGCTTAGGCGTGACCTTCCAACAAATTCAAAAATATGAAAAAGGATTGAATCGTGTGGGGGCAGGGCGCTTACAAGAAATTGCTGATATATTGGATATCTCTATTTTCTTTTATGCCGATATTTCAACAAAAGAACATGTCTTGCTTCCTTATGAAGAAATGACCTCAAACCAAGAAGAGCATACCCTTTTGAAAAGTTTTAGAGAGCTTAAACCTAAACAACAAAAAGCAATCTTGTGTTTGATTGCTTATGAGATAAAACACGGCTTTAAATTTTATTGCTGCTCTCCTGAAATTGTCTTATGAATAAGCGCGTGGTTCTGGTTGTCCAGTGCGGTTTCATGGGGGATCTTAAAGCCTTGAAAAGCCAAGCAGAGACATTGGTCTGCTTTATAAATATCGCGAAATTCCGGGAGATTTTGCCATGTCCAGGTGCGCTCTAGCACTAAAAGCAAAAAGCTGACTGAACTCAGTGTTTTTGACTCCCGGAATACGCATAAGAGGCGCTCGCGACTGATAGGGGGTAAGATTTTTTCTGTTCGGAATGATTTTCCTTTAGAACTTTAATTTGCGCGCTCTTGAAGGGGGGAGAGGTAAGATCATGGGTATCGTTTATGGCGCTCCATGACACGGAGCTTATAGGAACCCCGCGCATATTACAGAGACGATTTTTGAAAATCGTTTTATGCATGTTCAAGAACTCAATCGTTTAGGGGCAGAGATAAAACGCGATGGACAAACGGCGACGGTCTATGGAAAAGAGAAGTTGCAAGGCGCCCCCGTGATGGCGAGATGATTTGCGCGCTTCTGTTTCTCTGGTGATTGCGGCCCTTTTAGTCTTGTTACCTTGGCAGCAAAGGGAGAAACAATCGTTAATCGTGTTGATCATCTTGATCGTGGATTTGAGCGTTGAGACGAAAAACTAGCGCGATGTGGGGCAAAAATTCAACGGTTAACCGCGTAAATCTTGTCAAAGCTATGCTGACATTGAAGAGGCTGAGAGAGTATTGAAGAGGCTGAGGGAGATTACTTGGGGGAAATTATTTTGGGGGAGGCATGATTTTTAAAATTCCCTCTTTGAGGAGCGTGATTTCTCATGAGATAAAACACGGCTTTAAATTTTATTGTAAATCTTTCGAAATTACTTTATACCTTAAAGGGTAATTTTGGTCGTAGACGCAACGACCAAGAGGGATTCAAAAACCCCAAAATCCGAGCGTAAAAATGAACCTACTCTTGTGGGTATCCCGGAATTCCGGGAGTTTTTGCTATGTCCAGGTGTGCTTGCACACTAAAAGCAAAAAAGCTGACTCGGATTCAGTGTTTTTGACTCCCGGAATACCAACGCGAGGGCGCTCGCACTTGGCGGGGGCACGAAATGCAAACCAAAAATCCATATTTTCCAACTAAAAATCCACATTCTAACGACATTTCAATAGGGCGAAAAATTCGCTTTAGAAGAAAAATGTTGAAAATATCTCAAAAAGAATTAGGGGACCGCTTAGGCGTGACCTTCCAACAAATCCAAAAATATGAAAAAGGATTGAATCGTGTGGGGGCAGGGCGCTTACAAGAAATTGCTGATATATTGGATATTTCGATTTTCTTTTTTTATGCCGATATTTCAACAAAAGAACATGTCTTGCTTCCTTATGAAGAAATGACCTCAAGCCAAGAAGAGCATACCCTTTTGAAAAGTTTTAGAGAGCTTAAACCTAAACAACAAAAAGCAATCTTGTGTTTGATTGCTCATGAGATAAAACACGGCTTTAAATTTTATTGTAAATCCTTCGAAATTACTTTATACCTTAAAGGGTAACTTTGGTCGTCTACGCAGCGATCAGTAGGGTCTGAAAGCCCTAAAGTTCAGTACATAAAATTGACCTACTTTTGTAGGTATCCCGGAATTCCGGGAGTTTTTGCTATGTCCAGGTGCTCAGCACTAAAAGCAAAAAAAGCTGACTGAACTCAGTACTTTCAGACTCCCGGAATACCAACGCGAGGGCGCTCGCACTTGGCGGGGGCATGAAATGCAAACCAAAAATCCATATTTTCCAACTAAAAATCCACATTCTAACGATATTTTGATAGGCAAGAGAATTCGTTTGAGACGAGAAATGTTGAAAATTTCTCAAAAACAATTAGGGGACCGCTTAGGCGTGACCTTCCAACAAATTCAAAAGTATGAAAAAGGATTGAATCGTGTGGGGGCAGGGCGTTTACAAGAAATTGCTGATATACTGGATATCTCGATTTTCTTTTTTTATGCTGATATTTCAACAAAAGAACATGTCTTGCTTCCTTATGAAGAAATGACCTCAAACCAAGAAGAGCATACCCTTTTGAAAAGTTTTAGAGAGCTTAAACCTAAACAACAAAAAGCAATCTTGTGTTTGATTGCTGAGAGATAAAAAACACTATTTTAATCCTTCTTGCCAATTTCCTGAAATTACTTTATTGGTAAGCAAATGTTTTGGTCGTATACGCAGCGATCAACAGGGAATGAAAGACCCGAAACTTGAGACACGTATTTATCCAGCTTTATGGATATCCCGGATTTCCGGGAGCTTTTGTTATGTCCAGGTGCTGTTCCAGCACTAAAAGCAAAAGGCTGAGTCAAGTTTCAGCTCTTTCAACTCCCGGAATACCAACGCGAGGGCGCTCGCAACCGGTAGGGGGAGTGACCCGTGAAAGCTAAAAATCCACATTCTAACGATATTTTGATAGGCAAGAGAATTCGTTTGAGACGAGAAATGTTGAAAATTTCTCAAAAACAATTAGGGGACCGCTTAAGCGTGACCTTCCAACAAATTCAAAAATATGAAAAAGGATTGAATCGTGTGGGGGCAGGGCGCTTACAAGAAATTGCTGATATATTGGATATCTCTATTTTCTTTTTTTATGCCGATATTTCAACAAAAGAACATGTCTTGCTTCCTTATGAAGAAATGACCTTAAGCCAAGAAGAGCATACCCTTTTGAAAAGTTTTAGAGAGCTTAAACCTAAACAACAAAAAGCAATCTTGTGTTTGATTGCTCATGAGATAAAACACGGCTTTAAATTTTATTGCTGCTCTCCTGAAATTGCCTTATGAATAAGCGAATGGTTCTGGTTGTTCAGTGCGGTTTCATGGGGGAATCTTAAAGCCTTGAAAAGCCAAGCAGAGACATTGGTCTGCTTTATAAATATCGCGAAATTCCGGGAGATTTTGCCATGTCCAGGTGCGCTCTAGCACTAAAAGCAAAAAGCTGACTGAACTCAGTGTTTTTGACTCCCGGAATACGCATAAGAGGCGTTCGCGACTGATAGGGGGCACGAAATGCAAACTAAAAAAGATAGCAGTCTTATGGTTGATTGCTCATGAGATAAAACACGGCTTTAAATTTTATTGTAAATCTTTCGAAATTACTTTATGACTTAAAAGTGAGTTTGATCGTCTACGCAGCGATCAATAGGGAACTGAAAGCCCGAAACCTCGATACATAAAATTAACCTACTTTTGTGGGTATCCCGGAATTCCGGGAGTTTTTGCTATGTCCAGGTGTGTCTGCACACTAAAAGCAAAAAGCTGATTCGAGGTCAGTGCTTTCAGGCTCCCGGAATACTTATGCGAGGGCGCTCGCAACCGGAGGGGGGCTTCAGTGCAAGCTAAAAATCCACATTTTCCAACTAAAAATCCACATTTTAATGACATTTCAATAGGTCGAAAAATTCGCTTCAGAAGAGAAATGTTGAAAATGTCTCAAAAACAATTAGGGGACCGCTTAGGCGTGACCTTCCAACAAATTCAAAAGTATGAAAAAGGATTGAATCGTGTGGGGGCAGGGCGTTTACAAGAAATTGCTGATATATTGGATATCTCGATTTTCTTTTTTTATGCTGATATTTCAACAAAAGAACATGTCTTGCTTCCTTATGAAGAAATGACCTCAAACCAAGAAGAGCATACCCTTTTGAAAAGTTTTAGAGAGCTTAAGCCTAAACAACAAAAAGCAATCTTGTGTTTGATTGCTCATGAGATAAAACACGGCTTTAAATTTTATTGCTGCTCTCTTGAAATTGTCTTATGAATAAGCGCGTGGTTCTGGTTGTCCAGTGCGGTTTCATGGGGGAT
Organism: Bartonella tribocorum CIP 105476; assembly: GCF_000196435.1. NCBI lineage: Bacteria > Pseudomonadati > Pseudomonadota > Alphaproteobacteria > Hyphomicrobiales > Bartonellaceae > Bartonella > Bartonella tribocorum. The sequence continues at coordinate 2,151,864 of NC_010161.1, read as the reverse complement.
CTTAAAGCCTTGAAAAGCCAAGCAGAGACATTGGTCTGCTTTATAAATATCGCGAAATTCCGGGAGATTTTGCCATGTCCAGGTGCGCTCTAGCACTAAAAGCAAAAAGCTGACTGAACTCAGTGTTTTTGACTCCCGGAATACGCATAAAGAAGGTGTTCCGCAATGGGGCAGAAAAATGACACGTGAAAGCTAGAAAACAGCCGTCTGGTTGATTTCTCATGAGTGTAAAAAAATTTAAAGAGTCTTTTTTCTCCATAATAAATTATTCGATAGGTTTTTTCTAAAGGAAGGGAGTGCTGTGGTGGCGGGTGCTGTGGTGGCAGGTGCTGTGGTGGCGGGTGCTGTGGTGCAGGTGCTGTGGTGCGGGTGCTGTGGTGGCGGGTGCTGTGGTGCAGGTGCTGTGGTGGCGGGTGCTGTGGTGCGGGTGCTGTAGTGCGGGTGCTGTGGTGCAGGTGCTGTGGTGCGGGTGCTGTAGTGCGGGTGCTGTGGTGGCGGGTGCTGTGGTGCAGGTGCTGTGGTGGCGGGTGCTGTGGTGCGGGTGCTGTGGTGCAGGTGCTGTGGTGGCAGGTGTTGTCTGTGGTGGCGGGTGCTGTGGTGCGGGTGCTGTGGTGGCGGGTGCTGTGGTGCAGGTGCTGTGGTGGCGGGTGCTGTGGTGCAGGTGCTGTGGTGCGGGTGCTGTAGTGCGGGTGCTGTGGTGCGGGTGCTGTAGTGCGGGTGCTGTGGTGCGGGTGCTGTAGTGCGGGTGCTGTGGTGGCAGGTGCTGTGGTGGCGGGTGCTGTGGTGGCGGGTGCTGTGGTGGCAGGTGTTGTCTGTGGTGGCGGGTGCTGTGGTGCAGGTGCTGTGGTGGCGGGTGCTGTGGTGGCGGGTGCTGTGGTGCGGGTGCTGTAGTGCGGGTGCTGTGGTGCAGGTGCTGTGGTGCGGGTGCTGTAGTGCGGGTGCTGTGGTGCAGGTGCTGTGGTGGCGGGTGCTGTGGCGGGCGGGTGCTGTGGTGGCGGGTGCTGTGGCGGGCGGGTGCTGTGGTGGCGGGTGCTGTGGTGCGGGTGCTGTGGTGGCAGGTGTTGTCTGTGGTGGCGGGTGCTGTGGTGCGGGTGTTGACCTTTTCCTCGCAGAAATATCCCAAGAAAATCTCTTCCTTTTCATTTAAAAAATCATAAAGTTCTTATCCTTTATTCTTAAAGGCGGTTTGAGATAAAGCGCTTTGGGTGAGAGGAAAACGCATTCCATCAAACAAAGGGCGCTCTCGTCCAAAGGGCGCTCTCGTCGTGGTTTCTGTATTCGAAGGCGCGCTCTCTCCAAGCGTTTTTTCAATGTTTTTACCGTGTTGTCAGAGGTTATTTGCTTTTTTCCGTTTGCAAAACTCTTTTTAAAACCAACCAAGCCGCATATTCTTGTAAGACAACACCTAAAAGCGGTCGCGTATAGGGAAAGGTAAGTTGATCCTCATCATAGTCTTTTATCTGTACGGTTATTGTCGCATGTCCAAGGCTTTCTTGCTGCTGTTCTAAGGTCTCGATGGAAGGTGATAAGCGCACTTCAACCGCAAGCTGCGGAAGGCTTTTTGCATTTTTTTCTGGGGCGTGGAAATATTTTAAAAGCTGTGGATCATGGATGGACCAATGCACCTCTGCGCGCATGGCTAATTGTTTATACGCTGTGGTCACTTCTCTGCCAACCAAATAGGGGTGAAAATGATTTTCAAATTCTTCGATGAGATGTGGTGCTAGGGGAGTGGAGGACTGACCAATCAGTTGCACCAGAACATAAGGGCTTTTCCATAAAAAATGGCGTTCAAAGGGTTCATTTGCAAAATGACGATCAACCCAATGTGCTATGGTACTTTCATCAATTCCAATCAAAGTCCAGGCATATTCCGCGCGCGATAGTGAAGAATATTTCTTCTCACCATGTTCTAAATAATATTCTAAAAGCGAAAGAGCTTGCGTGGGTGGACCAGGTAAAACAACAAGGGAACTTCCACAACAGGAAAGATAAAAACCAGGGGCTGTACCTGTGGGATTATCCAGCACCTTTGCTGTTTCTGGAAACAACGCTTGACGCGCATTGTTCTTATCGGGTGCGATACCTAATCGTTGTAATTGACCCTTTATGGTTTGCCAAACATCTTCGTGATGAACCAAAGGCTGCTGTACAGCTTTTGCAACTGCATCGCGCGTTTTATCATCTGATGTTGGCCCCAATCCTCCACTAATAATGATAAGATCCTCTTGACCAAGACAAGCAATCACACTCTCACTAATTTGCTGTAATTGATCAGCACAAACAAAATGACGCGTAACTTGGACATTTCTCTTGTTCAAGCTCTGACTCAAATCCTGTAAATTCGTATTCAAATATTGTCCTGAAAGGAGTTCATCACCAACGGTGATAATGGCTGCACGATACATAGAGAGAGGATGCACAAGAGAATTGCAAACAGCTTCCGCCATTTGACGTGTAGAAGCTATACCTCCCAAATCATAGGTAACAGTTTTTCCAGCACGAATAACCTGATCAACACTCTCAGACAATTGTTGTGCTGCATCCTGAAAACCTAAATGTTCTAAGAGTAAAGCCGTGGTATAAAACATAGCAGAAGGATTTGCTTTATTTTGTCCGGCAATGCGCGGTGCACTGCCATGAACAGGTTCAAAATAAGCGATTTTGCTTCCCACATTCGCACTAGGAGCAAGTCCTAATCCCCCCATAACTCCAGCAGCAAGATCAGAGAGAATATCGCCAAACATATTTTCAGCAACAATCACACCAAACTGCTCTGGCTTCGTTGCAATCCATAAAGCAACTGCATCAACATTATGAATATCTGCTTCGATTTCCGGATATTTTTGCGCAGTTTTCTCAAAAATTTCCTGAGCAAATTGTCCACTTTCCCGCATAACATTTGGTTTATCGGCAAAAGTAACCCGCCTGAAATTCTGTGCACGCGCATAAGAAAAAGCATATTCAAATAACCGCTCTAAACCAAAGCGTGTTTGTAAACGGATTGTCCATGCTGCTTCTTCAAGACCATATTTTTCTAAATTTGGATGTTTTAACCATGTAGCTTTTTCAGGAGTTATTCCATGAAAATCTAATCCCGCATAAAGACCTTCGCTATTCTCTCTGATAACACAAAACTGAAAAGGCTTTCTCGGACCAAATATATATCTGATAGGCCGTATATTCGCAAACAAACCTAACTTTTGACGAAGTTGAATGACAGGTGACACATAGGAAAGTTCTTTCTCCTTTAAATGCGGCGCGCATTCTTTTAAAGCAGCTTCTTTTCCTTTGCTAGTCACCGCTCCAAGCAAAACAGCATCACTTTCGGCAATTTTTTGCCAAGTTGCGTGAGGAACAGGATCTCCTTCCTTTTTCCAACATTCCCAACCAATATCACCATAAGTGAATTCTATTGGCAATTGAAATGACTCCAAGACCATCAGCGCTGCATCACAGACTTCCGGTCCCACACCATCTCCTGGTAGCACAAGAACTTTCTTTTTTATCATCTCGCTCCTCCATTCATCAATGACTGCATTTGTCATGACAGAATTTTCCCTCCCACAAATGCAACCACACCCTAGACAGATAATCTTATATTTATGATTGATACAATGGCTTTTTGTGTGATGATGAACCAAAGTTGTCACTTTTTCCCCCTTAACGCTTAAAAACGTGTCCTTATCCTTAATAAGCTTATCTCTAGAATCCTTTCCCATAAGTGTTAAATCCTTTAGGTATCCATTCACGTGTCATCCGTTCAATGGCTATGCTTGTCTGATCTTTTGAAATTTTCCATAAGACTCTTTTTTCAATGGTGGTTGCACGAAAGAGTCTTATGTTTCTAAAGCTGCCGACAGATTACCTTCTTGCCAATAAGGTTAGAAGATATCCAAGGCATTGTTGCAAAACTTGATCTGGATAGTCTGGAGCATTCAAAGTCAAGGAGTGTACGCGCATTGGGGAGCCCGTGCTGCCAATATTGGTCCTCGTATTCCTGTTCATAGCAAAGCATACAAGCGCAAAAGGCTCATAAAAGTGCTCCTTTGAACTTTGCTGTAAGGGGATACCTTCTAGCGTAGCGTTGCTCGAAAAAAGAGATAATGTGTCTAGGAGTGTAACACTCATTTTTTTCTAAAAATAGATTTTTAAAGGAGAAAAGCTTCTCGAGCCCCATTGGCATGGTAGGTGCAAGAATAACATGATGTAAGCGCATGGCATTTAAACGCCTTGCACTTTTTGTTTTGAAGCTTGGAGTGTCATGAGTCCCTTCTCTAATCCTAAAGACGTCTTACTCTTTCGCAAAGCTTGATATTCAACGCTGAAATGATTTAGGGCTAAAAAAAACCGTGAGCGCTTTGATGCACTGGTCAAACAAAAGAATGGTTCTTTAGATTTTCTGTTTGTTGCAAGATTTTACCTAGATTATAAGATGTTTTCTTTTTATGCAAATTTAAAAGCGCTAACCATAACTCTAAAGTGAGATTTCCTGCTCCTTTGCCCATTCCCATTAATGAACCATCAATAAAGCTTGCGCCTGCTTCTACGGCTGCTATACTATTTGCCATAGCTATACCTAAATTATCGTGTGCATGAAAACCAATCTCTAGAGGTGTTATACTTTTTGTTTTTTGCACTAATTGCGTTACAGTATCAGGTAAAAGACTTCCATTAGAATAAAAGACTTCCATTAGAATCGGCCAAATACAAAATGCTCGCTCCACAATCATTGGCTGCTATTGCTATATTCCGTAAATAGTTTTCATCACCTTGGCACACTCTTGTGATATTGATACTGGTAGACAACCCTAGAGAACGCGCATAGCGGCAGAGTGTAAATGTAGATTCAGTATCATTTTTATTGAGACAGAGTCGTACAAAGTGTGACCCTTTATATTTCCCCATAGAAAAAGAGGTGTGTTTTATACGTTATCTGCCTTTATCGTCATTGCTTTTCGTTTACTCATTTTTATAAATGTCTATTCATAAAAATGCGTGAAAATGATTGAGAGATCTATAATTTATGAGGAGCTGGGATATTGGGGGCTTGAAAAATCGCCTTGCAAAAAACAGTTCCCAAAAGGAAAAAGTGGCGCGAGACACCTCAAAGGAGGGGGCTTTGAAAGAGCGATCATCAAAGGGAGACTGGAAAGAGTGATCATCAAAGGGGGGGCTTTGAAAGAAGCCTACCAAAAATCGGGAACTTCAGGTTTTAAATGAGGACCAATCCGTACCGCTGAGACCTTTTCTGCTAAACCGGTGCGGTCTGAAATCTCAACCGCTAAACCACAAAGGGTAGCTGGACCACACGCTGGTTCAAAACGATCTTGCTTTGTCTTATAAAGAAAACGGTGTAATGGTTCTTCTTTATCCATGCCAAGGGATGAGTTGTAATCGCCACACATACCGGCATCTGTTAAATAAGCACTGCCGCCTTCTAAAATCTGTGCATCAGCGGTGGGAATATGCGTATGGGTACCAGCGATAACACTCACACGACCATCAAGAAAATGGCCAAAACATTGCTTCTCACTCGTTGTCTCTGCGTGAAAATCAAAAATAATCGCATCGGCTTGCTCCATCAAAGAACAGGCGAGCAGAATATTTTCCGCTGTTGCAAAGGGATCTTCTACTTGGCATGGCATAAAAACACTGCCCAACAGATTAGCAACAAGAACACGGGCGCCATTTTTTGCTGTAAAAACACTCGCACCTCTTCCTGGAGTCTCTTGCGAGAAATTGGCAGGACGTAAAAAACGATCACTCTCATGCGCATACTGTAAGGCTTCTTGGTGGGAAAAAGCATGGTTGCCGGTGGTGACAACATCAACACCTGCCATTAAAAGATCTTGATACGTCTCTTGCTTGAGACCAAAACCATTAGAGGCATTTTCGCCATTTACGACAACAAAATCAAGCTGCCATTTCTCAATCAGTTGAGGAAGATGCTCAAAAACAACTTTACAGCCTGTATTCCCAACAATGTCACCCAAAAATAAAAACCGCATAGGCGTTTTAATCACATTTTAACAGTTTAAGAAACCTTTTTCTGTAAAAATTCCCTGAACCTGGAGATCATGCTCGGCTGCGGGAATAGAGGAAACCTCCTGACACGAAAATCCTATGCCCCATAAGGTCATTTTATGTCCTTGTTTTTCAAGGGCTTCAACCGCACGGTCATAATAGCCACCTCCATAGCCAAGACGGTGACAGTGACGATCAAACGCAGAAAGCGGAACAATAATCATATTGGGGATAACAACGGCATTGTCTTCCCCTGGACCCAAAGTGCCAAAACGCATGGGCTTGAGAGTTGTGCTCGGTGAAAATGCTCGAAAAATCATGGTGGTGGAATCAAGCACGGCTGGTAAGGCTAGGCGTCCACCGCGTGATGCTATCGCTTCCAAGAGAGGGCGTGGGTCAATTTCCGATTTAATGGGCCAATAGCCTGCCAAAATGAGGCGTGAAAAATCGGTTCCTTTTTTTTCAAGGGTTTCAAGAAAGTGGTGACAAGCGCGCTGTGAAAAAAGGGCACGCTCTTCTTTTGAAAGAGCTTCACGACGCAATAAACCGCTTTTGCGCTGCTGTGCGCGAAGGGATGAAGCTGTTTCAGAAGGGGGATTATGGGTCATTTTCTCGCCAAATTATTAAGCTGTTACTTTATAAGCTTTGGGTATTTTATCTATTGTTGGTATTTTGTAAATCGCTTTATGGACAAAAGCCCGTGCGCTTGAAACAAGCAGGGCTCGTGAAAAAAAGGCGCGCTCTTGTGTTTGCGACAATGTCACCCAAAAATAAAAACCGCATAGGCGTTTTAATCACATTTTAACAGTTTAAGAAACCTTTTTCTGTAAAAATTCCCTGAACCTGGAGATCATGTTCGGCTGCGGGAATAGAGGAAACCTCCTGACACGAAAATCCTATGCCCCATAAGGTCATTTTATGTCCTTGTTTTTCAAGGGCTTCAACCGCACGGTCATAATAGCCACCTCCATAGCCAAGACGGTGACAGTGACGATCAAACGCAGAAAGCGGAACAATAATCATATTGGGGATAACAACGGCATTGTCTTCCCCTGGACCCAAAGTGCCAAAACGCATGGGCTCGAGAGTTGTGCTCGGTGAAAATGCTCGAAAAATCATGGTGGTGGGATCAAGCACGGCTGGTAAGGCTAGGCGTCCACCGCGTGATGCTATCGCTTCCAAGAGAGGGCGTGGGTCAATTTCCGATTTAATGGGCCAATAGCCTGCCAAAATGAGGCGTGAAAAATCGGTTCCTTTTTTTTCAAGGGTTTCAAGAAAGTGGTGACAAGCGCGCTGTGAAAAAAGGGCACGCTCTTCTTTTGAAAGAGCCCGCAATAAATCGCTTTTGCGCTGCTGTGCGCGAAGGGATGAAGCTGTTTCAGAAGGGGGATTATGGGTCATTTTCTCGCCAAATTATTAAGCTGTTACTTTATAAGCTTTGGGTATTTTATCTATTGTTGGTATTTTGTAAATCGCTTTATGGACAAAAGCTCGTGCGCTTGGAACAAGCAGGGCTCGTGAAAAAAGGGCGCGCTCTTCTTTTGAAAGAGCCCGCAATAAACCGCTTTTGCGCTGCTTACGCGCGAAGGGATGAAGTTGACAGGGGCTATTCTTTTTGTAGGCTGTTCGCAAATCTTGTACGTTAAAGCCTTATTGTCATTTTGATTTTATGAAGAGAGTCTGTTGCTCTTTGTTTCATAAAAAAGGGGAGCTCATAGAAAAAGGGGCTTCATGTAAACATACAAAAAGGCATGATCAATTTGGGAGGAAATGTTTATGGATGCAAACAAGTTCTATGGGGGCAAAAAATGATGCAAAAAAGGGTGATCCACAACAGCCGATGGAAAAAGTTGACCCCGGGAACCTATACAAATAGGTGGGCGCCATATGAAAAAGCCCACGGGCTTAATCAGGGACAGCTCCCTTGGAGATCACTAAGGTCTCAGGAATACGTTATTTCCTGTCGAGAAGCGCAGAACACCTTCTCTAGTATAAAACAATTTCACAGCTTCTGCTAGAGATAAAATAACCTCAATCTCTTCATTTTTTATAAAGTTTTTTAGGAGTTTTTTTTACATCCTTGCTGGGGGGCTGGAAATGGTTGCATAATGGATAGATGGCTATTCAAAGTAAAAAAATCAAAAAACGATGGATGGGTGAGGGTGAGTGAAGCAACTTTTTGCATTGGCCATGCTTGATTTAGTGGTTTGGTGAAATGCTTGATTTACTCTTTTGGGTCAATGTTTGATTTTGATGTTTTGGGAGAATGTTGGGGGAGGTTTGAAGGGGGATATTTCTGATGCAGGGATGTTGGTTGAATCGATATTGCAGATTTGAAATTTTTTCTTTTTGGGTCATTTTTCAGGGCTGTTTCATCAATTGTGAAAGCACGTTAGCATGAAGAGCATTGCTAACAGACCGCATGGTTTGCAGAGCAGAGCTGGGGGGCGTTTTGTTTACTGCTTTCTGTAAAATCGTAAAAGCGTGGTGACGTAAAAAAAGGAAGAGGAAGTGAAGGACGTGGAGGTTTTATGCGTTGCGTATGATTTGGGGCGTGTTGGGGTTTTATCATGGTATGGAATGTGGTGAAAGAAAGATTATGGGGGAATAAGTCTTGTGAATGGAGCGTAAGATGGGGTGAAGAGTGATCTTAAGGGCGTTAACTGGAATGAAGAGTGTGTGGGTACGTTGACGTGGGGAAGGGAGGAGGGAGAGAATGCGTATGGACAGGTGAGGATGGTTGTGTACAAAAGGTGGTGGGGGCAGAGATGCGTGGAGGATGGTGTGAGGGGATAGGGCTTGTTTGTGAGGTCTGATGAAACAGCCTCGTTTGAGGAAGGAGAGTTTTGTTCTATAGGGGTAATTTTCTTTTTAAAGTGCGACTGACCGGTGCTTTCAGTGATTTTTGCTTTAGGATGGCACGTTGGGATGAAGAGTATTTTAGAGTGGTATGTCTCTGTCGTGTTTGATGAAACACCGCCCTTTGTGGTGTCATGATCTGAATCTTATATTTTAGGAGGATTAACGAATAATGTTGATGTGCGCGCTTTTGCTTAATCAGAGAGCAACCATAAAATGGCTTTCTGTTTTTTGGGTTGGAGTTCTCTAAAGTTTTTTAAAAGAGCATGTTCTTTTTCGCTATAGATGTCTTGATTACAGTGTGAGAGGTTTTCTTTTGTGGCAATATCTGTGGTTAAAAGATCTGCATAAAAAAAGCTTATCGGCACTTGTAGTTTTTGAGCAATTTCAAGCAAACACCCTGCGCTGACACGATTTAAACCTTTTTCATATTTCTGGATTTGTTGGAAACTCACACCGAGAGTGTTTCCTAATGCCTTTTGAGAAAGCCCCATTGAAATTCTTCTATGACGAATTCTGGCGCCTATTGAAGTATCAACAAAGTTTGAATTTTTGGTTTGAAAATGTGGATTTTTGGTTGGCACTTTGCACCCCCTCCAGTTGCGAGCGCCCTCGCATTGGTATTCCGGGAGTAGTAAAGTACTGAGTCCGAGTCAGTTTTTTGCTTTTAGTGTGCAGACACACCTGGACATAGCAAAAACTCCCGGAATCCCGGGATAACCGCAAAGCGGGTTCATTGTACGCTCGGACTAAGGGTTTACTATCCCTTATTGATCGCTGCGTGGACGATCAAAAACATAGGCTAATCAATAAAGGAATTTCGGGGGATTAGCAAGAAAATTTAAAACAGTGTTTCTTATCTCTCAGAGAGCAAACACAAAATTGCTTTTTGTTTTTTGGGTTGGAGTTCCCTAAAGTTTTTTAAAAGAGCATGTTCTTTTTCGCTATAGGTGTCTTGATTACAGTGTGAGAGGTTTTCTTTTGTGGCAATATCTGTGGTTAAAAGATCTGCATAAAAAAAGCTTATCGGCACTTGCAATTTTTGAGCAATTTCAAGCAAACACCCTGCGCTGACACGATTTAAACCTTTTTCATATTTCTGGATTTGTTGGAAACTCACACCGAGAGTGTTTCCTAATGCCTTTTGAGAAAGCCCCATTGAAATTCTTCTATGACGAATTCTGGCGCCTATTGAAGTATCAACAAAGTTTGAATTTTTGGTTTGAAAATGTGGATTTTTAGTTTGCACTTTGCACTCCCTCCAGTTGCGAGCGCCCTCGCATTGGTATTCCGGGAGTTAAAGGTACTGAATCCGAGTCAGTTTTTTTGCTTTTAGTGTGGAAACACACCTGGACATAGCAAAAACTCCCGGAATTCCGGGATACCCACAAAGCGGGTTCATTTTTACGCTCGGATTTAGGACCTTTAATCCCTCTTGATCGTTGCGTAACCGATCAAAATATCCTTTAAGTGATAAAATAATTTCAGGAGATTGGCAAGAAAAGAAAATATTTGGAAAATGAAAAATTTTTTATATCGCAAGAATGCCCCTCTTATTCTGTGAAACATCACTTTTTGAGGCTGATATTGGGTCTATAGATTTACAAATTTAAGTGTTTTTTGTGCGCGTGTATGTTGAATAGGGATGGACTTGTTTGTCGCATCTTTCAAAGTATGGTGAGGGGACATTAATTTTACCAAAAGGGCTCTATGAGCAAATAATGTTGATGTACGGGCTTTTGCTTAATCAGAGAGCAAACACAAGATTGCTTTTTGTTTTTTGGGTTGGAGTTCTCTAAAGTTTTTTAAAAGAGCATGTTCTTTTTCGCTATAGGTGTCTTGATTACAGTGTGAGAGGTTTTCTTTTGTGGCAATATCTGTGGTTAAAAGATCTGCATAAAAAAAGCTTATCGGCACTTGCAATTTTTGAGCAATTTCAAGCAAACACCCTGCGCTGACACGATTTAAACCTTTTTCATATTTCTGGACTTGTTGGAAACTCACACCGAGAGTGTTTCCTAATGCCTTTTGAGAAAGCCCCATTGAAATTCTTCTATGACGAATTCTTGCGCCTATTGAAGTATCAACAAAGTTTGAATTTTTGGTTTGAAAATGTGGATTTTTGGTTGGCACTTTGCACTCCCGCCAAGTGCGAGCGCCCTCGCATTGGTATTCCGGGAGTTAAAGGTACTGAACCCTAGTCAGTTTTTTTGCTTTTAGTGCTTCTCAGCACCTGGACATAGCAAAAACTCCCGGAATCCCGGGACACCCACAATAGTGGGTTCAATAGTACGCTAGGGTTTAGGACCTTTAATCCCTCTTGATCGTTGCGTAACCGACCAAAATATTCTTTAAGTGGTAAAGGAATTTTAGAAGATTAGCAAGAAAAATGAAAATATTTTTATTTGCTTATGCCGTAAATAGGGGTGTTTGGGGTGGGGTGAGAATGGTTTATGAGAGGCAAGATAGGCCGTTGAGGGACCTTCAAGCATATCAATAAGATGCTTTTAAATAAGGTGCTTTTTGTAAGCGTGTGTAGAATATTTCCGGGTGGGTTTATCTATGCATTTTGATGAAGTACTGAACTTTGTTTACAGAGCAGAGCGGGTTTTTCGTTTTTCGTTTTCTGTAAAAATGGTAAAGCATAAAAACGTGGAGACGTAAAAAAGAAGAGAAAGTGAAAGAGGTGGAGGCTTTATGCGTTGCAGAATTTTTTAATTGTGCTTAAACTTTAAAAACTGAAAAACAAAAGGGGGGAATCTATGAACAAAATCATTATAACAGCATTGCTGCTTTGCACTGTCATCGTTGCTGCTGGTTTTGTTATCATTGATGATGATCACTGGCCGAGTTGTCAGAAGACTCTTGATGCCTTTAAGGTGCAAAAAAGAAGCAACAATCCAATCAGCTCTGCGGACGAAAAAGCAGGAGTCGTATTTTGGCGCAAGTAGATGCAGCAACAAAAAATCGCTTGCGAATGCTTTTACTGGGTGATGGCATCGTGTCATTTGGAGGCTGGATTGATTATATCGTGATTTTAACCCTATCCGTGTTCTACTGGAAAGCAGATCAATATGATATCGCTTTGATTGGGGCGGCAACATTATGCCCTGGTATCGTTCTGTCGAAGCCAATTGGAATGTTGGTCAGTCACCCTTCTATGATCCATTGGTTGCGGGCGTCACTGCTGTTACGGGCATTTTGTACTGTCCTTTTATTGATGGCGACGAGTCTGCAAGGATTTATTATCTTGGCAGTCATTCGAGCAACATTCAATAGTATTGCTCTTCCAGCTATTTCCGTTCTCAGTGCAAATTCTGTTCCTGAAGATGAGCGGAGCCGTTACTATTCTGTGCTTAACATGATCAATAGCGCAGCAAAGATGATCGGGCCTGCTTTGGGAAGTGCTCTGTCTATCCTTTTATCAGAGACATATACTTTATTCTTTTCTGGTTTTTTGACATTCTTAGGCTTTATCGTCTTTTGTTGTCTTGGGGCACAACCTATCTCATCGCTAAAAATAAAAAAAGTGGATACCATGACAACACAACAGAGACTTTATGGGACAACTTGGTATGCCTATGTGGGGGTGATGTTTATTTATTTTGCCATGGTCTTTATGGTGAATAATCAGTTGCCCGTTATTCTTAGTGCAATGAAAATGAATAAACAAGTTCTTGGAATGCTGGTATCTGCTTCAGCGATTGGTAATTTTCTCTATGGGTTTTGGAGTGTGAAAAAATCAAAGCATAAACCCCTTACAGGCAAAATATCGGAGTTGTTAATGCCAGCCATGTCAACAATGGTTTGTTTTGTCGTGATCTCAGTGTGCTTTTTTTACTTTGATTTACTTCATATTGAGACTTTGTTACTCTGTTTTTTCCTCATTGGAATGGTCAGTGCGCGCTTTTCCATATCTTCTAACATTTATCTGGTTACCCATTTCAATGAACAAATTGGGGTCGCTTCTGGATGGGTGCAGTCTATACAAAATTTAGCCATGTTGGTGGCACCATTTATGGGAGCATTTGTTTTAAGTCATACTTCTTCGGGTAAGTTATTCCTTCTTTCTGGCGTGGTGGGATTATGCTGTTTATTGGGGATCAGGATGTTGGTGAACAATTCTTTGCCAATTGTTTCTTCTAAATGATGGGGGTTTCTTCTAAATGATGGGTGCATCAATGAAACACGTATTTTATCCGATCATGCAACACTGCTCTTTGAGGTTTATATTGGGCAATAGATTTTACAATTTAGCTCTTTTTTGTAAGCGTGTGTAGAATATTTTCGGGGTGGGCTTATCTGTCGGGTCTGATGAAGCAGCCTCCTTTAGGGAGCCTGATCAGTCAGGCGCTGTGGGTAAGAAGCTGGGGGGAGTGCATTGTTTACAGACCGCATTGTTCGCAGAGCAGATAAGGGCTTTCATTTGTCATTTTCTGTAAAAATGTAAAAGCGTAAAAACGTGGAGACGTAAAAAAAGGAAGAGGAAGTGAAGGAGGTAGAGGCTTTATGCGTTGTGGAGGCTTTGGGGTGTGTTGGGCTTTTGGGGTGTGGAGGTTTTTGTCATAGCGTGGAATGAGGTGAGAGGATTTTGGAGGTTAAGAGGCTTGCTTTAAGCGCAAGTTCTGGACGCTCTGTCGCTTCCATGGCAACGCCAAGTTCAAAAAACTGTCGTTGCGTGGGGGAGTTTGACGGCATGATTTTCAGCATGGCAAGTTTGCAATCGTTTAGTGGGCTGTGAAGCCAAGTTGCGTTTTATTCTCAAAGCTTGAAGCTCGTTGAGGTGTGCTTCATTTATGCGTGATGTGTTTAAAGAGCTTGCGGTGATTTTTCATCTAACAGAGCCTCAATGCGCTTTTGAACTCTTTGCATTTGTGGATAGTAGCCTAATGCCGTTTCATCAAGCTTTAAGCGCAAGTTCTGGACGCTCTGTCGCTTCCATGGCAATGGTCCCTAAGTTCAAAAAACTGTCGTTGCGTGGGGGAGTTTGACGGCATGATTTTCAGCATGGCAAGTTTGCAATCGTTTAGTGGGCTGTGAAGCCAAGTTGCGTTTTATTCTCAAAGCTTGAAGCTCGTTGAGGTGTGCTTCATTTATGCGTGATGTGTTTAAAGAGCTTGCGGTGATTTTTCATCTAACAGAGCCTCAATGCGCTTTTGAACTCTTTGCATTTGTGGATAGTAGCCTAATGCCGTTTCATAAGCTTTAAGCGCAAGTTCTGGACGCTCTGTCGCTTCCATGGTAACGCCAAGTTCAAAAAAGGCAATGTAGTTGCGCGGTTCAAGTTCAAGAACATGGTTGAGATCAAGCATGGCAAGTTTGAAATCATTCAGTTGAATGTGAATCCAAGCACGTCTTATCCAAGCTTCAGCGTGAGTAGGTAAAAGTGCAAGAGCATTATCAATATAATCAAGCGCAAGTCCATAATCGTCGCTGTTGATCGCATTTTCAGCCCATGACATTAAAAGATCAATCGTCTCACTCCCCGATTGGGACCATAAATGTTGAAGTTGTTGACTGATCTTTTTGGATTTTACAACATCAGCACAATATTTCAATTCTTTGAGTAAACGTGAAATTTCCGCTTCTTTGCGTTGTTTAACGCTGTCAACATGGGAAAGCTGCTCTGAATCAAAATCTTCAAGAATAATTGCAGACGAGTCAGAATCAGAGGGCATTGCAGAAGAAGGAGAAGAATTGGGGATAAGATCATCTAATGGTAAAAGCGATTGGGGAGAAGGTTTATCTCCAGGAAGCGAAGGAGGATTTTGTCCATAGCCAGAAGAAATGAAACAAAAAATGCCAACAAAAGAAAGAAAAAAAATGCGCTGAAAAATAGAGAAAAAACGCAACTGAAAAATAGAGAAAAAACGCAACTGAAAAAATCGAAAAGCTTTTAAAAAAATCGAAAAATCCATAAAAACAAGCCCCCAAAAGATAAATCACCAAATATTATCAAACAATGGACTCGTAACCAATGGATTTGTAATCCCCCAAAAAATCTTAAAGAAAATTTTTAAGCCTACAACAAAGTAGGCATAAAAACATTAACTCTAAAGAATTAGCCTTGACGTGCTCTAAAACGTGGGTTGGTTTTATTGAGGATATAAACACGACCCTTACGACGCACCAAACGATTGTTACGGTGGCGCTCCTTTAGTGCTTTAAGCGAATTTTTAATTTTCATCATATTCACCGTTTAGACAGTTTACGTAACACAATATCACAATACTATAAAACAATATTACAACTGCAATATGAATCATAACCCCAATACACTGCTCACTTCATGAACATCGCATTATGATCTCATTACTTGCATCATAATATTACACAATACACTTTTTCACTGTGATCACAAAAAGAAAAACGCACCTTTAAGGCACGCATTAACACACTTCATCAGCACAACGAATAAGTGAAAATTGCAAAAAACTAAGGGAAATCTAACAAGAAGTCTTATTCTTGTCAAGGGTGTATCCCTTACAAATTCCCTATAATGTGTTAAGGGCTGCTTTGAAAGTAAAAAATAATATTGAGCAAAAGAAAGACTTAAAGAGTGGAAAAAAGTCAAAGCCTTTTCAGCTTTAAATAAGCTCTGTCAAGAGCGCAATTGCAAGGGATTGGAGAGTTTTGTAGGCGGCTGTTGAGCCGTTGGATTGTGGGGTGGGGTGGGTTTTTGTCTGTTGAGAGGGAAGGGATGTTTTTAAAACAAAAGGCTTGTTTGTGGGGTCTCGTGAAGCTCTGTCAGGCATGTGCGCCAGCTGCAATGCTTGAAGTGGGGAAAGGGGCGAAGCCGTTGGATTGTGGAGTGGTTTTTTGTCTGTTGAGAGGAAAGGGATATTTTTAAAACGAAGGGCTTGTGAGGAGAAGCAGTGAGGCGGGCTGAAAGGTTAAGAGCGGGGGCGAGCTGTTGGATTATGGAGTGGAGTGATTTTTGGCTTTGAGGGCGCGGTGCTCTTCTTAAAACGAAGGGCTTGTTTGTGGGGGCTCCTGAAGCCCTGTCAGGCATGTGCGCCAGCTGCAATGCTTGAAGTGGGGAAAGGGGCGAAGCCGTTGGATTGTGGAGTGGAGTGATTTTTGGCTTTGAGGGCGCGGTGCTCTTCTTAAAACGAAGGGCTTGTTTGTGGGGGCTCCTGAAGCCCTGTCAGGCATGTGCGCCAGCTGCAATGCTTGAAGTGGGGAAAGGAGGGAGCCGTTGGATTGTGGAGTGGGTCTTTGTCTGTTGAGAGGAAAGGGATGTTTTTAAAAGAGGGGGGCTTGTAGAGGGAAGCAGTGGGGTGGGGTGAAAGGTTAAGAGCGGGGGCAAGCTGTTGGATTGTGGAGTGGGGTGATTTTTGGCTTTAAGCGTGCGGTGCTCTCCTTAAAACGAAGGGCTTGTTTGTGGGGGCTTGTGAAGCTCTGTCAAGCATGTACCAGCTGCAATGCTTGAAGGGGGGAAAGGGGCGAGCCGTTGTTGGATTGTTTCTTGTATTTGGTATGCACACATAATATCATGCCTATAGTTTCAAATGTTCCCTTACGAAAAGTCTCATACCTTAAATAACTGGCCCTAAATAATTGAGGTCATAATCACATTAAATGCGCTTAAAATGCACTTAGAAATTGAAAATAAGGACCATGGTATTTTTAATACCACGTTTTTCATGATTTTTTTTATTTATTAATCCTTTTATTACATTCTTGAATCGCTAAGTTTAGTCCTGTAACTGCTTTACGGTACAGTTTCCAATATTTAATGGTAGAATAAACAAGCCAAACGGATAATGTGATTATGGCACAACCAAGAATGATCCCTAGAATGCGCCCTAATATTATAGCTTCAGTCACTTTTCTCTCCTTATTGTATTTTGGTTAACAACCACTTCATCTAGTTGTTTCATTACTCTTTTCAGTTTCTTCTTTACTAGGATATGTAGCACCAAAAAGATTGGTATCGAACCGTACAGAATTAATACGCATATCGACCCGATTACAGTTGCAGCATTCATCTGGGCTTCATCCGCATTGCCTGTTATTGAGAGGAAAATATATAAAAATACGCTTATAAAGATTATGAATATAAATTCTTTCAGTGAAACAACACCAAACTTTACTGTTTCCTTAACTTCTTTTTGGATATCAAGGACTAAATTCCACTGAATGTATGTATCATTTTGTTCTTTTTGTGATGTGTTTGAGAGGTTTGATGTTGTCATGTTGATATTCGTTTGTGTCTTGAATGTTTTGTCTTTTAATAAAGCGAATAACTCAGTTTTTCAAACTATTTTTATGAGATGAAAAGAAGATTTCTGCACTTGTTATAATTACAATACCAACTTATAATTATAATACCAACGACGTGTTAGACCTATAGCGCATCTTCCCTTCATTATTATGAGATATGTAAAATTCCTCGCCTTGCTGTATAAGCGATTCTTTTTGTGAGTACAATTATATTTTATGACCAAACTATAGGCGAAAAGGCATTTAATATGAAGTGTTCATGTTGGCTGAATTTACTTAAAAAAAGCTTGATTATTGATAGATCAGCACGGAAATCTTCGTTCTTGAGTGCTGTTAGGTGCCAAATTTAAATAACGTAACTTTATAGGGGAAAGATCGAAGGCGATAAAAATAACGAAGGTGACAAGTATCCAGATATTACAGCAAGTATTACAGATATTAAAGCGAGTGATATTTTAAACGACTATTGTTTTAGAGCGTAAGCTGAATTTACGGTTTTCTTGCACTGTGTCGTGTATTTACATCTGCTATTTTACACTTTATCGCGAAATAAAACAAGGAGAGACGCTTCAAGTCCTAAAAAATACAACACAGGTTATATCGCCTTGTGAGGGGAGAGAGGATGTTTCTAAAATAAACGCCATTGATTTGCACATTCACGGGCTTTTTTAAAGAAACCTTTCGCAACGCACCCAAGACTATTTCGCGACGGCACCCGTGAAAGGTATAACGATAAATCCATTGAGCACACCCCCATCTTTACGTTTGTGGAAAAGCAAGCCGGCACCGTTACACACTTTGCCAGTTCGTGGGGGTCGCGACAGATCTTGCGTTAAGACGGTTCATAAGAGCCATTTTACTCTTTTCTTATACAAATTTTATCCACACGCTAATCCCACTTGTAATGTGCAAGCGAATGATTTTGATTGATTCAACATAAACGGATTTGGCATGAGAGAATCTTACGATATTCGGGACTTTCACTCAACATGAAAAAAAGTAATTATTATAAATCAATGTTTTGTCATGATTTGTAAGTTTAGTACTGTCATTATATCGTTGACGTGGAGCTTAGGAGTGATGCGGGGTGCTTGGCACTTTTGTGAAAGAATGAACACAAGAAGGAAGACGAGAGGTAATGAGAACGTATTGTTAGAGTGTTTTCTATAGGCGCGCAAGAGGCAAGTCTATCACTTATAAGATTGGAATTGAAAGGGGAGAGAAGAGGACGATTCTATCATACGGGGGAAGAATGATGCGGTGGAAGGTGGAGGTGAAGGTCTATGGTTGGTAGATTGTTTTTAGCCTGCGGAGAGATGTTTTTGAGAAAAGCAGGCGTTGAAGAGCTCTGTCAGGGATCTCTTTAAAACGAAGGGCTTGTTTGTGGGGGCTTGTGAAGCTCTGTCAGGCATGTGCGCCAGCTGCAATGCTTGAAGGGGGGAAAGGGGCGAGCCGTTGGATTGTGGAGTGGGTTTTTGTCTGTTGAGAGGAAAGGGATGTTTTTAAAAGAGGGGGGCTTGTAGAGGGAAGCAGTGGGGTGGGCTGAAAGAATTGAGAGGTTTAGGGGTGTTGTTGAACCGCATGGATATTGATGTGAGGTGGCGCTTTGTCTTTGAGGGGGAGGAGAGGTGATGTTCTTAATGCTTAAAAGGATAGGGTTTGTAGGGGGGAAGGACTGTTAGGTGCGGGGGGTGAAGAGGTGGGCGAGAGAAATTGTTTTTTCAGTTCATTGGGGGAAAGTATTTGTATAGGGGGGGTTAAGATTTGCTGGCTGGTCCTGTTAATTGAATAACATGGCCCATTTTGCGGTGGGGGTGAATAATTCTTTTGCCATATAAGTGGATTGAAGTGTTTTCTTGCGTGAGAAAATATTTTAAAGTATTCAAATTGTTCCCAAGAAGATTTGTCATTTGACAATTACTATGGCGATAGGGGCTGCCTAAGGGAAGACCACAAATAGCACGGATATGCTGTTCAAATTGTGAAGTGAGGCATGCCTTTTGCGTCCAATGACCAGAATTATGCACACGCGGCGCTAATTCGTTCACTAAAAGATGTCCATCCGTTAAGACAAAAAATTCAATGCAAAGAACACCAACATAATCGAGGGCATCCATGATTGTGGCGCTGATATCTTGCGCGGCTTTTTGCACTTCAAGGGGAATATGGGACGGAACAAAGGATTTATGAAGAATCCCGTTTTTATGTTGGTTTTCAGGACAATCATAAAAAATATGCTCTCCTTTTTTTGTGCGGGCCGAGAGAACAGAAATTTCCGCTAAAAAAGGAACGATTTCTTCCAAAATACAAGGCTGTTTGTGAAAAGAATCGAAGGCTTCTGTAAGGGTTTGTTCATCGGGATGATCAAGCTTAATCTGGTTTTTTCCATCATAACCAAAACGACGCGTCTTTAAAAGACCACGCCCCCCTAAGGCTTCAAGAGCGGAAAGAAGAAAAGAAGAATCGTCAATAGCATGCCATGAGGCGGTATCAATTCCTTGATCCCGTAAAAATTGTTTTTCAAAAAGCCGATCTTGCGCGATTTCTAATGCGTGCGAAGAAGGATAAACAGGCCTACTCTGCTCTACATATTGAACTGTTTCAAGCAAAAGATTTTCAAATTCATAGCTGACAACATCGCTCTGAGCAATAAAATTATCTAAGGCTGATGGATCATCATAGGAGGCAATAATATGGTTGTTGGCTGTTTGAGCGCCTGGGCAATCAGATTCAGGGCAAAAAATAACGGTTCGAAATCCTAATTCTGCCGCTGCTATGGCGAGCATGCGTGCCAATTGTCCGCCACCGATTAAACCAATGACGCTGCCTGGAGGGAACATGTGAGAGGGAGTGATGTCGTTGGATGGTAAGGCGGTGGATGGTGTGGGGGTGTTGGACGGAGTGGGGGTGCTGGATGGGGAGGTGGTGTTGGATGGGGAGGTGGGGCTGGATGGGGTAGTGGTGTTGGACGGAGTGGGGGTGTTGGATGGGGAGGTGGGGCTGGATGGGGTAGTGGTGTTGGAAAACGGTGTCATTTTAAACCTCCGTTATAGGCGTTAGGGCAACATTGGCTGTTTGTTGCTGACGCCAATCTTCTAATCGTTGGGCGAGATCATGATCGTAAACGGCTATAACGGCTGCAGCTAAAAGGGCGGCATTAATGGCGCCTGCTTTGCCAATGGCTAACGTGCCAACCGGTATTCCGGCTGGCATTTGCACGATTGAAAGCAAAGAGTCTTGACCAGAGAGAGCCTGTGAATGCACAGGAACGCCAAAAACAGGAAGGGGCGTAAGCGCTGCGAGCATACCAGGAAGATGAGCTGCACCTCCCGCGCCGGCAATTAAAATTTTAAAACCTGCTGCTTTTGCTTCTTTTGCAAATTGGTAAAGGCGTTCAGGAGTGCGGTGGGCTGAGACAATATGCGAACTATGAGAAATACCAAGATTCGTTAAAATATCGGCACTATGGCACATCGTTTGCCAATCCGATTGGCTCCCCATTAAAATCGCGACATCACATGATTTTTTTGTCATTCTCAATCCTTTTCAAAGATTCAAGGCGATTCTTTACCATTATTTTTTTAAGAGTTTTATAATCTCTTTGCAAAGCCAATCTTTGGCAGAAAAATAGTTTTTTTTAAATAGGATTGAAAGGTCAAAATTTAAGGAGAAAGACAGCAGTTGAAAAATACGCTCTTGAAACGCATGGACTACTGTCCTTTGAGTCGTCGTATTAAAATGTCGTTGTATTAAAATATTGAGCGGTGGGGGCTTTAAACAGCGAACGTGTCGTTCATTTTGAAGCAAAAAGAAAAAAATACATGCTGGAAATATATTCTGGAAAAGTCTTTAAGTATAAGATTTTTTAGAAAATGTCTCATTTTTTATTGCTAAAATAAATACTCTTACCATATACTGTGATATGGTGCAATTTGAAACAATATTTATGATAATAAAGAGATTTTTATGGCAAAAGTGCGTTGCAAATAAGGGTGTTTTTGAGAAAAAATAACAGAGAGATATCTTTCATTTCAAAGGCTTCTTATTTTGCTGTTTAGATAGGGGGGAAATAGATTCTTTAGTGATTGCTGAGATAAAAGAATACAAATAATCAACGCTTTAGTGTTTTTGCTTAGAGGCGTTTTTAGACGATGGGGCTTTTCATCATTTCTTCACAGAAATGTAACGGCAATGCCAGAAATATTAAAGACAATATTAAAGTGAGGGATGAATTGTGAATAATAAATTCATTGGTCTCTTTTTTGCCTAATTTTTAATATGTATGAACTTGTACAATAAGAAATAACAGTTAAACACCGGAATATTAAGAAAGGAGATTTAAAAGTCATGTTTTTTCCATTTTTAATCGCTTTAGGCACTGCAATAACGACGGTGTATGGTAAAAAAAATATAAGCTATGCTTTGTGGGCTATCTTGTTCGTTGTTATTCTTCTAACCTTTAATCACCACGCAACTTCTACTTTAAATTTATCTTTTTGAGAGAATAGCCATGGAAAATGTTGAACAAAAAAATCCTCATTTCGTCATATTTATGAATACGCTAGGACTGATTGGATTGTCCGTTGTCTTGGTGGTCGCTTTTTATTATCAATTGGTAAAATTTGAGTTACCTTGTCCCCTTTGTTTGTTGCAACGCGTTGGATTGATGCTCGCAGGTTGTGGGTTCTTGCTCAATATTCATCATAAGGTGAAAAATACCCATTATGGCATGGTTATTATCGGTTGTATGGTAACCAGTGCTGTTGCTGCACGGCAGGTATTTTTGCATATCACACCTGATGATCTGGGATATGGTTCAACGTTCTTTGGATTGCATTTTTATACTTGGGCTTTCATTATTTCTGTTCTTTGTATCTTTGCTGTTGCGAGCGTCATGATTTTAGGCGAATTGGCACACAAATTTAAAGAATTTTCTGCTTTTCCTATCTTGAGTAAAACGGCAAGTTTCTTATTTGTGTTTTTGATTGCGGCTAATTTGATTTCTACCATACTGGAATGTGGTGGCGGACAATGCGCTGATGATCCTGTACGCTATGAATTGTTATCGAATTGGTTCCCTTCAGAGTCTTGAATTTTTTTAATTATTTCTCATTATAATTTTACTATTCAAAGAGGCGGAGATGCTGAGAACTCCGCTTCTTTTTTATTAAAGCGATGGTTTATCAAGATTTTTGATCTTCTTAAAGCAATCTTTTATCAAAAGGGTGGCTTTTATGCGTGTTTGCGATTGATCTTTTTTAAAAAAAAGACGTGGCTTGTCGTGTTTTTTTAAGCCTGCGTTATTTCAGGGGGACGATTCGTTCAAATGTTTTGTCGAGCCGTTGGATTGTTGCGCGGTGGGGGGGAAGAAAAACTGTTTCTAAAAGGCGCATTAGCTATAAAAATTTTTTGTTCTTGATTTTTTTTAACTTTGTGCTAAATAAATCTTTGTATTCATTTTGGCTTTTCTGAAGTGCATTTAGATGCTTCGAGAGGAAGTTGTTTAAGATTTGGAGAGGTTTGTTTATAAGAAACAAGCCTTTTTTTTTTGATCTTTTCTTTCAGTGATGAAGCTTTTGTTTTAGAAAAGGATGCGCGTTTGATGCTGCTGCTGCCTCTACGAGAAAACAAAAAACATTAACATATAAGAACAATTTATTGTTGTCGGTGTTGAAGGAGAAAATCAAAAAAAATTCTCATGTCCAACTTTCTTAAAGTTGAATCCATTCAATAGATTTTTGTCCATTATAAAAAGCACTGCATGGAGGAAAAGATTCTTTTAAAAGTTGTAAAAATGCTTCTTATGAATCCTTTCGATAATCAGAATTGGATCGCAAAATTTTGCGCTGGTCAATAAAATCAATAGACCGATTTTTATCTCTATGATTGAAGTGAAAGTGGGGGATTGAAGTGAAAGTGGGTGCGAGATTTTAAAGGCGATTGTTTACAACGTGGTCGTGTAATCATTTTGTATAGATATTTTTGTAAATGTATAAAAGCGTAAAAATAGAAATACGCAAAAAAGAGGGGAGAATTTATGCGTTTATGGCGTGTTGTCATCAATGACATGGAACGTATGGGGAGGAACGTATGGGGAGGAACGTATGGGGAGGCGTTTTTAAGGGGAAAAATTCCCTTCTCATCTTTGCCATCTCCTTTTATTCAGTTTTATGATTTTCAAAAGCATGTAAGGAAATGGCTTTTGAAGAATGGAGATTTCTTTACGCTTTTATTTATCATATTTATTGCGTGTTTTTTTGGGGGGCACAACCTTTATGCAAAATGGAATGCTCCAAACCAAATACACTTTGTTTATCAAATACACTTTGTTTATCAAATACACTGGGGTTAATAATTTACCGGCTTGTTTTAAAGAGACATCTCACATCCAAGCTCTTTTTGCGATGGCGTTTATGAAGGGTACAAAGGTAGAGGCCCCATGAAGTGTATAAAACTTATAGGGCACCTTCATCTTTACGCTTCATAAAAGAGTAAACCGGCATCATATACTTTGCCAGCCCTAAAACGTTGCGACAGTCTTTGGCACTTGAGACGGTTACATGCCATTCTTATACAATTTTTATGCCACGCAGGGTCATCCGCTTGTAACGTGTAAAAGAGGTGGTTTTGATTGATTCAATATAGAGGATTTGAAATGAGAGAATCTTACAATATTCGAGACTCTCATTCAATATGTAAAACAGTGAACACTCTTTATAAATCAACATCTTGTCGTTGGAGAGCTTTGTCTTGAGTCGTGGAAGAGGCTCAAAGGTGTGGAGAGAAAAGTTTAGGGCGTGGATAAATTGTCTATTCTATTTTCAGCAAACTGTTATGTGAATCGCATGAGTGGTTGCTCAAGTGTCATTGGCCAAGAGAAGCCCGATTGTTCATAAACTAGCGCTGCGTGGAACCCTCGTCCTTTGAGGTGAGGGGGGAGGCAAGTTAATCAGTGTTTTTATCGGAATTTTGTCTACAGATTTCTGTAAAAATGTAAAAGCGTAAAAACGTGGAGCCGTAAAAAAGGAAGGGGAAGTTAAGGATGTGGAGGATTTATGCGTTGTGTATGGAGGCATGTGGGGGCTTTTATCATGGCGTGGAATGGGGGAAGACGAATTGGGAGTGAGAAGTTTTGGGAATGGAGGACAGGATGGGATGAAGAGAGCGATGTTAAGTACTTTGGTTTGCTGACGGGGGAGGGAATGGAGGAAGGAAAAAGTGTCGTATGGACAATTTAGAGGGGACGGACGGTGCGTACAAGAGCTGGTGGTAGGAAGGGATGTGCGAAGGAAGGCATGAGGGGATAGGGTTTGCTTGTTGTGCCTGAAGACGCTGCCATCATTTAAGGAGCGGTGATTTGAGGTCAGTCAGGGGCGCTGGGTGAGAGGCTGGGTTGTAGAGCATTATTATTTGCAGAGTAGCGCGGGGATATTTTCTGTAAAGATGTAAAAGCGTAAAACGTGGAGCCGTAAAAAAGGAAGGGGAAGTTAAGGATGTGGAGGATTTATGCGTTGCATATGGAGGCATGTGGGGGCTTTTATCATGGTGTGGAATGGGGGAAGACGAATTGGGAAGAACAAGTCTTGTGAATGGAGGACAGGATGGGATGAAGAGAGCGATGTTAAGTACTTTGGTTTGCTGACGGGGGAGGGAATGGAGGAAGGAAAAAGTGTCGTATGGACAATTTAGAGGGGACGGACGGTGCGTACAAGAGCTGGTGGTAGGAAGGGATGTGCGAAGGAAGGCATGAGGGGATAGGGTTTGCTTGTTGTGCCTGAAGAAGCTGCCATCATTTAAGGAGCGGTGATCTGAGGTCAGTCAGGGGCGCTGGGTGAGAGGCTGGCTTGTAGAGCATTATTATTTGCAGAGTAGCGCGGGGATATTTTCTGTAAAGATGTAAAATCGTAAAACGTGGAGCCGTAAAAAAGGAAGGGGAAGTTAAGGATGTGGAGGATTTATGCGTTGCATATGGAGGCATGTGGGGGCGTATATCATGGCGTGGAATGGGGGAAGACGAATTGGGGAGAACAAGTTTTGTGAATGGAGAGATAAGTTGGGGTGAAGGGGCGAGGCGTGTTTTGATGGGAGAGTGTGGGGGGAGAACGGAGGAGGGGCAGAGGTGTGGAAAGAAAAGTTTAAGCGGTTTAGCGTAATTTCTTGTTTCTCTGAAACCAAGATTAGCCTAAAAATTAGAGGAAATGGGGCAGTAAAGTTTGAGGGAATGAACTTGTAATTCTCAAAATGGAGAGTGAGGTTTTTTGAGAAAGATCCATTGAAATTCGTCATAGACGATTCTTTTGCTTAATCAGAAATATCAATAAAATTTGAACTTTTAGTTTGAAAATGTGGATTTTTAGTTGGCACTTTGCACCCCCCCACCGGATGCGAGCGCCCTCGCATTGGTATTCCGGGAGTAACAAGTACTGAGCTCTGGTCAGCTTCTTTGCTTTTAGTGCTGGAACTGCACCTGGACATGGCAAAGACTCTCGGAATCCCGGAAAATCCACAAGAGTGGGTTCATTTTTACACTAGAGCTTAGGGCTTTTAGTTCCCTCTTGATCGCTGCGTAGGCAATCAAAATATTTTCTGGATGATAAAGGAATTTTAGGAGATTGGCAAGAAAAATAAAAATATTTTTTGAATCGTAAGAATTATTCTCTTATGCCCTAAAAAACGGCTCTTTACGTGGTGGTGAAGAGAGTCATTCGGGGTAAGAGGCTGGATTGTCGTTTGCAGATCTTTGTTTTCTCAGTGGTACGGGGTGGGGGGGAAGTTTTGTCTTGCGGGGACAAGTTAATAGGTCTTTTTATCGACAGCTTAGTCTACAGATTTCTTTTAAAATATAAAAGCGTAAAAACGTGGAGCCGTAAAAAAGGAAGGGGAAGTTAAGGATGTGGAGGATTTATGTGTTGTGTATGGAGGCATGTGGGGGCGTATATCATGGCGTGGAATGGGGGAAGACGAATTGAGGAGAACAAGTCTTGTGAATGGAGAGATAAGTTGGGGTGAAAAGGAGTGTTAAGTGCTGTGGCGCAATTGGGGAGGGGGAGAAAGTGTTGAAATGGGAGAGAATGCGTATGGAGATGAGGGGACGAGAGTGTGTTGACGAGAGGGGAATAGAGGATAGAGTGTGTGAGGTGTCGGAAAGGATGGCGTGAGGGAATGGGGGGCTTGCTCGTAAGCTTCTATAAAATGCTGTTGTTTGAGGCGTGGGGAGATGAGAAAATTCTTATGCGTAAGGATGCGTCATGTTGGCAATATCGGGATGGTCGGATTGCTTTTTGTGTTTAAGCGTGAAGAGGTAAAAAAAGTATGAGGGAGAGAGTGTGAAAAAGTTGGTGTGCAGGGTTGCGTGAAGAATAGCATGGGAATGGAGCTTGTTTGTTGCTCCTTATGGAACTCAGCCCTTTGAGGTGTGGTATGAATTTTACCAAAAGGGCTCTATGAGCGAATAATGTGGAGTGGTGCGCTTTTGCCTAATCTAGAGAGCAACCACAAAATGGCTTTCTGTTTTTTCGGCTTAAGCTCTCTAAAATTTTTCAAAAGGGCATGTTCTTTTTCGCTATAGGTTTCTTGATCATGGTTTGAGAGGTTTTCTTCTGAGACCAGATCTTCTTTTGTCCCAAGATCGGTGGCTAAAAGATCCGCATAAAAAAGCTTATCGGAACTTCTAGTTTTTGAGTGATTTCGAGCAAACATTTTGCGCTGATACGGTTGGCGCCTTTTTCATATTTTTGGATTTGTTGAAAACTTACTCCTAAAGCGCTGCCTCATGCTTTTTGAGAAAGCCCCATGGCAATGCGTCTATAACGAATTCTTTTGCTTGATCAGAAATGTCAATAAAATTTGGATTTTTAGTTGGAAAATGTGGATTTTTGGTTGGCATTTTGCACCCCCGCCAAGTGCAAGCGCCATCGGACGAGTATTCCGGGAGTAACAAGTACTGAGTCCGAGTCAGCTTTTTTGCTTTTAGCGCAGACAAGCACCTGGACAGTGCAAAAACTCCAGGAATTCCGGGATACCCGCAAAGCGGAGCAAATTCATGTACGAGTTTTCGGGTCTTCAACTCCCTATTTGACCGTTGCGTAGATGATCAAAAACACAGACCTATCAATAAAGGAATTTCAGAAGATTGGTAAGAAAAATGAAAATATTTGGAACATGAAAGCATTGTGGGGATCAAAAGAATTATCCGATCATGCCGTGAGATACTGATCTTTGAGGTTGATATGGGGTGTATAGATTTACAATGTGTGTGTTTTTTTGTGCAAGTGTGTGTTGAATATTTTCGGAGTGGGGTTGTTGTTGCGTTTTGTGCAGCAGCGCCTTTTGAGGGGATGGTGATGTCGAGAAGGGGGGATGTTGGGCGTGAGGTTGGTGTGGGAGAGAATTATTTGTAAGAGCGGTGTGGGGCAAGAAGTTAGGTTGTCGTTTATAAAACGGTGTAGGGTGTGGGGTGGGAAGTTTTGTTCTTTGGGGGAGTTTTTTAAAGCAAGGTGATTGTTCGGTGGTGGTTTGGGAGTTTTTTTGGGCTTCTTTCTGTAAAGATGTAGATGTAAAAGTGTAAAAACGTGGAGCCGTAAAACAAGGAAGAGGAAGTTAAGGACGGGTTTATGCGTTGTGTATTTTTAGGGTTAAGGAGTTGGGCGTGTGTTGGGCGTGTATCATGGTGTGGAATGGGGGAAGACAAATTAGGGAGAACAAGGCTTGTGCGTGGAGAGATAAGTTGGGGTGAAAAGGCGAGGCGTGTTTTGACGGGAGAATGTGGGGGAATAGGGGGATGGTCACAGGTGTGGAAGAAGAACTTTAGGAAATTGAGCGTAATTTCTTGTCGCTCTAAAATCAAGATCATAATAAAAATTGGAGGAAATTGGCAGATAAAATTTAAGTGGATAAAGTCGTCATTCTCAAAATGGAGAGTGAGGTTTTTTGAGAATAAAAGAGAGCAAACTTGAAAAACCTTTCCCTTTTTGTTGAATTTTTATTCACAAATTTGAGAAAATAGGATATGAACGCTGGAAAATAACGCACAGCTTAACAAAATATGTGCACTGTAAAGGAAATGATGGTTTATGTCAAAAGAAGAAGTTTTAGAATTTTCTGGTGTCGTTACCGAACTCTTACCGAATGCAATGTTTCGTGTGAAACTGGAAAATGATCATGAAATTATTGCCCATACCGCTGGAAGAATGCGAAAAAATCGTATTCGCGTGTTAGCCGGTGATAAAATTATGGTCGAAATGACCCCTTATGATTTGACAAAAGGACGTATTACATACCGCTATAAGTAGCCTTATGAGGGTTTGCGCTTTTTTGTCAAATTTACAATATTTTTCTGTTATTTTTAAAAGACCTTTAGGGTACTTATCTATGTGTGAGATAAGATGAATGTTTAAAATGACCTTGAATAAGGTGTCAAATCAGTGCACAAAAAGCATAAGGAGATCAATAGTGCAGGGGCGTTTAAAAAGGAGCGCTTAAAATGGGGTAAGAGAAAAAGCCGATTTTGCAAGGGGTGGAAATGAAAAGTATAAAAGAGTGGGGGAAAAAACATTGGGCGGAAACTCTTGGGGAAGAAATTCATTTGGTGCTTGCATCCGCTTCACCACGGCGTTTGGCGCTTCTGGCCCAAATAGGCATTGATCCTCAGCAGGTTTATGCAAGCGATATTGATGAAACACCAAAATTAAAAGAACATCCTGCAAACCTTGCCAAACGTTTGGCAAAGGAAAAAGCACTAAAAGCGCAAGAGATTTTGAACTGGTACTCTCAGAAGGTCCAAGAAAATCAGAAGCCCCAAGAAAAATTGCAAAACGTCCAAGAAAAATTGCCTGGGCAGAAAATGATTATCTTAGCGGCTGATACGGTGGTGGCTGTTGGGCGTACCATTCTTCCCAAACCAGAAGGCGAGGATGAAGCTTATGAATGTTTACGTTTCCTTTCTGGACGCGCGCACAAGGTTTATGGTGCCGTTTGTGTTTTGAATGAACAGGGAAAAATAACCGTAAAATTGGTTGAAAGTCGTGTTCGTTTTAGACGCTTAACCTCTTCCATGATGAAGGCTTACCTTGCTTCAGGAGAATGGCAAGGGAAAGCGGGGGGCTATGCTATCCAAGGAAAAGCAGGGGCTTTTGTGGTCTATATCGCCGGCTCTTATTCTAATGTTGTGGGATTGCCTTTGGCTGAAACGGCTGATCTGTTGACCGCTTATCATTATCCACTTTATGCGCATTGGATGGAAGAAACGCTGTAGAGAAATTTTAAGGCAAAAGCCAATATAGGGTAAAAAGCACTAAAAAGTATACCAAAAAGTGCAAAGCGGAAATGAAACAAGGTAAAAATGAAAAAAAAGGAACAGAAGAAAATTCAATGAAAGACGAAAGAACACAGACGTCTCAAAGCCAAAGAAAGCTCTCTGAGCAAAAAGAACCCAATTTGCAAAAAGAGCACCGTCCTCCGCATCCTTGTCCTATTTGTGGTCAAATGTCTCAAACGTCTGCTTATCCTTTTTGTTCTAGCCGATGCCGCGCCATTGATCTCAATCGCTGGCTTTCAGGTTCTTATATCCTCCCACCTCCTCCACAGGTTAGCGATGAAGAAGAGTAAAGGGGAGCTTCTTATGGTGAAGGTTGTGTGAGTTTTGCGTTATTGAGGTAAGGCTGAGTGGATAGGGTTTGCTTGGTTCTGTCTGGTACATGTTTTTTGAGAGGTGGTGCAGAAATATTTTAGGGGCAAGAAGTTGGGGCGTCGTTTATAGATCGTTGTTTACAGAAGTGGAGTGGCGTGGTGATTTGGTAGTTTCGTTTGGCTTATTTCTATAAAAATGTAAAAGCGTAAAAACGTTGATCTGTAAAAAGGAAGGGGGGAGTGACGCGGAGGATTTCTGGGTTGTGGAGGTTTTGGGGCGTGTTAGGAAGCGGTTGGGGGGGAATGTTGAGTTTTGCGTTATTGAGGTAAGGCTTGGGGAGAGCGTTGCAGTCATTTTTTGGTCAAATGTCCCAAAAGTCTGCTTATCCTTTTTGTTCTAGCCGATGCCGCGCCATTGATCTCAATCGCTGGCTTTCAGGTTCTTATATCCTCCCACCTCCTCCACAGGTTAGCGATGAAGAAGAGTAAAGGGGAGCTTCTTATGGTGAAGGTTGTGTGAGTTTTGCGTTATTGAGGTAAGGCTGAGTGGATAGGGTTTGCTTGGTTCTGTCTGGTACATGTTTTTTGAGAGGTGGTGCAGAAATATTTTAGGGGCAAGAAGTTGGGGCGTCGTTTATAGATCGTTGTTTACAGAAGTGGAGTGGCGTGGTGATTTGGCAGTTTCGTTTGGCTTATTTCTCTAAAAATGTAAAAGCGTAAAAACGTTGATCTGTAAAAAGGAAGGGGGGAGTGACGCGGAGGATTTCTGGGTTGTGGAGGTTTTGGGGCGGGTTAGGAAGCGATTGGGGGGAATGTTGTGTGAGTTTTGCGTTATTGAGGTAAGGCTGAGTGGATAGGGGTTGCTTGGTCCTGTCTGGTACATGTTTTTTGAGAGGTGGTGCAGAAATATTTTAGGGGCAAGAAGTTGGGGCGTCGTTTATAGATCGTTGTTTACAGAAGTGGAGTGGCGTGGTGATTTGGTAGTTTCGTTTGGCTTATTTCTATAAAAATGTAAAAGCGTAAAAACGTTGATCTGTAAAAAGGAAGGGGGGAGTGACGCGGAGGATTTCTGGGTTGTGGAGGTTTTGGGGCGGGTTAGGAAGCGATTGGGGGGAATGTTGTGTGAGTTTTGCGTTATTGAGGTAAGGCTGAGTGGATAGGGGTTGCTTGGTTCTGTCTGGTACATGTTTTTTGAGAGGTGGTGCAGAAATATTTTAGGGGCAAGAAGTTGGGGCGTCGTTTATAGATCGTTGTTTACAGAAGTGGAGTGGCGTGGTGATTTGGTAGTTTCGTTTGGCTTATTTCTATAAAAATGTAAAAGCGTAAAAACGTTGATCTGTAAAAAGGAAGGGGGGAGTGACGCGGAGGATTTCTGGGTTGTGGAGGTTTTGGGGCGTGTTAGGAAGCGGTTGGGGGGAATGTTGAGTTTTGCGTTATTGAGGTAAGGCTTGGGGAGAGCGTTGCAGTCATTTTTTGGTCAAATGTCCCAAAAGTCTGCTTATCCTTTGATCGGGCGTTTCTTTGAAGTTCATATCACCAATTGTATGAAAGGGCGGGAAACTTTAACTGTCAAAAAGTTTAATATCGGATGGTTGATATGAAGTTATTTTTTAAAAAGAGTCCATTCTCTCTTTTTTCTTCTCTGTTTATTTCTAAAGTTGGCGATTATGCTTATGAAGTTATTTTTATTTTACTTGTCTTAGAATTAACGGATAATGCCTTTTTGATCGGTCTTGTGTATTTTTTTCGATTTATCCCTTTTCTCTTTTTGGGACCTATAGGCGGTTGGTTCGCAGATAATTTCTCTCTGAAGAAAAATATGATCTTAAGTGAAGTGGTGAGATTATTTGCCTCATTATTCGTTTTGATAACCACGATAACAGGGACGGCTCATATTACTGTGCTTATTTTTGCAGCAATAGGTACAACAATAGGAAGAAGTATTTTTCAACCAAGTTTTCAAGCGGCTATCCCGAAAATGTTTGCAAGAAAGGATCTGACTAAAGCAAATAGCATTGCACAAATTATAGACGAAACAGCATCCGTCATTGGTCCTTTAGTTTGTTCCCTATTGCTTCTTTTCGCCGATAAATCGGCAGTTCTCATTTTTGATTTTTTTACCTATCTTATATCGATTATCGTGTTACTTAATCTTGTGAATTTAAACTCAAGTGAGAATAAATCATTCAATTTTATAAAAATTTATCGCGAAACAGTTTCCTATCTTCAATATATTTCAACTGAAAATAAAAATTTATTTATTACACTCGTTGGCTCGTCGGTTGCTATTCTCTTTACGGGGGCAATTTTAAGATTTTTAATTCCAGCTTTTGTTCTGTCTGTGGGGGGAGAGGAAAGCTTTGTGAGTTCACTTTTTTCTCTCATGGCTGTTGGAACGATTATCGGTGGTGTATTCTATCATAAAATTATATCCAAGGTTACATCATTAAAGCTTATGGTCTTTTGGCTTCTTTATGGGGCTGTTCTATTTCTTATGCCTTTCGCTTCAATGCTTTATTTAAAATTGCTTCTCGTGTTTGCCTGTGTTTTAGGATTTACGGGTGCATTTGTGGATATTAGTTTAGTCTCTGCGCTTCAATTATACTCTCGTCGTGAAGATTTTGGTAAGAGTTTTGGAACCTTTTCAACTCTAGCAAACTCTGCTGAAGCTGCGTCTGGCCTTATTGCTGGGCTTTTTGCTCTCGTGGGATTGATGAGCTCTTTTTTAACGATGTCTGCCTGCATTATTTTCACTGGAATGATTGGCGTTATAAAAATTAAGAAAAATAAAGCGTTAATACCCCCTGATACGACAGGAGAGGATGATCATTGATCTCTTTGATCTCTCCATGCCATTTTTTCAAATGGTTCGTTTCTTATTTTATCATGCTATAAACCACTGATCTTTATGGTTCGATATGAGGCATGTGGATTTTATGCATTGGGGTGCTTTTTTGTGCAAGTGTGTGGGGGGGTGTTTATCGCGCCTTTTGAAGGACTCTCCTT
Source organism: Bartonella tribocorum CIP 105476 (assembly GCF_000196435.1). Lineage (NCBI taxonomy): Bacteria > Pseudomonadati > Pseudomonadota > Alphaproteobacteria > Hyphomicrobiales > Bartonellaceae > Bartonella > Bartonella tribocorum. The sequence goes on along the minus strand of NC_010161.1, from coordinate 2,119,119 downwards.
TGAGGGGCATCAATTTTAACAAAAGGGCTCTATGAGTGAAGAATGTTTGCGTGTACTTTTGCCTAATCAGAGAGCAACCATAAAATGGCTTTTTGTTTTTTCGGTTGGAGTTCTCTAAAGTTTTTTAAAAGGGCGTGTTCTTTTTCGCTGTAGGTGTATTGATCATGGTGTGAGGGGTTTTCTTTTGTCGCAATATCCGCGGTTAAAAGATCCGCATAAAAAAAGCTTATCGGCACTTGCAGTTTTTGAGCAATTTCAAGCAAACACCCTGCGCTGACACGATTTAAACCTTTTTCATATTTCTGGATTTGTTGGAAACTCACACCGAGAGTGTTTCCTAATGCCTTTTGAGAAAGCCCCATTGAAATTCTTCTATGACGAATTCTTGCGCCTATTGAAGTATCAACAAAGTTTGAATTTTTGGTTTGAAAATGTGGATTTTTGGTTGGCACTTTGCACCCCCGCCAAGTGCGAGCGCCCTCGCGTTGGTATTCCGGGAGTCTAAAAGTACTGAATCCGAGTCAGTTTTTTTGCTTTTAGTGCAGACAAGCACCTGGACATAGCAAAAACTCCCGGAATCCCGGGACACCCACAATAGTGGGTTCAATGGTACGCTCGGATTTAGGGCTTTTAGTTCCCTCTTGATCGGTGCGTAGACGATCAAAATATCCTTTAAGTGATAAAGTAATTTCAGAAGATTGGCAAGAAAAATGAAGATATTGGAAAGGTGAAAATATTTTTTGGAACTTAAGAATTATCTCTTTTTTTGTGAAAAAATGTTCTTTGAGATCGATATTAGGGTATGGAATACTTAGCGAGGATATTTTGACAACTAATTGGGCATTCCTTTGCTGTTTTAAGAAAAAGGTGGAGGATGCGTAAAACCTACGGCCTCATCATTTTTTTCAATGGTGCGTGTTTTTCTTCTTTAAAAGCTTTTCCTATTGATCGCATTTGTGCTAGTGGATAGATGAAACATGATCATCTTCAATTCTACACATTCTCCTATGCCATAAAGCACCGTTGTTTAATGCAGGGAGGAGTTCAAGGTCTCCTATTTTTCGGGTGTAATCAGATATTGCCGGTATGAAAACGAATATATCTTACAATTCCTCATGTTCAGGATCTGCCCTATAGTGCTTTGGCAATTTTAAAAAGTAATTGAATTTTTCATTATTTTTTATATATACTTAATAACGATATCTATATTAAGAGGATTTTTCTATGCCTTCACTAACTGTTACAGCAAAAGGACAAGTGACGCTGAAGCGGGATTTACTCCAGCACCTTGGTGTTAAACCAGGAGAGCGCATCAACTTTGATAAGTTACCAGGTGGTGAACTTCGTATAAAAGCAGCACAGCCTACAAGCACAATTGATAGCTTTATTGGACGATTTGCCGGAAAAGTTAAAAAAACACTGACTGTGGAAGAAATGAACGAAATTGCTGCCTCTGGTTGGGCGGGGAAAAAGTGAAGATTTCTGTAGATACAAATGTTTTAGCCCGCGCTGTTTTACAAGATGATAAAAAGCAAGGTGAAATAGCAAGTAAGATCTTAAGAGAAGCTTCTCTCATCGCTATTTCTTTGCCTTGTCTTTGTGAACTTATTTGGATACTCTGCCGCGGGGCAAAATTATCAAAAGAAGAGATTGCTTTGATGGTTCGTAATCTTCTTGCAACGCGTAATGTCGTCATGAATCGACCAGCTGTTGAAGCCGGGCTTGCTATGCTTGAGGCTGGTGGAGATTTTGCTGATGGAATTATATCTTATGAGGGACATTGGCTAGGCGGTGAAACCTTTGTTTCATTTGATAAATTAGCAATAGACCTGCTAACGCAAAATGGGCTCTCAGCAAGACTCCTTTCTTAACCTTGTCAGTTAAGATCGTGATGGTGTCATTGTTATAGGAATAATGGGGCTTACTTTTTAAGCTTAGCGCATTTTTCTCTTCTATGATAAATTTATCCTATCATGCCCTAAAACACTGCTCTTTGTGGGGGATGGGAATTTTAAGCTGGGGTATGGACAAATATAACGTTTGAGGGTGCTTTTGCCTAATCTAGAGAGCAACCATAAAATGGCTTTCTGTTTTTTCGGTTGGAGTTCTCTAAAGTTTTTTAAAAGGGCGTGTTCTTTTTCGCTGTAGGTGTATTGATCATGATGTGAGGGATTGCCTTCTGAGACCAGATCTTCTTTTGTGGCAAGATCGGTGGCTAAAAGATCTTCATAAAAAAGCTTATCGGCACTTGCAGTTTTTGAGCGATTTCAAGAAAACATTTTGCACTGATACGGTTGGCGCCTTTTTCATATTTTTGGATTTGTTGGAAACTGACACCTAAAAAGTTTCCTAATGCCTTTTGGGAAAGCCCCATGGCAATGCGTCTATAACGAATTCTTTTGCTTGATCAGAAATGTCGATAAAATCTGGGTTTTTGGTTTGAAACTGTGAATTCTTGGTTTGCACTTTGCACCCCCTCCGGTTGCGAGCGCCCTCGCGTTGGTATTCCGGGAGTCTAAAAGTACTGAACCCTAGTCAGTTTTTTTGCTTTTAGTGCTTCTCAGTACCTGGACAGTGCAAAATCTCCCGGAATTCCGGGATACCCGCAAAGCGGGATAAATTCATGTGTCAAGTTTTCGGGCTTTTAGATCCCTATTTGATCGGGGCGTAGATGATCAAAATATCTCTTTAAGCAATAAAGGGATTTCAAAAGATTGGCAAGAAAAATCAAAGCATTTGGAGAACAACAATATTTTGGGGATCGCAAGAATTATCCGATTATGCTGATACTTCTTTTTAAGGGGCGATATTGGGCATATGGATTTTATCCATTGGGGTGCTTTTTTGTAAGAGAGAGTAGAGTGTTGAATGTTTTAGAGATGGGGTTGTTTATCGCGCCTTGTGCAGCACCGCCTTTTGAGGAGATGGTGACTTGACGGTGGGGGCAGAAGTTTGTGGGGGGATGAGAATTGTTGACGGAGCGGTATGGGGTGTGTTTTGTTCTTTGGGGGGATTTTTAAGCAAGGTGATTGTTCGGTGGTGATTTGGAAATTTCGTTTGTCATTTTCTGTAAAAGCATAAAAACGTAAAAAAATAAAAAAGAAGGGGAAGTGATGTGGAGAATTTCTGCGTTGTGGAGGCTGTAGGATGTAGAGGATTTGGAGGTGTTTGGTGGGCGTGCATCATGGCGTGGAATGGGGGTGAGAGGATTGAGGAGAACGGGCTTGTGAATGGAGAGATAAATTGGGAGGAAGAGCACTGTTGGTGCGTGAGAGGGGAATGAAGGGACAAGCTTGGATCGAAAGACAAGAATGTATTGACGGGAAGGGGTGGAAATGGAGGATAGAGTGCGTGAGAGGAGAAGAAAGGATGGCGTGGGGGGAGAGAATTGTTTACAGAGCGGTATGGGGTGCGTTTTGTTCTTTGGGGAGATTTTTAAGCAAGGAGATTGCTCGGTGGTGATTTGGAAGTTTTGCTTTCTGCTCTATGCTTGCTCATCTGTTTTGTGTGCTTATATATTTTTTGTATGTTAAGTATAAGCTTTGAGAGCTCTCAGAGAGGGTGGTCGTTTTTTAAATGCGTGAAAAATTGATTGACGACCACTTGATTGCAAACCACTACATTGTTAATACTATCTTCTTAGCAAGATTGCTCTTATTTTTAATGTAGGAGCTTCTCAGGAGAAAATACAATGAGAGAGGGGGGAAAGATGTCAAAATATTTATTACCATTACCGCTTATGTTGGTGGCTGGTTGCGCATCTTTGAATTATTCATCAAGTTATGTTGATCAACATGTTACGCAGGCTGATATACAACTCATTGCTCATGATTTTGTTCGCAATCTTAAACACTCTTTACCGCCAGCTAAAACAACACTTATTGTGAAAAAAAGTAAAATAGAAGATAATTTCACGCCTTTATTTATCGATCTATTGCAACGCAATGGATATTGCGTGATCTATACAGATCAACCAAACAGATACCAAAATGGTGTTAAGTTGACTTATCAAATAATGCCAATAAATATAGGTATTCTGTCGACTGTCTATTATGATGAGGCTGGAGTAACACGTTATTATGTACGTACTTATAAGAGATGAAGCCCTTTTGCGGATTCATCTAAAAAGAGTAGATAATGAGGAAATGTTGGAAGAAAAATCGGCTTAAGAAGTGAAATGAATAGATCAGTTAAGTCAGATAAAATGTTGCTGAGAATAGTGAAGTATTTCTCCCGAGGCTTTGATGTTTGTTCCTCTATGAGTCTCTAAAACATTGTCGTTTGAGGTTTTGTGATGTTCTACCATGCCGTAAAATATCATTGTGTGGCGGCGGTTGATATCAGGTGTCGGAATTTTAGGCAGGGGTATTGACAAATATAACGTTTGAGTGCGCTTTTGCCTAATCAGAGAGCAACCATAAAATGGCTTTTTGTTTTTTCGGCTTAAGTTCTCTAAAGTTTTTTAAAAGTAAGTATTTTTCTTTAACTAGATAGACTTTCATCACCACGATATGAGGCATTTTCTTTTGTTGATATATCAGTATAAAAAGAGTTTTTCTTAGAGCTTGAGAGACGCTAGATTGTTGTTAAGTCAGGTGGAGATAGGAAATTTACGGCGAGCATGTACCACAGAGGTGATCTCTATTTGTGTTTTCGTTACTCTGTACAATATAAGATAGTTTGGATGGGCTAAAACTTCTCGTAATCCCGGGACTTTCTCACTTTGGCGGTATAGGTATGGATGTTCAGCTAATGGGAGTACAGAATCTTCTAAAAGCCTCTTCATTCGTCGTGCAGCAGGCGGACTTTCATAAGCAATATAAGTTAAAATTTTATTTAAATCATCGCGAGCACAAGCCAACCAGATAATGGGTAACATTAGGACTTCTTTTTTTCAGCTTCAATTTGGTCTATTATATTATCCATTTCAGCCATAACTTCGTCGTGTGAGATAGTAGGATGAGGATTTGCAAGGCTAACTCTTACCTTTTCACGCAACCACGCGGTGTAATCCGTTTCCTCTTCCACGGTTTCGAATTCTGAAATTAGCGGAGAAAGAACAGTCTTCATGGTCATCTTTCCTTTTTACTCTCTCCGTTAAATGTAATTACTTTTAGTTGTATTGTCAATGTTAAATGTAATTACTTTTAGTTGTGTGATCAGTTGTAACTCATTAAGAATATTGGTTTTTATCCTATTATGTCGTAAAATACAGAAGTTTGAGGGCGATATTGAGCATATAGGTTTTATTATCCATTGGGGTATTTTTTTGTAAGAGAGAGTGTTGAATGTTTTAGGGTGGGTTTGTTTGTCGCGCCTTTTAAAGTATACTCCTTTGAGGGGCATCAATTTTACCAAAAGGGCTCTATGAGCGAATAATGTTAATGTGCGGGCTTCTGCTTAATCAGAGAGCAACCATAAAATGGCTTTTTGTTTTTTTGGTTGGAGTTCTCTAAAGTTTTTTAAAAGGGCGTGTTCTTTTTCGCTGTAGGTGTATTGATCATGGTGTGAGGGATTGCCTTCTGAGACAAGATCTTCTTTTGTGGCAAGATCGGTGGCTAAAAGATCTTCATAAAAAAAGCTTATCGGGACTTGCAGTTTTTGAGCGATTTCAAGCAAACATTTTGCACTGACACGATTTAAACCTTTTTCATATTTCTGGATTTGTTGGAAACTCACACCTAAAAAGTTTCCTAATGTTTTTTGGGAAAGCCACATGGTCATGCGTCTGTGACGAATTCTTTTGCCGATTGAAACATCAATAAAATGTGGGTTTTTGGTTTGAAAATGTGGGTTTTTGCTTTGCACTTTGCACCCCCTCCGGTTGCGAGCGCCCTCGCGTTGGTATTCCGGGAGTTTGAAAGCACTGAGCTCAGCCAGCCTTTTGCTTTTAGTGCAGACAAGCACCTGGACATAGCAAAAGCTCCCGGAAACCCGGGAAATACCAGCAAAGTGGTATCGATTTTTATGTACTGAGCGTTCGGGCTTTCAAATCCCTATTTGATCGTTGCGTAGACGATCAAAAACACGTGTTCATCAATAAAGGAATTTCAGAAGATTGGCAAGAACAATCAAAATGTTTTTGTCGTGTTATGCCGTAAAATAGGGGATGAGAAGGGGGCATGAGAGCAGGGATATGTCGTTGAGGGAACTTCAAGCATATCAATTTAAGCGTTTTTTTGTGAGAGTGCGTGATGAATATTGAGGCTATCTTTTCTTGTTGCATCTGATGAAACAGTTTCGTTTGAGATGACTTGAAGTCCGTAGAGGGAGGCTTTGTTCTGTAGGGGGTAGGGTAAGAAGCTGGGGTGTAGAGCCTTGTGGTTGGAGCAGTGTGGGGTGGAAAAGCGGAATGTTAGGAAGCGGTTAGGGGAATTTTTTAAGCAAGGAAATTGTTCGGTGGTGATTTGGAAGTTTCGTTTGCCATTTTCTGTAAAAGTGTAAAAGCGTAAAAACGTGGAGATGTAAAAAAGGAAGAAAAAGTTAAGGACGTGGAGAATTTCTGTGTTGTGGAGGCTTTGTGGTTTTGTAGGATTTGGGGTGTAGAGGATTTAGAGGTGTATTGGTGGGTGTGTATCATGGTGTGGGATGGGGGGAGGATTGAGGAGAATGAGCTTGTGCATCGAGGGGAAAGTGGGAGAAAGAGGTGGTGTGTTCACTGGAGAGGAGGAGAGAGGGAATGAAAGATGGAGAGAGAGGGGAAAAGAGTTTGCGAATGAAAGGGGACAGCTTTGTTCTGTAGGGGGTAGGGTAAGAAGCTGGGGTGTAGAGCCTTGTGGTTGGAGCAGTGTGGGGTGGAAAAGCGGAATGTTAGGAAGCGGTTAGGGGAATTTTTTAAGCAAGGAAATTGTTCGGTGGTGGTGTGAATCTTTTGTTTGGCTCCTTTCTGTAAAGACGTAAAAACGTGGAGCCGTAAAAAAGGAAGAGGAAGTTAAGGGCGTGGAAGGTTTATGCGTTGTGTATGTTTGGGGTGAGAAGGATTTTGGAGGATGTTGGGTTGTTATCATGGTGTGGAGTGGGGGAGAGGATTGGGAAAAGCGCGTCTTGTGAATGGAGAGATAAGTGAGGATGGAGAGCACGCTGTTGGTGCGTGAGAGGGGAATGAAGGGACAAGCTTGGATCGAGAGACAAGAATGTATTGACGGGAAGGGGTGGAAATGGAGGATAGAGTGCGTGAGAGGGGAAGAAAGGATGGCGTGGGGGGATGAGAATTGTTGACGGAGCGGTATGGGGTGCGTTTTGTTCTTTGGGGGGATTTTTAAGCAAGGAGATTGTTCGGTGGTGATTTGGAAGTTTCGTTTGTCATTTTCTGTAAAAGTGTAAAAGCGTAAAAACGTGGAGACGTAAAAAAGGAAGGGGAAGTTAAGGACGTAGAAGGTTTATGTGTTTGTGTATTTTTTGGGGGGGAAGGATTTGGGGGCATGTTGGGGTGTTATCATGGTGTGGAGTGGGGGAAGAGCATTTGGGGAACAAGTCTTGTGAATGGAGAGATAAGTTTGGGTGAAAAGGGGTGTTAAGTGCTGTGGCGCAATTGGGAAGGGGGAGAAACTGCATATGGAGATGAGGGGACGAGAGTATGTTGACGAGAGGGGAATAGAGGATAGAGTGTGTGAGGTGTTGGAAAGGATGGCGTGAGGGAATGGGGCGCTTGCTCGTAAGCTTCTATGAAATGATGTTGTTTGAGGCGTGGGGAGATGAGAAAATTCTTATGCGTAAGGATGCGTCATGTTGGCAATATCCGGATGGTCGGATTGCTTTTTATATTTAAGCGTGACGAGCAAAAAAGTGGCAAACATAGAGAAAGTGTTGGTGCGAAGGGTTGTGTGAAGAATGGCGTGAGGGAATGAGGCTTGTCTGTTGTGTCTGATGAAATACCGTCGTTTTGTGGGATCTTTGAAGGTGGCGGTGTGGGGCAAGAAGTTGGGTTGTTGTTTATAGAACGCTGTAGGGTGGGGGAGACGTTTTGTCCTTTGGGGGAATTTTTTAAGCAAGGAAATTGTTCGGTGGTGGTGTGAATCTTTTGTTTGGCTCCTTTCTGTAAAGACGTAAAAACGTGGAGCCGTAAAAAAGGAAGAGGAAGTTAAGGGCGTGGAAGGTTTATGCGTTGTGTATGTTTGGGGTGAGAAGGATTTTGGAGGATGTTGGGTTGTTATCATGGTGTGGAGTGGGGGAGAGGATTGGGAAAAGCGCGTCTTGTGAATGGAGAGATAAGTGAGGATGGAGAGCACGCTGTTGGTGCGTGACTGGAGGAATATAAGGAGACAAGCTGGGATGGAGAAGAGTGTTAAGTTGTAAGTGTGTTGATGGGATGGTGCGTAAAAAAGGTGGTGGTGCGAAGGGATGCGTGAGGGAATGGGGCGGCTTGCTCGTAAGCTTCTATGAAATGATGTTGTTTGGGGCGTGGGGAGATGAGAAAATTCTTATGCGTAAGGATGTGTCATGTTGGCAATAGATTGAGGATGGTTTATTCCTTTTATAAAAGTTGGTTTCTGCGAAAAGATGTTGCGTGATCTGTGGTTTGAGAGAGTGAGAGGATTGGGAAAAGCGCGTCTTGTGAATGGAGAGATAAATTGCGATGAAGAGTACTGTTGGTGTGTGAGAGGGGAATGAAGGAACAAGCGCGGAGCGGGGGACGAGAATGTGTTGACGGGATGGGAATGGAGGATAGAGTGCGTGAGGGGAAAGGAAGTGAGGAAAGGAAGTCCGTGAGGGAATGGGGCTTGTCAATCTCTTTAAGGAGGGGAGAATGGGCGATTTGTCGCAAGGGATGAGAGCCAATTTGGGGAGAGCTTTTTTGCAAAATCTTGGTGCTCTATCTTCTGGTTCTATGAGGTTTTTCGCACGCGTTTCTTGTTCTTGTTTTTTCTTTCATGTTTTGCTCTTGCACTCATTTGGATCACAACCCATATTCATTTTAACACGACAGTTCTTCATGCTTCAACGTTTCTGGTGTTCGTGTGGTGGGGCGGTCTTTATGACGTGATGGGGAGAGCTTTTGGTGGGTGGTTTGAGAGAGCAAAAGGGCCGTGGCGATGACGAAGAAGGGATGCCTAAAGGGTTGCCCCAAGAAAGGAAAAAAATGAACCTGGAAAAATATAGCGAACGCGTGCAGGGGTTTTTACAATCCGCACAAAATAATGCTCTGGCTTCCGATCATCAGCAGTTTATGCCGGAGCATTTCTTGAAAGTCTTGTTAGACGATGCTCAAGGATTGGCGGCGTCGCTTATCCAAAAAGCAGGGGGGGATCTTAAGCTTATTCAAAAGACGCTTAAAGAAGCTCTCGAGGCTTTGCCAAAAGTACAAGGGGGAAATGGACAACTCTATCTCTCGCAGCCGGTGGCAAAAGTCTTTGCGCTGGCTGAGGAGCTCGCGCAAAAAGCCGGTGATCAATTTGTCACTGTCGAGCGCATCTTGCAAGCGCTGCTTATGGAAAAATCCGCAAAAACAGCTGATATTCTCACAAAGGCTGGGTTGACTCCGCAAGCCCTTAATCAGGCAATTAATGCACTGCGCAAAGGAAAAACAGCCACAAGCCCCCATGCCGAAGGTCAATATGATGCCTTGCAAAAATATGCCCGTGATCTCACAAAAGATGCACGCGAAGGAAAACTCGACCCTGTTATTGGGCGGGAAGAAGAAATTCGTCGCGCCATTCAAGTGCTCTCACGGCGAACAAAAAATAATCCCGTGCTGATCGGTGAACCCGGTGTGGGAAAAACCGCCATTGTGGAAGGGTTGGCACTGCGTATTATCAATGGCGATGTGCCGGAAACTTTGCGTGATAAACAACTTTATGCGCTCGATATGGGCGCGCTTATTGCGGGGGCAAAATATCGCGGGGAATTTGAAGAGCGCCTTAAAGCGGTGTTGGCTGAAGTGCAAGCCGAAAATGGACAAATTATCCTCTTTATTGATGAATTGCACAATCTCGTGGGAGCAGGAAAATCCGATGGTCCTATGGATGCTTCAAACTTGCTAAAACCTGCTCTGGCTCGTGGTGAACTCCATTGTGTGGGCGCGACTACCCTTGATGAATATCGAAAATATGTCGAAAAAGATGCTGCTTTGGCACGCCGCTTTCAACCTGTCTTTGTTCCAGAGCCCTCTTTAGAAGATACCATTTCTATCTTGCGCGGGATTAAAGAAAAATACGAACAACACCACAAAGTGCGTTTGGCCGACAGTGCTTTGATTGCTGCTGCAAAGCTCTCTTCGCGTTATATTACGGATCGGTTCTTGCCGGATAAAGCGATTGATCTTATCGATGAAGCAGCCGCACGCTTGCGGATGCAGGTTGATTCAAAGCCAGAGGAACTCGATGCCCTTGATCGGCGAATTTTACAGTTAAAAATCGAACGGGAAGCTTTGAAGACAGATGTCGAGCCAACTGCAAAAGAGCGTTTGAAAAATGTGCAGGAAGAACTCAAAATATTGGAACAACAGTCTGCGGAAATGACGACGGCTTGGCAGGCTGAAAAACAAAAATTAGGGCATGCGGCCGATTTGAAAAAACAACTCGAAGAAGCACGCAATGCTTTAGCTATTGCTCAACGTGATGGACAATTCCAAAAAGCTGGGGAATTGGCTTATAGTGTTATTCCGGAACTCGAAAAACAATTAACTTTAGCCGAAAATGATGACCAGCAAAATCATCTCGTTGAAGAAACGGTGACCGCTGAACATGTTGCGCGGATTGTTTCACGCTGGACCGGTATTCCTGTTGATCGGATGCTGGAAGCAGAACGCGAAGCGCTCTTGCGCATGGAAGATGAAATTGCTACCCGTGTTGTGGGACAGGGTGAAGCGGTTCAAGCGGTTGCGCGGGCTGTACGGCGGGCGCGGGCAGGGTTGCAAGATCCCAATCGTCCTCTGGGTTCTTTCATGTTCTTGGGACCTACCGGTGTGGGGAAAACCGAACTCACCAAAGCTCTGGCAGCGTTTCTTTTTCAAGATCCCAATGCCATGTTGCGTATTGATATGTCGGAATATATGGAAAAACATGCAGGAGCACGCTTGATCGGAGCACCTCCAGGATATGTTGGATATGAAGAAGGGGGCGTGCTGACAGAGGCTGTACGAAGAAGACCTTATCAAGTTATTCTCTTTGATGAAATTGAAAAGGCGCATCCGGATATCTTTAATCTGCTGCTGCAAGTGTTGGATGAAGGGCGCTTGACCGATAGTCAAGGAAGAACGGTCGATTTTCGGAACACTTTGTTGATTATGACCTCAAATCTTGGCGCTGAATTTTTAACTGCTTTGCCTGAAGGACAAACGGTGAATCAAGCAAAAGACGATGTCATGAATGTGGTGAAAGCCGCTTTCCGTCCGGAGTTTTTAAACCGTATTGATGAGATTATTCTCTTTGAACGGTTGCAACGCAAAGATATGGAGGCGATTGTTGATATTCAGATACAGCATTTGCAAAATTTGCTCAATGAACGCAACATAACTTTGCAAATCAAACCAGAAGTACGAGAATTCCTTGCCGATAAAGGTTATGATCCCCTTTATGGGGCACGTCCGCTTAAACGGATTATCCAAAAGGAAATTCAAGATCCTCTCGCAGAAAAAATCTTGTTTGGAGAAATACAAGATGAGACAACGGTGACAGTGACAAAGCAAGGTGATCGATTGGCGTTTTTACCGGAAACATAAGTTGGGGGAAATTTACGCTATAGAGGGTGGTGATCATTCTCTTGTGCCATAAAACACCATTGTTTGAGGTCTACTCCGGTGTGCTGATCGTGCTATGCGGGCGCGGTCAGAGGCGTTTTCTTTCTTGTAGATCAGTATTGTGGGAACTTTCATTCTGTGTCCCCATGGGAGCGCGTGTAAGAATATTCAGGAAAAGTTTGTTTGTCGAAATTGATGAAATGCTGTTGTTTGGGGTGTTCTCTGGTGTGTTGATCGAGCTATGCGTGGTGGGGTAAGAGAAAGCTGCTACCAAGATGTTGGATGCTTGACAGAGTAATGTGAGATGCTGGGTAGGCATTTTATTTGGCTGTGTTCTGTCAAGATATAAAAGCGTAAAAATGTGTAGCTGTAAAAGAGAAATGAAGAATTTATGCCTTGTGCGTGTTTTTATGATGGGGTGGAATGTGCTCAGAGAACGAGGGGACGGAAAGTGTGAAAAGGAAAGATGTTGAGTGAAGAGGAAGGGCTTGCTTGTAAGCTTTTTGCGGTGTGTGGGAAGCTTTATCCTTTGAGTGGGGTTATTTGCTTTAAGAAGGAGAATTGGCCTGTACTTGTAGGAGCTTTTTCTTTTTGAGTTTGCGGGGAAGAGTATAAGAATATTCAGAAAGAGCTTGCTTATTGAAATTGATGAAAAAACCGCGTTTGAGGTGTGCTGATCGGCATGAGTAGTGGGGTAAGAGAAAGCTGCTACCAAGATGTTGGATGCTTGACAGAGCAATGTGAGATGCTGGGGGGCGTTTTATTTGGCTGTGTTCTGTCAAGATATAAAAACGTAAAAATGTGTAGCCGTAAAAGAGAAATGAAGAATTTATGCCTTGTGCGTGTTTTTGTCTTGGCATGGAATGGGGTAAGAGGATTGGGGAGAACGCGCTTGTGAATGAAAGGGTAAGCGGAGATGAAAGGGGGGGTAAATCTGTTGGTGCGTTGACGAGAGGAGGGAGAAATGGAGAATAGAGAGGGTGAATATGGATAGGCTAGAGGGGATGGTGTGTAAAAGAGTTGGTGTGAAGGGGGGCGTGAAGCATGGTGTGAGGAGATAGGACGTGGCTTGTTGCGCTTAAGCTTTGTTTGAGGGACGGTGTGATCTGAAGACGGTCAGGGGCGCTGTGTAAAAGGCTGGATTATCGTTTAAAGATCTTTGTTTACAGAGCGGTGTGGGTGGACGTTTTGTTTGGCTGCTTTTTAGTAAAGATGATCAAGCCTAAAAACGTGAAACTGTAAAAAAGTAAGAGGAAGTTAAGGACATGGCGGATTTATGTGTTGTACGTGCTTTGGAGCATGTGGGGTTGTTATCACATGGCGTGAAATATGTTGAAGGGGGGGAGAAGAGTGGAAGATAGAGAGATGTGGAGATGGCTGGAGACAAGAGGGTGAAGAAGAGTGGAAGATAGAAAGAGGGAAAAGAAGTGTTTGTCAATGGAGAGATGAGTTGGGAGGAAAGAGGGGGCGTGTTGGTGTGGTGATTGGAGAGATAGGAATGGAGAATGGAAAGCGTGCGTGTGGATAGGTTAGGAGGGGCGTATACAAAAGGCAGTGACGCGAAGGGATGAAGGATGGCGTGAGGAGATAGAATCTGGCTGGTGGCACCTGATGAAATACTGTCGTTTAAGGGGGCATAAATTTTTACTGAGGTTTGCTTTGTTGTTGGATATATGAGCGAGTCATGTTGAGTGGTGCGCTTTTGTCTAATTAGAAATCAACCACAAAATGGTTTTCTGTTTTTTAGGGTGGAGCTCTCTAAAGTTTTTTAAAAGGGCGTGTTCTTTTTCACTGTAGATGTATTGATCTATAGTGTGAGTGATTTTCTTTTGTGCGAATATCCGCTGTTGAAAGATCCGCATAAAAAAGCTTGTTGGAACTTGCGGTTTTTTAGAAATTTCTTGTAAACGTTTTGTGCTGACGCAATTGGCGCCTTTTCATCCTTTTGGATTTATTGGAAACTGACACCTCAAGAACTCCCTTGTTCTTTTTGAGAAAGCATCTCTGAAATGCGTCCCTCCATTGCAATTATCTATGACGAATTCTTTTTCTTAATCAGAAATGTCGTTAAAATATAGATTTTTAGTTTGCACTTTGCGTCCCCCCACCGGATGCGAGCGCCCTCGCATTGGTATTCCGGGAGTCTAAAAGTACTGAGCTCTAGTCAGCTTTTTTGCTTTTAGTGCTTATCGCACCTGGACATGGCAAAAACTCCCGGAATCCCGGGATACCCACAAGAGTGGGTTCGTTTTTACACTAGAGCTTAGGGCTTTCAGTTCCCTCTTGATCGCTGCGTGGACGATCAAAATATCTTTTAAGTGATAAAATAATTTCAGGGGATTGGCAAGAAACATTAGAACATTTTTTATCCTGTTATGCTGTTTGTATTTTGAGGAGAGCGAAAAGAGTAAAAATATTCGGGATAAGGGGCAAGGCATGTTTTAATAAAGCACTATCGTTGAGAGGTGGTGATCTGAAAGTGAGAGCGCATTGGTAAGAGGTTGTGTTGTGTACAGAGCAGTTGTTGACTGAGTGGCGCGGGGGAGTGAGCCCTTTGTTTGCTTATTTCTGTTCTTTCAAGAGTTTTACAATTGTCTTTAGAAAATACATAAGACGGTTCATGATGAGAGTAAATGAGTAACTATAAAAACATGCTAGCAGTAGAAATTGGTAGATAGTGGGGAAAATCGCGATCCAAATGGCCTGTAAAAGCCTAAACATTCAAACAATAATACCTATTCCCCCCAGTTATAATTTCAATGTTATGGGGATAAAAGGTATCATTTTATCTGCTGAGAGAGTTATCCAATAAATAAACTTTCTTACTGATACGGTGGTCTTAAATCCCATATTCATACAGAATAGCAGGAAAATAAGTGTATATATAGGATATGTATAACTCTATGCTTTTCATGGGTTTTGGGTATTTTTAACATATATACTTTGTATGTTTTAAGCATAAGCTTTGTGTGCTGTTAGAGATGGTGGTCGTTTTTTAAACGCGTGAATGCGCAACACAATGATGTTTTATTTTGGATGTTTTATTTTGTGCTTTATGTTTTGGGCACTCTGGTTGCATAAGAGAGAAGGGCACGAGAAAGAATGATATGAAAAGAGCAAAAGTAAAATATAAAAACTTGACAAGGTCAATGTAAAAAGGTAACATAATGGCACAATCGGAATTGTATCTTTAAATAAGATGAAATCCATTGGAAAGTCATATTGGAAAGATGATGGGGTGAGGGTGGTCAAGTGTCTTTCCAGAGTTTTGATGCTTTTTATCCAGTCTTGATTTTTTATCCCTAGTTTTGTTTTTTTATCCTATGCGTTTGTCAAGGTGTTGTTGTTTGCAGTGAGGTGATGTTCTCTCACACCTTAAAACACTGTTGTTTGAGGGATGGTGATAGCCGATAGCAAAAGCTTTAGGCGCACGCGGTGTTGACGGGTAATGGCAGGGGGGTGATATGTCAATGGGGTGATAATAGCAAGGGGGGTAATAATGGCAGGGGCGTGTCGGCGGATAATGTTTGAGTGCTGCTCTTTTGCCTCATCTGAAATCAACCACAAGTCTAATCAGAAATTAACCACCAGATTGCTTTTTGTTTTTTAGGGTGGAGTTCTCTAAAATTTCTCACAAGGGCGTGTTCTTTTTCACTATAGGTTTCTTGATCATGGTGTGAGAGATTTTCTTTTGTGGGAATATCCTCTTTTGTAGCAATATCTGCGTAAAAAAAGTGAATGGGAACTTCCAGTCTGTTGGCAATTTCTTGTAAACGTCCTGCACTTACACGATTGAAACCTTTTTCATATTTTTGGACTTGTTGGAAACTGACACCTAAGTGGCTTCCTAATTCCTTTTGGGAAAGCCCCATTGAAATGCGTCTGTGACGAATTCTTTTCCCTATTGAAATGTCAATAAAATTGGGATTTTTGATTGGAAAATGTGGATTTTTAGTTTGCACTTCAAGCTCCCCCTTCGGTTGCGAGCGCCCTCGCATGAGTATTCCGGGAGGTTGAAAATACTGAGCTCAGTCAGCTTCTTGCTTTTAGTGCTGGTAAGCACCTGGACATAGCAAAAACTCCCGGAATCCCGGGATACCCACATAGTGGGATCAATTTATGTACTGAGCGTTCGGGTTTTCAACTCCCTATTTGACCGTTGCGTGGACGATCAAAAACACGCGTTAATCAATAAAGTAATTTCAAAAGATTGGCAAGAAAAATTAAAGCATTTGCCTATGCTGCACACTCATAAAAGAGTGTTGTTTTGAGGTGTGGTGATTTGAAGTCAATAGAGGGAGTTTGCTTTAAGGGAAGGCAGATTTTTTTATAGACGGTTGTTTAAATATTTAAAGATCAGTATTTTTTTGTTCTTTATGGGCAGGAAGGTTAAAAACTTCTCAAGTGTCAAGAGGATGGGAATAAAGTTGGCAATATGCGGGCGTTACCAATAGAAATATCGTTAAAATGTGAATTTTTGGTTTGCACCTCAAGCTCCCCTCCGGTTGCGAGCGCCCTCGCATGAGTATTCCGGGAGGTTGAAAGCACTGAACTCAAATCAGCATTTTGCTTTTAGTGCTAGAGAGAACTTGGACGTAGCAAAATCTCCCGGAACTCCGGGATACCCACAAAGTGGGGTAAATTAACGTTTGAGTTTTCGGGCTTCAACTCCCTATTGATCGCTGCGTAGACGATCAAAAACACAAACTCATCAATAAAGTAGTTTCAGAAGATTGGCAAGAAAAATTAAAATATTTGGCTAGGCGGTTCTATTGTAAAAGAATGCCTTTCGAGGAGAGTGAAGAGAGCAGGAATATTCAGGGTAAGCCAAGGTGTGTTTTATGAAGGACTATCCGTTTGAAGGGTGATGATCTGAAGTCCGTAGGGGATATTTTGCTACATAAGAAGCCCGATTGTTAATAGATCAGTGTTGACTAAAGTGGTGTGGGGTGTTGGTTTGGAGAATTTTTCTGTAAAGATGCAAAAGCGTAAAAACGTGGATCTGTAAAAGAAAGCGGAGAATTGATGCGTTATTTGGGCTTTTTGTTATGGCGTGGAATAGAGAGAGGATTGGGGTGCAAGGAGTCTGTTTATGGTGCAGGGGGCTTAGATGAAGAGGGATGACGAGAGAAAAAATATTTTAGGGCTGGATGGACAAGCTTGATAAAACACTCTGCTTTGAGGGGTGAAGATCTCGAAGTAAACAAGCGGTTTCTTCTTTAGAAGAAGCCGGATTGTTCAAAAAAATGGCGCTGGATGAAGTCTTCGTCCTTTAAGGTGAGAGGGGTGAAACTCAAAATTCAGGCGATTAAAGATCAGGTCTTAAAGTTTTTTAATCCAGTGGACAAACACGAATAAGATGACCGTCGGGATCTTTGATGAGGAAGGTTCGTCCAAATACGTCCGTATAGGGTTCTTTCAAGACATTTATCTCAACGGTGGTTTGTTCTTGCCATTCTGCATAGAGTTTATCTACGTCCTCTCCGTGAGGCAACATAATGCCGATTTCTGAAAAACGAGGCACATTTTCCTCAGGCGTATCGCCTCCAGACCAGAGAGCAAAGAGGGCATCACCCGAAGAAGTAAATGCAACATAGCGTGGCGAGAGGAAAATAGGCTCTTTTTTGAAGATGAATTTGTAAAAAGCGGTAGAATGCTCGATGTTTGATACGTATATCAACTGTAGGTTCGGGGTAACAGGATTAAGAGGGGAGCGTGCTCATAAATTCTCCATTAATAGCGGTTTCCTGACACGGTATACCTCTATAGAGGATATTTCAACAAGTGATTGTGAAACTTCCGTTTGCGGAGTGTTTTATTTATCCCATCATGCCGTCAAACACTGCTCTTTGAGGGGCGTGAACTGAAGTCAACAGGCAGCTTCTTCTCTAGAATAAGCTGGACCGTGCACAAGAACGGCGCTGGATGAAGTCTGCGTCCTTTGAGGTGAGGGGGGAAGTCAAAATTCACATCTTATATCGTAGGGTATTTTTTAAAATCCATGATCACGATCTGTAGAAGTTAGTTCTTCATCAAAAAACTTTTTAGCTTGTTCCTCTTGTTGGGCTCTACGCTTTTCCTCTTCAGTTTTACCACAACCGGTAATACTAAATCCTACAGCTAACATAACCATGCATAATAAAATGGTTTTTTTCATTTTTATCCCTCTTTAAATTTATATGTGTTAATATCATCATCCTAAGGTATGAGATGGTTTATTGTATTGGTGTACAGATTAATTATCGCGCGCTTTTGTTTTTTATGAGCATTGTTAATGGGGAATGTGTAAACAGTTTACCTTAAAAAGCGTATCAATGTTTCATAACAAAAAATGAGAAGGAAAGAGCCAAAACTGACAATAAACAACAAAAACATGGGGTATATTAATGATGATATTGACCGACTTACTGCTGTAAAATGTATTGCAATAGGAAGTCCAACTAATGTTATAAAAGATGTAACTGATAGAGTGCTTAGTATAACTATTACAGGACCACGAAGCCATAAAAGCAAAAAAAACAATGCGCTTTTGCCTATTTGTAATTTTGACATTATTTTCCCCTCACGCGCTTAAATCAAGATGTCTCGTAATATATACAATACGATAAATGATACAAGTCATATTTTTGTAAAATCTTCGAGATCTATATGATATTCTTTCATAAAAGTAATTTTATTTCCTTTGAAGAATAGGATTGGATTGATCCAATATTGATTAGGTAATTTTGGTTTTAAAATTCCTTTTTGTATGAGCTCTCTTAAACCATTGTGAAAAGTTCTGTCGACCATATCGTGTTTTTTTCATTAACGCCTCCATCAAACCAAATTAGAGTAATACTATTATTATTTTTATTTTCTGTCTTATTAGATTGACACTCCTCTAAAACAATTATCAAAACACGATGACCTGTACGAGATAAATTAAAAACTTTTTGGATTCCATTAGCAAAGATTTCAGATTTTTTGAGAAAAGGATTTTTATACGGTAAAAATTTTTGCTTTCGCAAGTTTATCCTAGCAAGCCATAAAACACTGCTTTTTTGGGTGTGGTGTTCGTTGGGTAATGTAAATGTAAGGGCTTGCCTATGAAAGTGGGGGGTGGATATTTTAGGGCAGGATTTGCAGGATGGGGAACACTCTTCTTTGAGGGGGGATGACCATATAAAATAATTAGCAAGCCGCATCTGCTTTAAGCGAAGCTGGATTTTTATAGACTGTTGTTTACAGGCGGCGTAGGGATGGCGGTTTTTGAGTTTCGTTTGGCGCCTTCTGTAAAGATGCAAAAGCGTAAAAACGTGGGTCCGTAAGATGAAGCGGAGAATTTATGCGTTGTGGGGGCTTTTGTTGTGCTAGGAAATGTCGCGAGAAAATAGGGGGCGGAGAGTGTAAAAAGGCAAAAAGTGGAGAGAAAATAGCTCTCGCTCTTAAGTTGCCATGAAATATTGTCTTCTGAGGGGTGGTGATAACCATATGAAGTGGTTAGAAGAAAATTCTGCTAGAAAAGTCATGTGGTTTACAGATTTGTGTTTATAGTGCAGTGCGGGCTGGCTGTTTGAGCCTTTCGTTGGGCTATTCTCTGTAAAGATGGTAAAGCGTAAAAATGTGAATCTGTAAAAAATGAAGAGGAAATTCAAGGAGCTGGAGAATTTACACGTTGTGTGGGCTTCTGGTCGTGTTTGTTGCCCTTTTGTGAGGGCATGGAATGGGATGAGAGGTTTGGGGGTGAAGGTTTCAACATTATGGCAGATTTTGGCTTGTTGGGGGTGTGTTTTTACTTTTTTCATTGTTGAGTGCTTTTGAAGGTTCGTTGCTGATTTTCATGACATTTTTTCATGGCATGGAATTGGTTTTTCTTTATTGGAAGGAACATGATGATGGCTGAGAAAAATTGTCTTCCCTTACGTCGAAAAGGGCGGAAAAAAGGGGCTTTGAATAAAGCAACAAAGCGATTTAATGAAGCCTTACTTACAGCCGCTGAACAGGCTGGATCTCAGTATGGGGAGGATGGGTTGGTATCTTATCTTCAATATCATGCGCTGAATAATCCCGTGCCTTTTTTTTCACTGCTGGCAAAAGTTTTGCCTCTTCAAGTGACGGGAGAAGCAGGGGGAGAGGTCAAAACAATTTCGCGGATCGAGATCGTACCCGTGAAGCCTAAAAATACCGAACCGGAGAAGCGGGATTTTGAAGCGTGAGCCTGCGGAAAACTGAGGTTTGTGATAGTGGAAAATGTTGCGTGGAAGTGGATGATGGGGGATGTCCTCTTGGGCGCTGCTTTGGGGGGATGATGTGTGAGGGCGTGTATCGAAGTGGATGAACCTTTCAAGAGATTTTGGCAAGAGATCTGGGCTTGGTACGTAAGGGGACATGGTTGTGATGCTTGAAAGGCGCGGGGGAGAGCGCTTGATGCACTCTGCCGTTTTGAATTTCTTGTGAAGGTTTGTCTTTTCTCGTTATTGAAGGGGCGGAGAGGTCAAAACAATTTCGCGGATCGAGATTGTATCCGTGAAGTCAAAGGGGCTCCAATCGGAGAAGCAGGATTTTGAAGCTTGAGCCTGCGGAAATTCAAGCTTGTGATGCTTGGAAAATGTTGCGTGGAAGTGGATGATCGGAGATGTCATCTTGGCAGGGGGAGCTGCTTTGGGGGATGATGTGTGAGGGCGTTTGAAGCAGAAGATATCGTGCTTGTAGGTGTTCGTGATACTTAAAGCGGGGGCTTTGGATATTTGGGTATCTGGGGGTGGTGGTACGAGATACCGTTTTGATGGATGAGGAGCGTGAAATTTAAGATGGTGTGCTTTGGTGGGATCTTTGAGGCATAGATCAAGTGTAAGGCTTGGGGATGAAGCGGTGCGGGGCATGAGATTGGAAGATGGTGTGCTTTTAAGGGCTTTTGTGTGAACGTGGTGAAATGGGGGCGGATACCGTGCTTTTGTGGGGGACAGGGGTGCGGTGTTTCAAGGGGGCAGGGCTTTGTGCCTTGGGGGGCTTGAGGGGTTGGGGTGTATGGCGGGGGTAAGGTGATCTGTCAAGTGGGATCTCATGCAAAAAAGGGGAATGCATTGAGTATCAGGAGGAAGAGAAGATAAAGCAGTGCTTTTGAGACGAGCTTTTTTCGTTAAATTTCATTAAGATAATTAAACTTGGCATCATCAAAAATGTGACACCCAATTGTTTCTAAAGTAATTAAAATTGATCATGACAATTGTTCAGAAAATTTCTCAAAAAATCGGGCAGAAAACGGCTCAAGTGGCTCTTATCCCAAAGCTTATTCCTGTCTTTACGGGACAAGCCGATGTGCGGGCGGCTTGGGGAGGACGGGGCTCTGGAAAAACACGGTCTTTTGCTTTGATGTCAGCTGTGGTGGGATATCGCCATGGAATGGCAGGAGAACGCGGTATTATTCTTTGTGCGCGACAGTTTCAAAATTCTCTCAATGAGAGTTCTTTGGAAGAAATTAAACGCGCAATTGAAGCTTACCCTTTTCTGCAAGATTATTATGAAATCGGCGATAAATATATTAAATCAAAAGATGGACGCATCGCCTATGTGTTTGCGGGGCTTGATCGAAATATTGCGAGTATTAAGTCTATGGGACGGGTGTTCCTTTGCTGGGTTGATGAGGCAGAGCCGGTAACCGAGACGGCTTGGCAAACGCTTATTCCAACTTTGCGCGAAGAGGGAGACGATTGGAATGCAGAATTATGGGTCACTTGGAACCCATATCATGAAAATGCCCCCGTGGAAAAACGTTTTCGAAATGTCGATAATCCCAATATCAAAGGCGTGGAAATTAATTGGCGCGATAATCCCAAATTTCCCGAAAAACTTAATCGAGATCGATTGAGCGATTTGCAGCAAAGACCAGAGCAGTATAACCATATTTGGGAAGGGGGATATCTCCAAGCTGTGCAAGGCGCTTATTATCAGAAATGTCTGCTCGAAGCCGAAATGGAAGGGCGCATTACCACCGTTCCACGTGATCCTTTGATGCAGGTGAGAATCTTTTGGGATATCGGGGGAACGGGAGCAAAGGCCGATGCTACTGCCTTGTGGGTCGCGCAATTTGTGGGGCGGGAAATTCGCGTGCTCGATTATTATGAAGCCCAAGGGCAACCGCTTTCTGAGCATGTGGGGTGGGTCTTTCAAAGGGGATATGAAAAGGCTCTCATGGTCTTGCCCCATGATGGCGCGACAAAAGATCGTGTCTATAATGTCAGTTTTGAAAGTGCCCTGCAACAAGCTGGTTTTCAAACCAAAATCATTCCTAATCAGGGAACGGGCGCTGTGAAAATGCGTATCGAAGCCGTAAGGCGTTTGTTTCCTGCTCTATGGTTTAATCGTGACACAACAGGTGCGGGGAGAAAAGCACTCGCTTGGTATCATGAAAAGCGTGATGAACAGCGTAATATCGGTCTTGGCGCTGAACATGATTGGGCAAGCCACGGGGCCGATGCCTTTGGTCTGATGTGTGTGGCTTATGAACAGCCCCATGTCCGCCCTAAAAAAAATACCTATCGCTCTTCTCACCATTCTCAAACTTCATGGATGGCTTTTTAATGAATATACTTACAGATTCTTCTTTTTCTTCTTTTGATCAAATCGAGACGCTTGAACATCAAGCACTCTTTAAAAAACTCGTAGGCTGGTATCAGGATGATATTGCGCATGTGGAAAAATGGCGAAAAAATGCCCAAGAAGACTATGATTTTTATAATGGGCGGCAATGGAATGAGCAAGACTTGGCTGTCTTGAACGAACAAAACAGACCGGTCATGACTTTTAATCGTATTGCGCCTTTGATTAATGCCGTTATTGGGGCTGAGCGCAATAATAAAAGACAAGTCCAATTTATTCCACGACAAGAAGGGGCAGCCTTTGCAAACCAGATTCTAACAGGGGCAGCCGAATGGTTTCGCGATGAAGCTGATGGGGAATATGAAGATTCCGATGCTTTTCAAGATGCGATTATTTGTGGAATGGGCTGGACAGATACCCGCCTTGATTATGAAGAAGATCCGCAAGGAAAACCCATTATTGCGCGACTTGACCCTATGAAAATGGTCTGGGATGCGAGTGCTGTTAAGTCTAATCTCATTGATGCACAACGCTTATGGTATATTGATGAAAAGCCTTTAGAAGTGGCTCAACAAATGTTTCCCCATGTTCATTGGAGCGATCTTCATGCCGATTGGGTGAAACATCAGAGTTTTTTACACCCAACCAACAATGGGACACAACCTTATCAAAGAGAGGGGGAATATCAAGCAGGGAGAGAAGAGGGAACAAGCTATCAACGCCCTAAAATGGTGACATTGGCAGAATGTCGCTGGTTTGAACGTGAGGTGGTTTATAAAGTGCTTGAGCCGCAAAGTGGAAAGTTTATTGATTATTCAGAGCAGGATTTCCAAAATTTAAGTAAAGCCTTTCCGAATATTCAAGCAACACGGTTGATGAGAAAAATTGTCAAACGGGCATTTTTAGGCAGAAAGTTGCTTGACGCACCCGATAAGCCTTTGGTCCCCGCGGGGCAATTGGGATGGGAATGTATTACCGGTACTTTTGATAAGTTAAGCCGGCAATTTTACGGGCTTGTGCGCCCTACAAAAGATCCACAACGGTGGGCAAACAAATATTTTAGTCAAGTGATGCATTTGCTCAATAGCCAATCAAAAGGCGGGATTATGGCAGAACGTGATGCTTTTGATGATGATCGACAAGCTGTCGAGAGTTGGGCTAGAGCCGATAGCATTACTTGGTTGAAAAGTGGAGCTGTGTCTGGTGGAAGAATCCAGCCTAAGCCCGTGGCACAATTTCCGCAAGGTTTTTTCCAATTGTTTAATGAAGCAAAAAGCGCTCTCGAGCAAGTGACGGGGTTGTCTTCTGAATTTATTGGGACGCGCGCTGTTAATCAGCCTGGTATTCTTGAACAACAACGGCGACAATCATCCCTTAATCTGTTGGCTTCCTTTTTTGATGGTTTGCGTCGATATCGACAACGACAAGGGAAAATTATTCTTTATCTTATTCAAAATTATCTGTCCGATGGGCGGTTGGTTCGTATTGCTGGGGATGAAAATGCACAGTATGTTCCTTTGACACGCGAAATGGTGACAAGTTTGGAATATGATATTGTCGTGGATGATGCTCCAACGAGTCTGAATGAAAAAGAGCGTACTTTTGCATTGATCATGCAATTGCTTCCTTTGATGCAAAATTTTGCAACACCAGAGATTATGCTCGATCTCTTACGCTATTCGCCTTTACCCGCCTCCCTTATTCATAAAATTGCGCTAAAGGCGCAAAACGCTCTTCAAGAAGAGCAAAATGCTGCAGCACCGATGGGGATGCATGGAGGAGCAGAGCAGATCATGCAGATGTTGCAGACAGTCAATGCCCAACAATAAGGGGCTTTATGAATAGGGGGCTTTGTGATGGGCGATCTTGGATGATCTTTATCAATGGGCGGGTGATTATCTCTATAATTTCCATAGCACAGTGTTGCTTATGTTGTGCAATGTCGTCTCTCTTTGGTTCAGAAGAGCTGTTTTGTTGGACAGTCTGTTTTGGGGCAGAAGCAGAGAAGAGACGGTGTTTTGGTGTCATGGCAGGGGAACATGGTGGGGAATGATGGGAGCAGAAAGAGCTTGTCGATTTCCATAGTTCACTTTTGTAGGGCTGTGTTGTTGGGGGAGAAGCAGAGAAGAGATGGTGTTTTGCCGTCATGTGAGAGGGAGCATGGTGTCGATATGCTGGAGCCCAAGTGATGGAAGGGCATTGGGGCTCAATGCGCACAAACTGTTTTATCTGAAAAATTTAATTTTATTGTTTAAAAAAAGAAAAGGCTAACGTCATGGATCAAGAACATTTAACCCCAGAAGAACAAAACCATTTGAAACAAGACTTTCTTACCTCAACACAAGAGGGAGAAGAGGGTGAAATTGGAAGAGAAGCAAAAACTTTGGAAGAAAATTTTCAAGGACAAAGATTTCAACAACAGCCATCTTCTCAAGAAGGCGGAAAAGAGGTGCAGGGGGAAGAAAATGCGCCGCCAGATCCGCAAAAGGACTTTATGGGCTATATGCAATGGTTGGGAAAAACACTGCAAAAACAAGAGCTTTTACATGAAAAACAACAACTTTCCCCTGTTCGCGAAGCAGAACAGTTGCAGGCGTTCTATCAGCAGTCGGTTGCAAGCGTTAAACAAAAGCACTATGATTTTGATCAAGCAGCCGATTTTATTTATGAAACGCGCGCGAAACAGTTGGCAGCTTTTGCTTCGCTCTATCCTGAGCTGGCCGATCCCCAAAATATTGACGCAAGGATTGGTGATGAATTGAAGCAGATCTTGCGCGATTGTGCGCAAAAAAATCAAAATCCGGCTGAAGTGATTTACACGATTGCACAAAAAATTGGCTATACAAATGTTCCCAATACCATGGGGGAAAATTTACAAGAAAGACAAAATTCTGCCCGGACACTGGCTGCTTATAACGGCTTGATGCCAAATGGACCAATTTCTTTGGATATGCTGGATAAAATGTCAGAAGCGGAATTTAGCACTTGGGTTGCTGATCCTAAGAATAAAGCGGCTTTTAATCGTTTAATGGGTGGCAGAGAATTTTAAAAACAAGAATGTAGCAGGTGTCTTTTGCGGAAACGTGAGGGGTTTTGGGTGCATGAAATGCGTGGGGTGTCTTTTGCGGGACATGTGAGAGGGGTTCTGGTGCATGAAATGCGTGGGGTGTCTTTTGCGGATACGTGAGAGGTTTTGGGTGCATGAAATGCGTGGGGTGTCTTTTGCGGGACATGTGAGAGGGGTTCTGGTGCATGAAATGCGCGGGGTGTCTTTTGCGAGACATGTGAGAGGGGTTCTGGTGCATGAAATGCGCGGGGTGTCTTTTGCGAGACATGTGAGAGGGGTTCTGGTGCATGAAATGCGTGGGGTGTCTTTTGCGGGACATGTGAGAGAGGTTCTGGTGCATGAAATGCGTGGGGTGTCTTTTGCGGGACATGTGAGAGGGGTTCTGGTGCATGAAATGCGTGGGGTGTCTTTTGCGGAAACGTGAGGGGTTTTGGGTGCATGAAATGCGTGGGGTGTCTTTTGCGGGACATGTGAGAGGGGTTCTGGTGCATGAAATGCGTGGGGTGTCTTTTGCGGATACGTGAGAGGTTTTGGGTGCATGAAATGCGTGGGGTGTCTTTTGCGGAAACATAAGAGAGTGTGGGTGGCGCGGGGAAGAGAGGGGATTTCTCAAAGCACAGATGTGCTGAGGAGAGCTCTTACTTAGGGGGAGAGTGGGAGGCGAGAGGCTAACAGAAACAAAACACACGAGAACAACCTATTCACCATCTGAAATGAAATGTGGTGTTTTGAGCGCTCGGCGCTTTGCCGGGTTTTTTTTATGTCAATAAACTTTTCGAGGATAAAATGACTGTAACTTATATCGGACTCAATGACCCAATGGCAGTGCGCACATGGTCTAAACTTTTAAATCAAGAAGTCTCAAAAGCAATCCCAATTGCACCGTTGATTGGAAATGATTCAAACAGTATCGTACAATTAAAGGATGAAACCACGAAAGCAAGTGGGGATGCCATTAGCTTTAATTTGCGTGTCCAGTTGCTCGGTGATGGGGTGAGTGAAGGGCAGACATTGGAAGGAAATGAAGAAGCTTTACAGTTTCTCAATGATCGCTTGGCAATTAATGAACTCGTTCATGCGGTGCGTGTCAAAAATGAGGGCACCATTGATCAACAACGCATTCTCCACGATTTGCGCACAGAAGCAAAAAATGGGTTGGTTGATTGGTATGCGGATCGTCTCAGTATGATGTTCTTCATTCAAGTTTGCGGATATACCGCAAAAACCATTAACTTTGAGGGACGCACAATTACTCTTAAACCCGTTCATTATGGGTTTAATGCCCCAACGGCTCCAACCAATAAACGCGTTTTGCGCCCTAATGGAAAAACAAAAGATGAAGATTTAAAAGAAAATGATACTTTTGATCTTGATCTGGTTGATAAAGCTGTTGAACGAGCTAAATTGGCAAATCCTAAAATTAGACCCGTGCGGATCGATGGGGAAAATGTCTATGTGCTTTATCTTCATCCAACCCAAGTGACGCAATTGCGAACCAATACAGATGCGGGACAATGGCTCGACATTACTAAGGCAATCTATAGCGGAAGCCGTATCAAAAATCCGCTCTATGATGGATCTTTGGGAATGTATAATGGTGTCGTTTTACGCGAAGCTGAACATATTACCGAAGGGGTCGAGTCTGGAACGGCAAATAAAGCTGTCCCCAATGTGCGTCGTGCGGTGCTGCTTGGGGCGCAAAGTGCTGTAATCGCTTTTGGGAAAGATCGAGGCGCAACACGCTATAAATTGGTCGAAGAACTCTTCGATTATGAAAGAGAATTCGGGGTCGCGGCAAAAACCATTATTGGAATGAAAAAAACCTGCTTTACCTTGCCAGGAAGTTCGCAAGGGGTTCAGGATTTCGGCACAATCGTTATCCCAACTTATGGAGCGCCTGCTTAAAGCGAATGCTTGCTCACTTCCCCCAACAGATTCTTCTTGTTGGGGG
The DNA here is from genome assembly GCF_000196435.1 of Bartonella tribocorum CIP 105476. Lineage (NCBI taxonomy): Bacteria > Pseudomonadati > Pseudomonadota > Alphaproteobacteria > Hyphomicrobiales > Bartonellaceae > Bartonella > Bartonella tribocorum. Next base: position 2,091,846 of record NC_010161.1, on the reverse strand, counting down.
AAAATTTAAAATACTTCCAGAAAAAGGACAGGCTTATGACCGCTTTATCCAGTGATCCTAACAAGCGCGATCTTACACATTCAAACCGCTCGCAAACTTTTGCCTCTATGGTCGCGCTGATTCAAGATGAAATTGACGATACAACAGCTGAATATTCTCTGCAAATCCAAGATTCTATTGTTACAGCTTTGCGCTTGTGTGAACGCGAACCCTTTTTCTTTAATGAAAGGAGAAAAAGCACCTTCAAAACACAAAGTGAAAAAACATGGTATGGACGAGAAGAAGGCGTTTTTATTGAATCAGAAAAGGGTTTGGAGGATGTCTTTTTAGTAACAAAGAATGCAACACCAACAAAGTTGTTCTTTAAACCCGTTGAAGTGTTGCATCAACAATATGGTAGGCATCCTGAGTTAGGAACGCCATTCTTTTATACCACCCTTGATCAAAAAATAGGACTCTTTCCAACACCAGAAAGTGTCGAAGATGTACAACTTTCGTATACTCCTGTTTATGTTAGCAATGAACAGTTGAAAGAGGACAATAATCCCTGGTTGATTTATGCTTTTGATCTCATTAAAGCACGGGCAAAATATGAACTTTATAAAAATATCCTTAAAGATCCTGAATATGCTGCCGTTTCTTTTAGAGATTTTCAAGAACAGCTTCAAGCTTTGCGTATTGAAACATCTCGTCGAAAAGGTTCCTTAAAAATTCGTCCAATGAATTTTTAAAAGTTTTTTTCTAATCCCTTATCTTCAGATTGGCGTTGAAAATTAGAGCAGTGCTTATGCCTCGATGAGCTTTGGAGACTGAATTCGTGTTGGTATCTCGATTGGTGCTGAGAACCAGATTGGCATTGAGGGGCGGGTTTTAAGCGAGGAGCCGCTTCTGGGGGCAGTGGATGTTGATATTTTTGAGTTTTTCAATTTTGGGTTGTGTATTATGGGGCATGCTCTCGTTTTAAAGGCTTTTGTGGTTTCAATGAGCAAGCCTTTGTCCCTTGATTATGCTGGACTCTTCAAAAATTTTATAGAGAGTTTTAAGGCTTTTTTTTCAATACTTGAGGTTGAGGCTGGCATTTAAAGAGTGTGGGTGGTTGATTGTGATTGGGTAGCTGGTGAGAGCTGTGGGCTTGCCATGATCGTGTGGTCTTATTTTTCTCGAGGCGCGTGTCAACTTTGGGTTGTATATTGATGGGATTTTATGCCTTTAAAGTTTTGTTCTAGGGGTGTGTTTCTCATCAATCAGCTTTGGTGTTTTGAATAACACTGCGCTTTTCAGATATCTTATGGGGGCATCTTCTGGGGGGCTTGAAGGCTTTTTTTCAATACTTGAGGTTGAGGCTGGCATTTAAAGAGTGTGGGTGGTTGATTGTGATTGGGTAGCTGGTGAGAGCTGTGGGCTTGCCATGATCGTGTGGTCTTATTTTTCTCGAGGCGCGTGTCAACTTTGGGTTGTATATTTATAGAATTTTGTGCTCTTAGAATTTTAAGGGCTTTTTTTGGTTTCAATGAGCAAGCCTTGGTGTTTTGGCACTGGGTGCTTGAAACATTTTAGGGGGGCTTGATGGCTTTTTTTCCAATCGCTGATTATCGACCCGATGTGGCGGATATCAATGGAATTTTTACCGATGAACTTGTCAATGTGCTCCCGGCGGATGGTTCTTATATCCCTATGCCAAGTTTTGAACCTTTGTCAGAGCCATGTCTGGAGCCCATTTTAGGCGCTCTTGCGGTTAAAACAAAAAATGGGGTTTCTATTATTGTTGGGACAAGAGAAAAAATCTTCTTGCTGGATAACACAACAATGAAGTGGAAAGATATTAGCCAAAAAGGAAAGGCTTATCTGGCGAATATCGATGCCCCGTGGTCTTTTGCTTTGTTTGGTGATTTTATTATTGCGGTGAATGCCAATGATAAACCACAAGTGATCGATATTATTCATGATAAAACATTTAGAAACTTGGGGGGAAATCCACCACAAGCGGGGATCGTTCGCGTCTGGGGAGATTTCGTCTGTTTGATGAAATTAACCGAACATCCAAGACGGGTGCATTGGTCTGGACTTAATGATGCAGAATTTTGGACCGTGGGAAAAAAAAGCTGTGATTATCAAGATTTTCCTGATGGCGGTTTCGTGCAAGGGGCGACGGAGACAACAAATCCAATTATCTTTATGCGTTCTGCAATCTATGCTGGTTCTTTTATTCCTGGCTCTAAGATTATTTTTAGTTTCCAAAAAATCCACGATAAACGAGGCGCAAAAAATGCTGAATCGATTGTTTGTCGCGGAGATTTGGCATTTTTTGCTGATGAGGGCGGTTTTTATCAAATAACCAATGACGGACAGATTATACCCATTGGCTTTGAAAAAGTGGATCGAACCATGACTGCAAAATCAAGACAGAGTAATCTGTATACCATGTCTGCGGCGATTGATGGCGTGTATAATCGTGTTTATTGGATGGTCGATAGCGATGAGAGCCTCCATAAACGTATCTTGCTCATTTATGATTGGGGATTGCAAAAATGGACAAAAGCTCTCGTGGATATCAAAGTGATTTTACCCATTTTCTTATCTGGAACAACTCTAGAAGGTCTCGATTTTGTCGCTAAAAATATTGATGATTTGTCCTTTTCTCTCGATAGTAAAGCTTGGAAAAATGAATCGCCTATTCTGGGAGCCTTTGATCAAAAGGGTAGACTGGGGTCATTTTCTGGTTCTCCTATGGCTTGTGTGGTGACATCACAAGAAATGGGGCAGACAAATGGCATGATAACACGGGTGAAAAATATTATGCCTCAAGTCAATAGTGGAAAGTTTTATTTGTCTGTGGGAATGCGCTTTCGACAATCTCTTGAAGAAGAAACGGTTTGGTTACCAGAAAAACAGCCTTCTCATAATACAGGACAAATTCATTGTCGCGCAAGGGCACGGTTTTATCGCTTTAAATTGCGCATTCCTGAGGGGATGAATTGGTCTCATGTCACGGGATTTGATGTGGAGTTGATGCCTGCCGGCATGCGATAAGCATGCCATAATAATTAAAAGAACTGTGCGATAGCCAAGCCATAATAATTAAAAGAACTATGCGATAAGCCGTGCCCTTATAATAAAAGAACTATGCGATAAGCCAAGTCGTGATAACCAGAGAATACCTGCGATAGCCTTGTCCTTATCCTCAAATGCTTTCTTATGATATGGAAAAATAGTTTGCATCATGTTTTTTTTCTATAAAAAGTTTTCTCTTCCTTTTGACAAGGGGGCCGGGGGGAGATGATGGGGGCTTTTCGGTTTCTTCTTTTTGAAAGGTGGGCGGTAAGCATGGAATGGGTGAAGTCTGCCAGGGGGGATGTTCTTAAAGGGGATGCGTGAAAAAGTGAAGAGAACTAAAACCATGATGCAAGATCGTCAAGATTTGTATTCTGCTCATTTAACAGAGCAATGGCCATGGGAAAAAATAGCACCTTATCAAGAGGCACTTAATGGGGCATTTAAAAAATATGCTCAACGCTTTCCTGATGATGTTTGTCTGGAAAAAATTGCTGAAGAAATCGCAACAGGACAAGCCCAATTGTGGCTGGTCTTAAAAAATAAAATCCAATTTAGTGCTTTTGCAATAACCAAAGTTGAAAGTGCTCATACGGGGAAAAAATGCGTCGTTCTCTCAGATCTTGCTGGAGAGGGAGGACTGGAACTGGTCAAATTGATTGATGAGGTCGAAAAATGGGCGCGAAAAATCAACGCTGAAGAAATACACATGTTTGGAAGAATTGGATGGGCGAAAAGGCTCGCTCATCACGGATATTCTCGTAATCTTATTCAATATAGAAAGGTTCTGGGGCCATGAGTAGAAAAAAAACACCTCAAGTGCAGACGACAACACAAACAAATGCACCACCCGCTTGGGCGGCGGATATTCTTAAACAAGCCAGTGCAGATGCACAGGGGCTTTATAAGAAAGGAATTGGCGGAAACGTTTATCAGGGAGAGCGCGTTGCTGGTCTTAGCGATATGACAAAAAATGCGCTGTCCGGTTTACAACAAGCCGCAGGGCTTTATGATAATCCTGGGGTAACCCAGTGGTTAAATGCACCAACCAACAGTGCTGCAAATCTTTCCAGTATGGCGAAGGGAAATTGGATTGGAAGCAATAGTAAGTTTAATGCTGCATTGCAAAATGCTCTGAATAAAACTTCTGATGCGATTAATCAATCGATGTCTGGGGCAGGACGCTATGGTTCGGGGGCGCATACCGGCGTGCTTGCCGATGAGTTAGGCGCTTTGGCAACAAATGCTACAGCACAGCAATATAATCAAGATATTCATAATATGATGAACGCAAACCAGATGATTGATCGCTCTCAACATGATCAGGTTAATGCGGCAAATGCATATTATCAAGGACAGAGTAATGTGCAAGGAAATGCTCTGAAAGGGGGGATGATTCAAGATATCAACCGTCAAAATATTTTAGATGCTGAGCGTCAAAAATGGTCAGAAAAAGATAATCAAGATTGGAACCGATTGGGACGTTTGTTACAGGTAGGAACACAGGCTGCGGGAAATTACGGGACAACTTCAGGAAAATCTACAATAATACCTTCTGTAACAAAAGATCCATTGCGGGATGCGCAGCAAGTGCTGGGATTGGTCGGCGGAATTCTAGGGCTTTGTGATGTGAGAGCAAAAGAAAATATTATCCCTATGGGTAAGAAAAAAGGATATCCTCTTTACACCTTTAATTATAAGGGAAATCCACAACGTTATCAAGGTGTTCTGGCGCAAGACGTGTTGCGTGTGAAGCCTGAAGCTGTTTTTATCAATGCAAAAACAAAATTACTCCATGTGGATTATGATAAAATAGGTTTGAGAATGGAAAAAATGAGAATGAAGAAAATTCCGGCTTCTAAAAATAAAATTGCGGCTTTCTTTTCTTCCCTCTTTGCTCGCCTTTCCTTTTTGCAAAAAGAGTGTCTTCTATGAGTTCGATTTATGATTGGTCAATCATCGCATCAGAAAATGCTTATGTTGATGAGAGTATAAACTGGGCTGAAGGGCAACCGCCAAGTTCAGTCAATGATAGTGCGCGCGCTATGATGCAACGCATCAAGGAATATTTGTTGGATAACGGGGGTGGGATTGAAACACAGTTTACGGTTGATAGGGAGAACAAGAAAACATCCCTTCGTTTGGCGACAAAGTCTTTTTTTGAGACTTATATAGATGGCATTGTTGTGCGCTTTAAAGCACAAGGCGTCAATAGCGGAATAACAAATGTTTCTTTAAATCAGTTGCCCCCAAAACCAACTTATATGGCAACGCCCGAGGGGATTGTGCCTTTAAAAGGGGGAGAAATACAAAAGGGGGCGCTTTATGAGATCGTCTATACGCGTGATATTGCTGGGAAAAATGCTGATGGCTGGTTTTTAACCAATCCTACCATAAAACTTCCAGAAATTCCGCCCTTTCCTCCTTTGCCTGAATCTTTTTCACCTGGGTTTATTGGAACTTTTGCGAGTGAAAAAATACCATCCGGATGGTTGCTGTGTGATGGTAAAGAATATTCACGAAAAAACTATGCCAATCTTTTTGCTGTTCTGGGGGAAACATGGGGAAAAGGAGATGGGAAAACAACATTTAATGTTCCCGATTTGCGGGGGATGTTTTTACGGGGGCTCGATAGTGGAAAAGAAATTGATAAAGGACGCCTCTTGGGAAGTCGACAAGAAGAGTCTTTTAAATCTCATACCCATGAAGGAAAAACAGATTCGACAGGGAAACACCAGCATAGTTATCCAACGATTAAAAACGATATTCTAAGGTACAAACGCGAAGATTATAAAGGATATGTAGCTGTAGTGTATAAGACAGATACTTTGACAGAGCCTGCGGGAGAGCATGAACATAAGGTCTTGTTGCAAAAAACAGGGGGGGATGAAACACGCCCCGTCAATATGGCAGTGGTTTATGCTGTCAAAACTTGAGAATGAAAGCTGTGTGAGAGAAAGATAAAAATGGTTACAAAATGTTTGTTATGAAAAAAAGTCTTATTGAATATATTGTGTAGAAAACCTAGAGGCGCTCTTGAAAAAAATGAATCCTCTTTATGATGTTACTTTTTATGCAGCTTTAAAGATCACGTTTGCCTCTTGCTCTTTAGATAATTGAGGCAGTGATCATTGAGAAGAGGAGAGTAAAAGAAAGAAGAAAATCTTCCTTTATTCATAGAATTTGTTGCTGAGAAGTCAAAGACTTTATCCAATCTCTCCTTTCTCTTGTTGGTGCGTGATGCATTGTTTAGGGTGATGGGTTTAGAGCTCCAAGGGGCGATGAAAAAAGCTTAAGGATAAATTTCTTCTCTTATGCCTTATAGGCCGTAAAAGAAGATCATTAAAATACTGTCATTGAGGGTGATGATATCTCGTCAGATAGTTTGTTGATCCATTGCGTATTAAAGATATGAGCAAATCTTCAGTGCAGGATTTGCTCGTAGGGCTTAGAGTTCATAGAGTTTTATGGCAAGTGCAACACATCAATGATTAGCAGATAAAATCCTTGTCAGAGCTGTTGGATTGTTTACAAACTGTTGAGGGGGGTAAAATCTTCGTCCTTTGAGATGTTGGGAAGGCAGACAACGAATATGTTTAATATCTTTAAAGAGTTGAAATGGTGGGGAACGGGGCTGTCTCTCTTTTTTTCAAAGTGGGTGCTCTGTTTGTCAGAGCAGGTTGGTGATGTGTTGAAATGCGTGGTTGCGTCCTCGAGCTATTCTTTGGCAAATGACATTTTGTATTTGTCAGGCAATTTCTTGAAACCGGATGAGCGTGAGACAAGAAAATCTGTAAGATAATCATTGATCCCGTTGTGTCGTAAAATATCATTTTTTGAGGGGCGGTTAAAACTTCATGCAGGGGATGCTTTTTAATGTGTGGGGTAAATAGGTTTGTTTGTAGAGCCTTATGAAATCTCCTCCTTTGCGCTGTGGTGATATCGAGCATTTGAAGGGGGAATCTTTCAGTGGAATTTGCTAGACTAAGAAGCCGGATTGTTTGCAGACTATTGTTTATCGATGGGCATTGTTTAAAAGTGGGTGGGGGGTTAAAGATCGGTGAAGTTTGCTTTGTCTTGTTGGGAGAAGCCGACAAAGCATGCAATGTCATTATGCATTTTTTAGGGTTTCAGGGGGTAAAATCACCATTTTAGGTGAAAAAACAGAATATAATTTAAAAAAATATCTTGAAAAAAATTTCAATGAGGCAATTTTTTCAAAAGCCTTGAATACAGTTTCCTACAGTTTCCTACAGTTTCCTACAGTTTCCTACAGTTTCCTACAGTTTCCTACAGTTTCCTACAGTTTCCTACAGTTTCCTACAGTTTCCTACAGTTTCCTACAGTTTCCTACAGTTTCCTACAGTTTCCTACAGTTTCCTACAGTTTCCTACAGTTTCCTACAGTTTCCTACAGTTTCCTACAGTTTCCTACAGTTTCCTACAGTTTCCTACAGTTTCCTACGGTTGTCTGCGGAATGAAAGAGCTGTGCAAAGGAAAACGATATTCAAATGGCTCTATGGAGCTGTTCAAAAAGGGGGATATAATGGCACTTTTTCCATTTTCTATTGCTGATATTGATGATCCGGAATGTATTCGTGTGGTGCTTTATGCCAGCGGAAGAATGGGACATGCTCCTTTAAATGCATTGTTGAAAAAAACATATGAAGATATGACAAAAATTTCAAAGCGCATGGATGCTTTAGAAAAAAAATTAAATATGCTTGATCTTGCCAATGGCAAACAGAAACAAAATGCCAAAAAAGATGATCAAAGCAATATGAACACTATTGTGAGCGGTGGAATAACCGACATTAAGGTGAATGCAGCAGCAGCTATTGATATAGAATCATCTGTGGAAAAGAGCAGTGTTGTTTCTCAATTTACATCAATGAAAATGCCAGAAATATACAGAAGTGCTCATCAAAACATTAAGGTTGAGTCTTCTAGAGGTGTTTCTTCTTTGTTTAAAAATAAAAATAGAAAAAAGGAAACGTAACGGTATGCGTGTGTTGAACCTATAGATAAGATAAACCTTATTTATATTTTCGCTGGGGGGAATTGTTCTGGGGGTGAGATGTTTTTAAAGATGTCAAAAATTGATAGAGAGTGCATCTTGAAAAAGAGAAGCATTGTTGCCGGAAAGTTTATCGTGATGTTTTTGAAAAGTTGAAGGCGGATGATGAGGGCACATAGATATACTAAGGTTTTGGAGTTTACAGAGAAAGAAGCCTTACTCAAGTAGAAACGCATGGCAAAAGAAGAGTTTGCAAAAGAAAAAAGTTCTTGCAACAATTTGAAAAATCTTGTGAATAGAACACGCCATGGTTTTAAATCTATAAAAATTTGCCGTTTTTATCTCTTTTTTAAGGAGAAAAATATCAATTTGTCATAAATTTAATTTGTTAAAAGTCCTATAAAAAGAATTTTTTAATTTCCAAAAGGATCAAAGTAGAAAAATACCGATAAGAAAAAAATGCGTATCGTTGTGTTTTTTCTTATAAGGAAGAGAAAGGGTGTGTGGTTGGAGCAGGCTTGCGTTACCCTTGTTTTCCTATCATACAATGGTGTACAAGGTTGCAACAGCCCTTGCATTAAGACAGTTTATAAGAGCCATTTTTAGTCCTTTCTTGTACAGTTTTTATCCATATGGCCCTCCCTGCTTATGACGTGCAAACGAATGGTTTTGGTTGATTCAAAATAAACAGGTTTGAAAATGAGAGAATCTTACGTTATTCGGGGTCTCTCATTAAATATATAAAAAAAACGAACAATCCTTATAAAATCAATTCTTTGTGCTTAAATAGGATGTTTACGCGTGGATCATTTTAAGAGAAATCAACAAAGCGTTTGATTTATTAAATACATTTTGTTTTCAAGGTATGCTTTACTACAAACGACACATTTCCATAAAAAGTCATTATTTTTCATACAGTTAAAGCTAACAGAGAGATAAAAAACTTTTTAGTCAAACGAATGCTCTTATAAACAGTGTTTTCAGCGCTCATTTTTTATACTTATCTTTGGATAAGTGTTATAAATATAATTAAAAATCTTGCGAGAATATACATTTTGTGTATAAGTACTTGTTATTGATTTCTTTTGTACTTTATTTTAATTATATCTCTATTCATAAGCCGCACCATTAAATGGTGCGGCTTTTTTTATTGTATCACAAATGGAGCGCTATATCTTTGTTATTGGGATGGTTTTAAATACTTTTTCTATTGTTCTTATCATTGTATTTTATGGTGTCCTTTTACAAGGAAATCTCTCAATTCTTGTGTTTTTTCCCCAATAGAGAGAATTAAAAGTAAAAATACAGATGTTTATTTTTTATTTCTTTACGTTGGTTGTCGTGAAGGGACTGCTGAAAAATAAGGGATCTTTGTTTCTTTTTGATTGAGAGTGACATGGGGAAAAGTGTAAAATGGGGTATACGATCAAGGGGGGATTTTCATAAATTCCAGCATGTCACAAAATGCCAATGGGTTTTAATCACGTGGTGTTTTTAATCGTGTTTGTTGATGTCGAGCGGAAAATCTATTGTTTTCCTTTATGGGGAAATCCCTTGCGTGGAAATTTTTGTGGGGAATTTTACATTAATATTATCCCGTTGTCGCGACGGTCTTTTGAGGGGGGCTTGTAAGATTTTATACATGCGTGTTTGTGTGTTGAATATGAGGGAAAGTTTTTTCTGTAGAGTGTCACGTAAATGAGATTTTTTCGTCATGTCATGAACTTTTGAAGGAGATTTTGTTCATAACGCCTTTTGATCTATCGTTGATCGATATTTTATAAGGGGTAAAGCCAAAGAAAAGAGAAGTAGATTCTACGTGCTCATCATGCAACTTAGAACCGCTCTCCATGCGAACCATATATCAAACTCTGCTTGTTGTATATTGCCTTTTTGTTGCATAACTTGTGATATGCAATTCGGGAAGCTTAAGAGGATTTTTATCGGCAGCAGAAAAAACATGATGAGACAGTAGGTATATTTATTTCAGAATGTTTTCGCTTTTGATGATACAAGGCTTGTGAGACTCTATCACGTCTTCTTTCCTTTAATCTTTATGCATAGGACTCAAGGGGATTGAACACAAAAGATTGGATACAGGGAGGATGAATACAGGGAGAGGCATAAGAGATTCACAAGTAAGGAGATTTAGAGATAAGAGATTGGTGTGAAGATGGAGATCAGCAAAGCCAATTGTGTTACTATGTGTTATTACCAATTGTGTGATGATTGTTGTTTTTATAGCGTATTTGATAAAAATCCGGTAAATCTTTTTAAGCTATTTATGTTTTGTAAACCTTATTGTTTTTTGAAGAGAACACATGGCTTTTTCTATTGCTTGTCAATCAATATCAAATCTCAACACCACAGTGTGTTTGGGACAAAGAAGAACAGAGAGTGCCTTACGGATTTAGAAGGTTAAAACTCTACACGTGACTTTGGCTTTTGTTCGGTGGGATTTTTCTGTTTGGAGTCATTTCTAAAATGGAAAGACAGTCTCATTGAGAATGTAAAGGCGTATAATTATATGTCTTGTCTGCACCTTTTTGCTTTATAACTTTCAAAATGATTCATCTCTTTTAAATAATGAAGATTATGTTTTACACTTTTGTTTTTCGCGTGTCTTTTGGGGACCATGTTTCTTTCGCAAAATTGAATGCTCTCAATATATTTGTTCATCTTTCAATGTTTTTGACAAGCTCTAAAAGAGCCATTCTACTTTCAAGCTTCTTTCGCGAGGGGCTCTCTGAATGGTATAAGGATTTTCCATGAAGTGTAGATATCTCTTTCTCTTTACGTTTTAAAAGGGCATTATACACTTTTCCAACTCATCATGTTGCGACAAGCTCTTATAACTTGAGACGGTTAGAGACATGTTTTTCTTGTACAGTTTTGGGGTTTACATGCTTGCTTTGCTTGTAACGTGCAAACAAGTGGTTTCCACTGATGCAACAGGAGGCAGGTTTGGAAATGAGAGAATCTTACGATATTCAGATTTCTCATTCAACATGCACAATAATCAACATGCACAATAATGAGTATTCTTTATACATCAATGGGATGTGTCTTATACGAAGACGAATTGTTTACAGATTGGGATGGATGAACAATCTTTGTCTTTTAAGCGGGTGGGAGAAAATTATAATCTCTGTTTTGCATAAAGGTGAAAGGTTTTTCACAAGAATTTTATACGCTAAAAAAACAGTAAAAAATATTAAGAGTGCAGAGAAAAAAAGAGTCTTTAAGACTATTGATCGTTTGCTGTTATCCCCTGTATTGTATAAAAAGATACTTCTGTTGTTTTTTGCTGTAAAAAGCTTCTCTTGGGATGTTTAAAGGGTATAGTCTTTATGGAAAATAGAATCCGCGCAAGACAAAAGGCTTATTTCAAAAAATTATATCGCAAGATTGCTATTGTTTGTATGATACTTTTTTGTATCGTGATTTTGGGTTTTGTTATCGTAAAGGCGGTTGGTTATTTTTCTTCTGATAAAAAAATAACACAACAAGCACCTGTTGAATTGGCTATTCCTGTCTTTGATATGCGCGTGTATTGCAAGGAAATTTCTGCTTCCGTGATGCCTGATATGAAAAGAGAAGTTTATCAGCATTGTCTTAATTTGGAAAGTGAAGCCTATTTTGCTATTCGTGAAATGTGGGATAAGTTTTCTGATACTGCAAAAAAACAATGTTTGACGATGGTACGACCGGGGGATGGAAATTATTTTCTCTTACGGGATTGTTTTCTCAATGAACATGAACGTGAAAAAGGTAAAACACGTAATTACTTTTAAGGTGTTACACGGAAAGTTACAAAGTATGCAAATTTTGGTGAAAAGCTAAAAACGCTTCATTGCTCTGTGACGCTATACCAATTGAATATCTTTAATTTTGTACGAATCCTGTCATTTAAGCTGTGATCATATAAGCCATGGATGTCTCTTTGACGTGTTTTAGGGGCGTGGGTAGAAGTTTCAGGAGAACGCGTTGCGCTTTTCGTTTAAGGCAAATAACAAGTGCGAGAAACTTATTTCGCGTCGCTGTTTTGTAAATGGGAAAGGCGCCCATGAAGTGTGTAAAATTTATAAAGTATCCCCCTTTTTATGTTTCATAAAAGTGCAAGCTGGCATTCTCATACATTTAGTTCTCTAATGTTGTAGGCAGGCTTTGCTTGGCTTTTGAAACGACCTATAAGAGGCCTTTAAAAGTCTTTTCTTTTTTTACTTTTGCGCAGATTCCCTTTGCCTGTAACGTGTACGTCAATAATTTTGATTGATCCGATAGAAAACAGATTGGAGATGAAAAAAATCCTACGGTATGAAGGTTTCTTACTCAATACATAAAAAGATGAGTGATCTTTGTAAGTCAATTTGTTGTACGAATATAAAAAAGTTCGGATTGTTGACAGACCAGTGTGGATAACGAAACATCGTTCTTTGAGGATGTCTTCAGTCAATAGGCATGACAAAAGTTAATCAACACAACAAAACTGAGTAAAAAATATTTTTTATTTGCGAAGGTTATAACCTTCAAGGTTGCTTCATGCATAAAACGCTCTATTGGATTCGCAAAAGGGCTTGTTTTATACCCTCCAGTTTTCTTTATAAGATAAGGATAAGAGAGGAAAGGCGTTATGCTATCCTTAGTAATAGACTTTGAGGGAGCATTTTTTTAAAGAAGAATCCGATTTTAAGGAAGTGTAACATTGGGGCTGTTTTTATTGATATTTTTTGTATTTAACCATTTGGCTTTTAGGCTCAATTTGTTCTCAATGAAGTGGTATGATTTACTAAAAATCCATGGGGTTAAAATGGAAATTGATAGGATCGTTGGCATGTTAGAGAAAGAAGAGTGGTCTCTTAGTGATTATAGGGCTTGAATAATACTTCATATTAATCTATTTATAAGAATTAAGGATTTTGTGAAGCGATCGTAGATTATCGCTCGCAAGGGGTTGCTTTAGCGGTGAAGAGAGGCTATATTCATAAAATAAAGAGGCTCAATGAGCGACTCGTTAGGGTGGAAGTGCTTATGAATTTATGGCACGAGGGGGAAAAGAATATCGGCGTTTTTTAGGAGCGGTGGTTTTAGAATATAAAGGTGGTTTTAGGACAGAAGAAAAAGAGAAGCTTCTCGTATTCTCTGACAGTGGTTTTTTATTTGTCAGAATGTTGTACGTATGTTCTCCTTTTTGTTTTCCACAAGATAATTATTTTTTTTTAGTGAAATATGGTTTATTTAAAAAAAATACTTGGCATTTTATGTGAACATCACTAGGTTTCTGTTTGTTGACAGAGAAATAGGGGATTTTTGATTGATGATTTCCCTGCTGTTTTGTGATTTTCAAAAAAAATATATGCTTTTATCAACATCAGTAGGGTTCGTTTGAGTGAAATAAAACACGGATAGCTTGATAACCGTATGTTTAACATGATCAGCATTATCAAAAAATGGTGCAATGAAGAAGAGTCAATAAAGAAGTCAATAAAGACACATACTCCAAAAAGGGATACAAATGAGGCCACAACAAAATAGACGGGTACGCGGTCGCAACAATAACAATAATGGTAATAACAATAATAATCGTCGCGGTCCTAATCCGTTGTCTCGCAATTATGAAAGTAGCGGTCCGGATGTCAAAATTCGCGGAAATGCTCAGCAAATTGCCGATAAATACATCAGTCTTGCGCGTGATGCACAAGGTGCCGGTGATCGCGTGATGTCGGAGAATTATTTGCAACATGCCGAGCACTATTTGCGTATTATTTTGGCAGCAGCTGGGCAAATGTCCCAATCAGCTCGGCGTGATGAAAATCGTGATGATGAAAACAATGGGCAAGAATGCGCTGAAATAAATCCTGACGGTCAAAAGACAGATACTGTCGAGTGTGATACAGATGCATTACAGATACAGGCGCCCAAAAATGGTCATGGTGCATATGTCAAAGCCCAAAATGGCGATGCGCGTGAAAATGCTGTCGAGGCTTTATCGGATGAGAAAACGGATCAAGAGAACTGTCGCTCTGAGGAAAATGTTGAACCTGTTAAGAAAACACGTCGTTCTCCGCGTCGGCGTACTGTACGGACTCAAGACAAAGCATCTCTTGAGCTTTCACTGACAACAGAAGAAAACTCTAAAAATGGGAATGCATCAACATCAACAGAAGAGATTCTTCCTTTGCCTGGATTAAGTGAGGGAATACAGAGAAAAACGCGCCGCCGTCGTGTGGTCAATCTTGAAGCCGAGGAAAATGTTTAAACGTCTCAAGCATGCCGTGTAAGTGCTTGTGGTGCTGTTGATGTCGTGATGTATCTATGCGCAGTTTCTTGCGTTTTCTATAATTTTCATTTTTTAAGTTTTCATTCTTTGAGTTTTTAGGGACAATATCGCAAATAGAGGATGACGGAGGAGATTATTTCTTCAAGAAAACACGTTGTTCTCCACGTCGGCGTACTGTACGGACTCAAGACAAAGCATTTCTTGAGCTTTCACTGACAACAGAAGAAAACTCTAAAAATGGGAATGCATCAACATCAACAGAAGAGATTCTTCCTTTGCCTGGATTAAGTGAGGGGATACAGAGAAAAACGCGCCGTCGTCGTGTGGTCAATCTTGAAGCCGAGGAAAATGTTTAAACGTCTCAAGCATGCTGTGTAAGTGCTTGTGGTGCTGTTGATGTCGTGATGTATCTATGCGCTGTTTCTTGCGTTTTCTATAATTTTCATTTTTTAAGTTTTCGTTCTTTGAGTTTTTAGGGACAATATCGCAAATAGAGGATGACGGAGGAGATTATTTCTTCAAGAAAACACGTCGTTCTCCACGTCGGCGTACTGTACGGACTAAAGATGAAACATCTCTTGAGCTTTCATTGACAACAGCAGAAAACTCTAAAAATGGGAATGCATCAACATCAACAGAAGAGATTCCTCCTTTGCCTGGATTAAGTGAGGGGATACAGAGAAAAATGCGCCGCCGTCGTGTCATCAATATCGCAAATAGGGGGCGATAGGAAAGGATTATCTTTTGGCTTGGAAATATGGGGATATAGAGAAAATCTACGTTCGTATATTTAAGAGGTCGTTCTTTTATGAAGAACCGATTGCTGGGCTTATTTGTACCTGTGTTTAATATCTCTCAATGTCATTCTAGCCCATTTTGCTACGGGATTGTTATATCGGAACCTGCTATGCTATAAAAGCCATCGATCGTCTTTGTATAATAAAAGGTGCACGTTGGGCCATTATTATTCCATCATCAATGTTGTAACAGCTCTTCCTTTGGCTTTTGCAATCAATTCATACAAGAGGTCTTTTTATTCATACGCTTCTTTGCTGGGATTGTTTGAAGGAATGATTTTGATGAACTTCATCATGAATAGAGTTGAAATGAGAGAAGCTTACGGTATTTGAAGCGCTCGTTTGGCATTTAAATAAATGACTATTGTAAATCAATAGGCAATAGGCTGAATTTTTGTGTTCAAAAAGGTGTATTTCTTGTATTTTCATTTGAGCTTTTATGGGTAATATCCGTTTTTTAAGACTGGGAATGCATTGACTGAAAGGTTGCCTCTTTATCTTGATGAGGTGAGGGGAGACAGATAAAAAGACCACTCTTGCACAAGTGGTCCCATCTTTAAGCTGAGGAAAATTTTTAAGATTCAAAAATGTTGTGTAAACCGGTGATGTTGGTTTGCTTAATGAGGCATTGTTGTTGATATTTCTTCTGTTGTCTCAATAGAAAGAACGGCAATCAGTTCACCGGTATGATAGTTGTAAATCATAAGTTTTGTTTGTCCATCAGGGGTTAAAATCTTGAGGCTAATATTGTGTTCTGAGAGGCTTTGTGACAAAACTTGTGTTTTTTTCGGTAGGGAGAGCGTGTGGTAAATAACGTGTGGATTTTTGCTATGGGAGGAAGAGAGCTCTGTTTGTTTTGGCGCAGATCCCGTTGTAACTTTATAAACGATTAAAAACAGGACGATCAGAATAAGAAAGAGCGTTATTAAAACGGAAATAATCATTAAACCCATCAGTTTTTTTCTCACCCGTTCTACAGCAGGATCTAGGGGGAGATCTTGGGGCAGAGGATTTTGCTCTGTGTGATGGTCTTTTGAAGGTTGCATTGGTTTATTATCCATCAGGTCTTTCATTGATTATTTTTTGAGATCTGATGGGTTTATGCTTTTAAAGTTTTTTGTGCAAGAGGTTTGTGGAAGAAGAACGCAGAAGAGGCAGTGAAGTTGGTAAAATGTCTTCTTTGTGGACTGTCGATATCTTGTCATGAATATTTTGGCTTTTAAGCAGGAAATTTCCGTGGTTTGTTACAGACCAGATCAATTTTACTTTTTGTTGATGTAAATTGGGATGAACACTTATGCATTGGGCAAAAATTTGTTGTCCATAAAATGCAGATTTTTTTATGGATGGCACCATGGCTTGTTCACATGCTTGAGCTGTGGGGTAGATTTTAGCCATTCTATTGTTTGAATAGCAACTGTTAAAATCATCTGTACATGAAACCAATAAGAGAATAAAAACAAGAGGATTCATAAAATATTTTCCAAATAAGTGGTTGACAGTGTGAACACCAATTTGTCAGCCTAGGGGCTTCTTCATTGTTAAACGTTTTTAAAGTTTTTTAGTTCCAAGGGGTTTCCAAGGGGTTTCCAAGGGGTTTCCAAGGGGTTTCCAAGGGGTTTCCAAGGGGTTTCCAAGGGGTTTCCAAGGGGTTTCCAAGGGGTTTCCAAGGGGTTTCCAAGGGGTTTCCAAGGGGTTTCCAAGGGGTTTCCAAGGGGTTTCCAAGGGGTTTCCAAGGGGTTTCCAAGGGGTTTCCAAGGGGTTTCCAAGGGGTTTCCAAGGGGTTTCCAAGGGGTTTCCAAGGGGTTTCCAAGGGGTTTCCAAGGGGTTTCCAAGGGGTTTCCAAGGGGTTTCCAAGGGGTTTCCAAGGGGTTTCCAAGGGGTTTCCAAGGGGTTTCCAAGGGGTTTCCAAGGGGTTTCCAAGGGGTTTCCAAGGGGTTTCCAAGGGGTTTCCAAGGGGTTTCCAAGGGGTTTCCAAGGGGTTTCCAAGGGGTTTCCAAGGGGTTTCCAAGGGGTTTCCAAGGGGTTTCCAAGGGGTTTCCAAGGGGTTTCCAAGGGGTTTCCAAGGGGTTTCCAAGGGGTTTCCAAGGGGTTTCCAAGGGGTTTCCAAGGGGTTTCCAAGGGGTTTCCAAGGGGTTTCCAAGGGGTTTCCAAGGGGTTTCCAAGGGGTTTCCAAGGGGTTTCCAAGGGGTTTCCAAGGGGTTTCCAAGGGGTTTCCAAGGGGTTTCCAAGGGGTTTCCAAGGGGTTTCCAAGGGGTTTCCAAGGGGTTTCCAAGGGGTTTCCAAGGGGTTTCCAAGGGGTTTCCAAGGGGTTTCCAAGGGGTTTCCAAGGGGTTTCCAAGGGGTTTCCAAGGGGTTTCCAAGGGGTTTCCAAGGGGTTTCCAAGGGGTTTCCAAGGGGTTTCCAAGGGGTTTCCAAGGGGTTTCCAAGGGGTTTCCAAGGGGTTTCCAAGGGGTTTCCAAGGGGTTTCCAAGGGGTTTCCAAGGGGTTTCCAAGGGGTTTCCAAGGGGTTTCCAAGGGGTTTCCAAGGGGTTTCCAAGGGGTTTCCAAGGGGTTTCCAAGGGGTTTCCAAGGGGTTTCCAAGGGGTTTCCAAGGGGTTTCCAAGGGGTTTCCAAGGGGTTTCCAAGGGGTTTCCAAGGGGTTTCCAAGGGGTTTCCAAGGGGTTTCCAAGGGGTTTCCAAGGGGTTTCCAAGGGGTTTCCAAGGGGTTTCCAAGGGGTTTCCAAGGGGTTTCCAAGGGGTTTCCAAGGGGTTTCCAAGGGGTTTCCAAGGGGTTTCCAAGGGGTTTCCAAGGGGTTTCCAAGGGGTTTCCAAGGGGTTTCCAAGGGGTTTCCAAGGGGTTTCCAAGGGGTTTCCAAGGGGTTTCCAAGGGGTTTCCAAGGGGTTTCCAAGGGGTTTCCAAGGGTTTCCAAGGGTTTCCAAGGGTTTCCAAATCATTGGCGTGCATGTCATAAAACCAAGTTGGGAAGGAAAACTTGGGGACGGAAAATATTAAAAAAAATACTAAAAATGTCTCTTGTAAATGCTTTTTGATGTTAAAGGTTTTGTTGTATCGGGGGAATGTAATGGGTTTGGTGTAGGAGGGGAGAAGATGATGCGCAACGGGCACTTTTAGCGAGTAAAGAGAGAAAAGAGGGGCTATGAAGGTACTATGAAGGTAAAAAGGAGCGTGCTTAATGGCTTATTGGAGATGGAGGGTGGTACTTCTATTTACAGGCGTTGTTTTGAAATGAGCTTGGAGACATCGAGGAATATTAAAACGGTATGTGAAAAAAAGGACCTTCTGTTTTGAATGTTTTCTTTTGTGTGAAAAGGATGATCCAGAATGCGATAAGCTAAAATAAAAGCATAAAATATGTATTTTCCTTCGGTTTATCGTCGTTGTCGTGGATACTTTAAGCCCTGTAAAGCTGAAAAGTGATGATAGGAATTGGCTTTAACGCTTGAAATTTCATCTTCTTTCAAAATGAAAATATATGCGTATTGCGAGAATTCGACAAAAAGAGAGGAGGGGGAGGCTCGCTTTGATTTGATCTATAAAGGCTTAAGACAGATTGCTCTTCAGCGTTGAGGTTTTTTGTCTTAGAATAGGCGTTATAGGAGCAATGGAAGTTGATTGACAGCAGGAAGGAATTGTTGATAGCGGCATTTGCATTGTTAAGGTTCGTGAGAGATTGGAAAATATCTTTGTGCTAAACAAAAAACGTGCTGAATAGGTTAGAGATTGTGCTGAAGAGAAAAATTATGGCTTGAAAGGCTCTTTTAAGAAAAAATATCAAAATAAGTATCAGGAACAGAAAGGCAATAAACAATGCCTTCTTTTGTCAATTTGAAGGAAGCGGAACCATTGACAGAAATGGGAACGATTTTTTCGAGAACGGCACTGCCAAAACAGGCTTTTTTATTGTTCATGGGAGGAACACCGGATTCAAAGTGCTCATGCCAAGTGATGCGTAGGTACGTTTTGCCATTCAGTTTTGTTTTGATTTCGCAGTGTACACAAACGCGACCATTTTCTTGGGAAAGGGCTCCAAAAGAGAGAGAATTGACAATCAATTCATGAAAAGCCAAACCAATATGCAAAGCGGCATTGGGAAAAAGATAAGGATCGACGCCTTCAAGTGAAAAACGTTCTGTTTCTTTCATTAAATAGCCTAAAGCTTGCGTTTGAACCAATTCACGAAATTGGGCGCCACGCCAATCGGAATCAGTAATCAGATCTTGAGAATGAGAAAGAGAATGAAGACGGCCTTGAAATTTGCGTAAGAAAACCTGAAGGGATTCCGTATAGCGGGCGGTTTGGCTGGCAATACTTTGAATGATCGCTAGAAGATTTTTGGAACGGTGGCTGACTTCTCGAAGAAGAATTTTAAGCACTTGTTCGCGGCGGCGTAAGCCGGAAATGTTAACACCGGTGGTGATAATACCGATAATGTCTTCGTTATCATTCCGGTGGCAATCAATCGAAAATTTGTACCAAATCTCTTGTTTGCTTGTATCTTCAAAACGTGCTTCAACGGTTTGCATTTTGCCACTGGCTAAAACCTGCAATTTAATGGTTTCCATATTGTCTGCAAGATCAAGGGAAAAAAAGTCGCTGTCACGACACCCAACCCGCCATTTATGGTGCAAATGGTGGGGCAAGTTTTCAGCCCATAAATAAACCAGATTGGTTGCTTGATAGAGAACACAAATATCAGCACCACGAATCGCTTGCATGAGCGCGCTCATGTGAGATCTATCCATAGGAGGCTTTGAAAGAGGTGTAACGATCATAATTAAAGAGGTTTACTTTGTTCTAAGCTGCTTTGGAAGCATTCTCTTGAAAAAATAAAGCCTGCGAAATAAGCGCTTTCACCATATCTGGATTAAAAGGTTTGGTCACTAAAAAAGTCGGTTCTGGACGCTCACCGGTGAGCAGCCTTTCAGGAAAAGCCGTGATGAAAATCACCGGTATACGATCATTTTTCAAAATCTCATTGACCGCATCAATACCTGAACTGTTATCGGCTAATTGAATATCAGCTAAAATCAACCGTGGTTTTTTCTTATGATACATGATGACAGCTTCATCACGCGTTCGCGCTATGCCGACAACATGATGACCTAGGCTTTCGACCATTTGTTCGATATCGAGTGCAATAAGAGGCTCATCTTCAATAATCATCACTTCCGTCGCAATTTGTTGAGAAATATCAATAGATGCTTGGTTGAGAAGCTTGCGAAACTCCTTCGTATCCAGATCCATGATTTCACTTGCTTCTTGTTCATTAAATCCTTCAACGGCAATGAGCAAAAATGCTTGGCGGGCACGGGGCGTGAGATACGATAATTTGGCACTGGTTTTTTGTTCAAGTCCAAATTGTGGCAAGGGTTCAGGGATATTCGGGGTGGTTTGGTCAAAAAGATGGCAAAAAAGCCAATAGGTCCCAATACGATCACTGGATGCTTTGGGAAAAATGGAAATATCGGCAATGAGAGCTTCTAACATCGCTGATACATAAGCATCGCCAGAGGATTGGCTTCCAGTGACAGAGCGGGCAAAACGCCGAAGATAGGGAAGATGCGGGGCAATGCGCGTTGATAATGACATAATTTATAACTCCTTTGACCTTTCAAGCATTTTGTTGGTTGAAATTCTCAACAGATAAAAAAGTTCCGATTTGTATGGAACTTTTTACCGAGAGTTATATTTACAACCATAAGGCGAAAAATTCTTCGCGGTGTTACTGATATTATATGGATTAGGGGGAGAAAAAATGAACGACCGTGATGAAAAAAATCTTACCGCACAATTTAAAGTTGGAAATGATCTTCTCGGTGCCAACAGCGAAATAGCGCGGAAATTACGCCAATTTTACATGGAAATTCAAGAAGAAGCGCTGCCACGGCGTTTGCTCGAGCTTTTGGAGAAGTTGGAGCGTGCAGAGCAATTTGGCTTAAACAATGTGGAAAAGGTTTGAATCCTTTATGTCAAAGTGCGCAAAAAACTTTAAACAAGAACTCCTTGTGGTGTTACCGGCTCTACGTGCTTTTGCTGTTTCTTTAAGTGGCAAGCACGATAAAGCCGAAGATTTGGTTCAAGATACGGTTATGAAAGCATGGGCTAAGCAAGACAGTTTTGAGATGGGAACCAATCTTAAAGCTTGGCTTTTTACCATTTTGCGCAATGAGTTTTATAGTCAAATGCGCAAAAAGGGAAGGGAAGTTCAAGATACCGACGGCGTATTTACCCAAAATGTCGCAGTTCATCCTCCTCAATATGGAACGCTTGATTTGCAAGATTTTAAAAAAGCCTTAAATCTGCTTTCTGCCGATCAAAGAGAAGCCATTATTCTCATTGGGGCATCAGGGTTTTCTTATGAAGATGCTGCAGCTATTTGTGGCTGTGCTGTTGGAACCATTAAAAGCCGTGTGAGTAGGGCGCGTCATCGATTACAAGAACTTCTTAATGTCGATGGTGAATCCGATTATGGCCCCGATTCTTATTCAGCTGGGAGTACATTGTGTTCATTTAACGGCTAAAAAAGCATAATAATTATGATGAATAGCCTTGTTTTTTTTATTCCCGTTATAGCTATTACAGTAAAGTCAGTATCTGAGGAAATTCAGAATGTTTGGCGTGTGTCCTTAGGAATACAAGAAAAGCCCGTATGAAACGCTCTCATAGGCTTTTGGTTTATGTTCCTTAAGGTTGCCTTCCTTTGTACTGAAAAATGACGACTTTCAAGTTCGCCAATGGAAATTCTATGACAACAAAGACAAATTTGCTGCCTAAAATGCCTTCTTCTGATGCAACGATATCACGCTGGCGGTGGGCAGCGATTGTTGTTTCTCTTGTTATGGCTCTTTTAGCATCAGTTTTTATTATGTTGCTTTCAAATGCCGTTGATCGAGAAGTTGCCCAGTTGAATACAAGTTCAGAATTGCGCGAACAGGCTGATTTGGTGCTCATTAGCTTAATCGATATGGCTATTGCTGATCGTAGCTATGCAAAAACCCGAAAGCCAGAAGATAAAGCACATTTCGAAAATGCGTCACGAGAGCTCGAGGATATTCTCGATTATACGGAGCTTATTGTTTATGCACATCCACAATGGTATGAGTGGTTTACGGCTTTTAAAAAGGACGTCGAAGCGCGCAAGGCTTTTATGCATGCCCATATGCAAGCTCTTGATACACTTCCTGATCAATCTTCTCAACCTTCCGCGTCTCTAGAAGTCTCGAGGATTCCCGTGGCACGTTTAGCTCAATTGATGACAAGTTTTATTAATGGCGATGATATGGTACGACAAAAACAGCGTGAGGGCATCGCATTGATGCGGGCTGCTTTAACATTGGCGGCTATTGTTTCTGTCGTGAGTACTTTTGTTTCTGCCTATTTTGTTATTAATCGTTTTCATCGTGATGTACGCTCTTTAAAATTGTATCAATTGCTGCTTCATAGCGAAAATATCGCTCTAGAAGCCCGTGTGAAAGAACGAACACAAGAATTAGAAAGAGCACGCAATCATGCCGAGAAAGAGCGCCAACGGGTTGAAATATTGTTGCAGGATGCAAGTCATCGCATTGGCAACTCTCTTGGAACGGTGTCTTCTTTGCTGGGGCTTCAATTAAGTCGGAGTAAAAATGAAGAAGTGCGTTCTGTTTTAGGGGCTGCGCGGGATCGTATTCAGACAATTTCCACAGCACATCGTCGTTTGCGCTTGAGTGATGATATGGAAACAACGCTACTGGCAGAGTTTCTTAGTTCTGTTGTGCATGATGTCGAACTGGCAGTTCCTTTTGAATTGCGTGAAAACATTACCATTCACACGAACTTTAAAGATTGTCGATTGTCTTCAAGAGATGCAACAACACTTGGAATTATCCTTGGTGAATTGTTGACAAATTCCTTAAAACATGCCTTTCCCTCTCAACGAGAGGGGCATATTTATATCTCTTTTGGTCCTGAGGCAAATGGACAATTGATGCTTATTGTCGAAGATGATGGCGTGGGGATGAAAAGCCAAACTTTAGAACAAAAAACGGGACTTGGGCGTGTGGTTGTGGAACAGCTTTGTATGCAATTTGGTGAAAAACCTCTTTTTGAAACTTCTGCTTTAGGGGGCACAAAGATCGTCATTCCTTTGCCAAAACTTAGCACGAAGAGCTCAAAAAAAATCTCTGACTAATTTTTAAAAGGCGTAAATTTTTTCTGTTTGTTCGTTTTTAAGAGAAGAAAATAACATAATACGTTTTCGCGAAACCATCACTATTCATATAAAAGCTGCTTGTTTTCAGGAGATGCAACAACATTTTAAATTACCCTTGGTGAATTATTGACCAAGTTCTTAAAATATGCTTGTCCTGATCATCGTCTCCCTCATATTTATATCTCTTTTGGCTCTCAGCCAAATGGGCAATCGTTATTCATTATAAAAGAGATAGTGTGGGGATGAAGGGACAAACTTCAGAACAAAAGACGGGGCTTGGTCTGTGTGGTGGTAGAACAGCTTTCATATGCAATTTGGTGAAAAGCCCTTTTTTGAAACTTCTGCTTTAGGGGGCACAAAGATTGTCATTCCTTTACCAAAACTTAATACAGGTGGTGCAAAGGAGGCAACCTAGGTCATTTGAAGGTGCTCCCTTTGCGTGTGAAAGTTGAAAGTAAAAAGAATGTCCTTATAAATTACGACAACTCTCCCAAAGGGAGGCGTTGGCTCCATTGCGTCCTAAATTCTCAACCAAAACTGGTTTTCCTATTTTTCCGTTATAGGCTTTGAGGTAAATATTTTTTTCCTCGCACATTGACGAGGTCGTCGTCTCCTTTGAAGAGTGCTCCTGCTGTATAAACTGGGATATTTTCAAAGACTTTATTATCCTGTGCACGGCAATAGAATCGTTGATGTTCGTGTTCTACAAAAATTTCTTTTACATCGTGACTTGTAATGATGAATTTAAATGCAGCGAGTTTTCGAGCATTTTTAGGATGGAGAAAATGCGAATCTTTATCTCCAAAATGGGGGCGAGCATCGTGAAAATTGAGAATTGTAACTTTCCCTCTTGCATCAGCAGCCGCTAAATCTTTTTTTAGCCACTTAAGAGCGCTTGTTATTCTTACTTGAGTGCTACTGTTAGATAAATTAGCCGTATAAGTTGGGTAATTTTGAAGCTGTACATCGTGAATATCTTCATAATTCCATGAGTAGCTTAAACTTCTTTCTCTCAGGTAAGTACCCTTAAAAAGCGACTTTGCGGTGAGGTTTTGAGAGCAATTTGAGAGGGGCTTTTTTATACTTTTTCATTTCTTTTATCATCCTTTCAACAGCGCTTATCGCATAGGCATTGCAGAAAAAATTGCATGCTTTAGGAATTATACACCTACCGACATTATCCGCAATAATCATAATTGCCGAGTTTCTCATAAACAGGAGCATCAAGGTTTTTATAGATATCGGCATAGTCATCATATGTTTCTTTTCGACTGTATTTGGTTAAGTCGCTATTCACAATGAAAAACTCTGCTTTGTGTGATTTTAATGCCTGGGCAACTTTTTTATTTTTCTGATCATTTATCTCTGTTTTTTATCGAGTGAAAATCAGCATAATCCAAGCGTCATGGTTTTAGATCAGCCATAATGATAGTCGTATAGCCTTTGTTTGCTTGAGGCGGTTTTTGAGAATTCTCTATCGCTTGTGAAAGGTTACTGTCTTGAGGTTGTTATGTTTTAGAAGAGTTATTATTGTTGTTTGAAAGAAGTTTTAATTTCTCACGTTGTTGAACATTGGAAAGAACTCCGTCTCTCTCAATGTTTGCTCTTTTTCTCATTCACTTTTGCAAGTCGATAAGAAAAATTCTTGATTTGCGTTTTTTATTTTTTGCTTTATCCAATTTCTTTATGGTTAAAGCTTCCTTTCTCGTTGTGCATTTTCCTTTTCTTCAATCTTAACTGAAATAACAGAAATTATTAGATTTTTAGCTCCATTCTTATTTGCTGAATAATTTTACAATTTTTCTGATTGCATTTTTGAGACTGTTACACCATTTTGCGTGTGATAAGGTGTCGCTATCGCTTTTTCAGAGATAAAAAAGAAAGGAACCAAAGCTATAATAATAATTATGTTTATTATTGCAGCTTTCATAAACTTAATCCTTTTTAATTATTTATTATCGTTGTGTTATAAAATATCAAATGATTTTATCAATATGTATTTTACATTTATGAAAATTTCAATTGAAAATTTTAAAAGGCAAGTTTTATATTATTTACTTGTTGTTTGTAGAAAAATTTAAACTTTGTTATTCCTCATGATCTTTTAAAATATAGGGAAGAAATCTTTTAAAATATAGGGAAGAATGCGCTTTTCAGTGTCTTGATAGAATATATGAAGAGTTACCCTTTTCTCTGTTTTAGATTTCCACTGTACGCCTTGATAAGGGGATAGAGGCTATGATTATTTTTGAACATCGCTCTATTTTTTGCATATCCTTAGACTATAAAATATTCTTAAGCGCGCAAATGCCTTTGAGGTCATTAAATTCTAAGATATTTTTTGAAAGATTTGAAATGTTCACAAGCTTTTGTGAGGAAGACACTTGCACGGTGCTTTCATGTTTTAAGTATCGTTAGAAGGTGTTATCGGGCTGTTTATCAAGGAATCAATATTGTTTTTTTCTTGTAGGAATGTTTGTAGATCTTGATGAGTTAAGGCTTTACTATTGGGGATACGGATGCGCATGGGATCAACTTTGACGCCATTGACAATGATTTCAAAGTGACAATGGGGCCCCGTTGCCATTCCTGTTGAGCCAACATAGCCGATGATTTGTCCTTGACGTACTTTTACGCCTGGTTTGATGTCTGGTGCATAACGGCTTTGGTGTGAATAACTGCTGACATATCCATTGGCATGTTGAATTTCTGTATGATTTCCGTAGCCACCTGTTACGCCTACTTTTGTCACAATACCATCTCCTATAGCAATAATGGGAGATCCTTTAGGGGCCACCCAATCAACACCCGTATGCATACGAACATAGCCTAAAATAGGATGTTTGCGTGGACCAAAGGGTGAACCAAAAACGCCATTGGGTGTGGGTTTGCGGAGTAAGAAAGGCTTTGAACTCTTCCCTTCAGAATCATAATAATCAACGCTTCCGTCTTTTAATTGATAACGGTAATATTTATAAGTTGCATTCCCAAAAGTTGCACTAATATAACGAATTTCTGGATCAGCGTTCTTGAGTGATTCTTTTACTTTTAAATTCTTTTTGCCGTTTTTGGTTTCTTTATCGCTCTGCGGTAAAGCATAAAATATTTCGATCTGATCATTAGGGGTTATCGGACTTTTCATATCAATATTGGTCGCCAGCAGACGAATAAGACGATGCGAGAGAGATTGTGATATATTATGGCTGAGCAATGCACTATAGAGTGCATCATAAGCTGTTGGTAATTGCGCGCTATTGATATAAGAATGCGGAATACCATTTTGAAAAGCCGTTTTAAGTGCTTTAGACATTTTAGGCTCTGTGCTTTCAATGAATTGGCCTTTATCATTTAGAGCAATGGTGAGGACGTGATACATCCCTTGATAAATGCTTGCGCGTACGAGATGATCTTCTTCTCCAGCTTGTGTCACAATCCCAATGCGTAAAAGACTTCCCTCTTTAAGAGTATCGGAAAGGTTAAATTTTTCTAACGTTTTTACAACCTGT